>NZ_LT632322.1:1200000-1500000 GCF_900119705.1 Murdochiella vaginalis | reverse complement strand
ATACGCATTCTTGTCATCGCCATCGTGATTGCCTTTTTCATTACGCATTTTATTGTGGCGAGCACCGTTGTGGAGGGATCTTCTATGGAAGAAACGCTCCATAACGGGGATCGTCTCTTTGTGTTTAAGCAAGGTATTACGGCGGAAGGCTTAAAACGCGGGGATGTTGTCGTTTTTCATTCGCCGGATGAGAATCGCGATTATATTAAACGTGTGGTGGCGCTTCCGGATGAGTATGTGCAGATTGAAGACGGCATGGTCTACATCAATGGAAAACGTCTGGAAGAGCCCTATATCAATACCAGCTTTACGCATGTGCGCGAGAACACCGAATGGTTGGTGGGAAAAGATGAACTCTTTGTATTGGGGGACAATCGCAAGCAAGGCGCGAGTCGTGACAGCCGGTATTTCGGCACCATCCCGCTCCGCTCTGTCGTAGGGCGCGCGGTATTTCGGTATTTTCCTTTTAACGCATTCGGCGGGTTTTAGGAGGATGTATGGGAGATCGGCAAGAAAATATTCGTAATTTCTGCATTATTGCACACATTGACCATGGCAAATCCACCTTGGCGGATCGGCTCATCGAAATGACCGGCGCCGTTACGATGCGTGAGATGAAAGAACAGCTTTTAGATTCCATGGATTTGGAGCGCGAGCGCGGCATTACGATCAAGCTCAAGGCGGTGCGCCTCTTTTATGAAGCGGATGACGGCGTCGTCTATACGCTCAATCTCATTGATACGCCGGGTCATGTGGACTTTAACTACGAGGTTTCGCGTTCCCTTGCCGCCTGCGAGGGCGCTGTGCTCATCGTCGATGCTTCCCAGGGAGTGGAGGCGCAGACCTTGGCCAACACGTATCTGGCGCTGGAGGAAGACCTCGAAATTTTACCGGTCATTAACAAGATTGATCTGCCCGGTGCCAATATTCCCATGGCCAAAGAGGAAATTGAAAATGTTTTGGGCTTTGACACAGAAGGAATACCGCTGATCTCCGCAAAGGCCGGAACGAATATCAAGGCGGTTCTGGAAGATATCGTACAGAATATTCCTGCGCCGTCCGGCGATCCGAAGGGACCACTGCAAGCCCTGATTTTCGATTCCTATTACGATCCCTATTTGGGCGTCGTAATGTTCGTGCGTGTGAAGGATGGAAAAATTGTTCCGGGCATGCGCATTCGATTGATGGCGACCGGCAAAGAATACGAAGTGGATGAGGTCGGCTATGATGCACGCGGTCACGTGAGGACCGATGAGCTTTCCACGGGCGATGTCGGCTATGTGGTCTGTTCCATTAAAACCGTAGGCGATGCGGAGGTCGGCGACACGATCACCTCTGCCGAGAATCCGGCGGAAGCGCCACTTCCGGGCTATAAAAAAGTCGTTCCCATGGTCTATGCCGGCATCTATCCGAGCACCAATGAGGACGTCAACAGTGTGCGGGATGCGTTGGAGAAATTGCAGGTTAACGATGCCGCGCTGGTGTTTGAAAAAGAAAATTCCGCCGCACTGGGCTTCGGCTTTCGTTGCGGCTTCTTAGGCATGCTTCATATGGAAGTGATTGAGGAACGTCTGGCACGGGAATTCAATCTCGATATTCTGGCAACCGCACCGAGCGTTATTTATCACATTACGCTGCACAATGGAACACAATATAGCATTCAGAACCCGACCGATTTTCCGGATCCGACCGATATAGAACGGGTGGAGGAACCCATTGTGCGTGCCGACATCATGACACCGAAGGAATACATCGGTACGATTATGGAATTATGTCAGGATCGGCGCGGCGTGTATAAGAACATGGAATACATGGATGAACGCCGCGTTTCCATGCATTATGAGATGCCCTTGAATGAGGTCATCTATGATTTCTTTGATGCGTTAAAATCCAAAACACGCGGCTATGCAAGCCTTGACTATGAGCTGCAGGGCTATCAGCCTTCCGATCTGGTGAAGCTGGATATTCTGGTCAATAGTGAGCCGGTGGATGCGCTTTCGCTCATCGTGCATCGCGATAAAGCGTATGAGCGCGGACGGCTCATTTGCGAGCGGATGAAAAAAGAAATTCCGCGCCATCAGTTTGCGGTGCCCATCCAGGCGGCCATCGGGGCGAAAATCATTGCCCGTGAGACGGTTTCCGCATTGCGCAAAGACGTGCTTTCCAAGTGCTACGGTGGCGATATTTCGCGAAAAAAGAAACTGCTGGAAAAGCAGAAGGAAGGCAAGAAGCGCATGAGCCAAATCGGAAACGTCAACATTCCGCAGAGCGCATTTTTGAATGTACTGAAGTACGATGAAGAAAACTGAGAACACCTTCCAAGCGGCACCGGAAATTCGTCCGCTTGGACTCTATATTCACTATCCCTTCTGCCAAGAGCGTTGCTTCTATTGCGATTTTTTAACGTTTCCGCATGCCGAGGCCTTGCAGGCTCCCTATCTTTCCTCTTTAAAACAGGAAATTCATCTCTTGGACCAGGCGCAAGGGCGGCAACAAATGCCGTTTCTTGCGCCCGTTTCGTATGTTGTGGATACTGTTTATTTCGGCGGAGGAACCCCTTCGCTTTTGCCGCCGGAAGCGGTGGTATCTCTTTTGGATGCGCTTCGCGCCGCCTTCTCCTTCGCGAAAGACGTGGAAATTACGCTGGAAGCCAATCCGGGAACGCTGCATAGAGACGGACTCGCGACTCTTGTTGCTGCCGGCGTGAACCGCGTCTCGCTCGGTGTGCAAAGCATGTCCGATACGCTGCTTACGCGTCTCGGCCGTACGCATACCGCTGCAGACGTTACAAGGGACATTGCTCTCTTGCGGGAGACCGGTGTACGAAACGTGAATGTGGACTTTCTTCTCGGCTTGCCGGGGCAGTCTCTGGAAGCGATTCGTCGGGATCTATCTTTTATAGAAGAATGGCGTCCGCAACACGTTTCCTGGTATTCTCTCATTTTAGAAGAAAAAACCTATTTTTCGTGGCAGGCGCAACATGGCGATCTGCCCTTGCCGGAAGAGGCACTTCTTTTACAGGAAGAAGAGGAAGTCTTGAACGGCCTCTCTGCTTTAGGCTATGCGCGCTATGAAATTTCCAATTTTGCGCTGCCATCTTATGCCTCGCGGCATAATCTGAAATATTGGAGTGCTGCAGACTATCTTGGAATCGGTGTCGGCGCGGCGAGCTATCTGCAGGGAGAACGCTATCGCAATCCTGCAGGCATTCATGCCTATGGCAAGGAGATTGCGGAAGGACGCTTGCCCCAGCAGCGCGAAGAGCGTACGCTGGAAGAGGACCTGTTTGAGCAGGTCATGATGGGCTTGCGCAAAATACAGGGTATTGATCGTAATGCGTTTTATGCCCGCAACGGCATCGATGTACTCGATATGGCGCCGAAGCGCATTGCCGAAGCACAGAAAAATGGTTTGCTCTGCGTTACGCCGACACATATTGCTTTCACACCGGCAGGACTCAATGTACAAAATGACGTTTTATCCGACATCCTTTGGGAGTGGGAAGGCTGACGACGAACCACCACATTTTTTTCGCTTTCCATTGACAAAGGAGAAGATGCCTTGTATCATAGTGTTAGCACTCAAAGAGATAGAGTGATAACAGGATGGAAACGGAGCGGTTGCATTGTTCCATGCAAGATACCGTAAACCGGACACTAGCTTGATGGGCTTCATCCATGGAAGGAGGCAATATGGACGATCGAAAAATGTTCATTCTGGGCGCCATTTTGCAATCCTATATTCACGAAGGACAGCCCATCGGATCACGAACGTTGCGGCGTGACTATGAGATGAACATATCCGCAGCTACGATTCGAAATGAAATGAGCGATCTGGAACACATGGGTTATCTGGAAAAGGCGCATACCTCTTCCGGACGCGTTCCCGTCGAAAAGGCGTATCGCTGGTATGTGGATGAGTTATTGCGACGCGGAGAAGACCCGGAGCCGATTTCCGCTCTAAGCAGCCGAAGTTTGCTGAAGCAGTCCTACGATCCGGAAAGTTTACTGGAGCAGGCGCTCACGATTCTTTCCGATTTAACTGACAGTGTGGCGTTTGCCCTTTTGCCGGCGCGCACGGACGATATCATCGAAAAAATTCGTTTTCTGCCGCTTTCGGCGCACGAATTGCTGACAGTAACCGTATTCAATACGCGTTTTGTGGACACCGAGTTGATTCGTCTGGACGGGGATTACAGCAAAGAGCGTCTCGAGCGTCTGGGTGAAATTTTCCAGGAGTTGTTTGAAGGCCATCGTCTCTGTGATGTTTCCGCTTTCTTGCAATCCGATTATTTCAGCGGGACGGTGACACACGGCAACCTCATGAGTGAGCTCATTCCGACCTTGCTCGAACGACTCAATGCCAAGCATGGAGAACGCGTAGTGTTCCAAGGCATGGCCAAGTGGTTGCGTTTCGTAGAAGGCAGCGATCTGCCGGGTGCGTTACAGTTTCTGGAGGAATTGCGAACGAACTCCGATTTTCTGGGCTTGCTCGATCAAATCTCACCGCAAGAGGGAACGATCGTGCGTATCGGCTCCGAAAATGAATTGCCCCTGCTGCATCGGGCTTCACTCATCGCGACACCGTTTCGCGTACACGATCAGGTCTATGGAGCGCTGGGAATCATTGGGCCATTGCGGTTACACTATCGCAACGCCATCGGCCATGTGCGGCGCATGGGAAAATATCTCGATTCCATTACAGGACGAGTCTAAGGTTGAATTCCGGCGGCAAGTGGTATCGTGCCGCGGAAAGGAGGAAGCATGAAAAATAAAAAGAAAAAGGTAACAGTCGAAGAACTGTTGCAACAGGAAAAAGAGGTTGCACAGGAGACCGGTGGTAAACCGAACCAAAGCGACGATACCTTCGCGGATGCGACGGGAAAGACGTCTCATGAAGAAGCGGACGAACGGATGAACAGAAATGGGGACGACGCCGAAGAAGGGAATGTGAACGCAACAACGGACGATCCATCCGACAAAAAGGATGCTTCCGTAGATGAATCGAAAAACGAAGAAATCGCCGTCCGGTATTTGCGATTACAAGCCGACTTTCAAAATTACAAACGCCGTACCGAGGAAGAGCAGAAAAATACAATACGTTACGCGAATGAGCGTCTGATTCTGCAGCTGCTCGATGTGGTGGATAATTTTGAACGCGCCTTAGCCACGGAAAAAGAACACGATAATTTCTTCCTGGGGATGGAAATGATTCATTCCCAGTTACGCGAGATATTGGAAAAAAACGGGGTGGAAGCCATTGTGGCGGATGGCGAAGCCTTTGATCCTAATCTGCACCATGCGGTACTTACCGAAGAGAGTGCGGAGGTGGACGAAGGGCACGTCATTGAAACCCTGCAGACAGGATATAAGTTGAACGGAAAATTGATTCGGCCGGCCATGGTCAAAGTGGCGAAATAAGGCTGAGCGACAAGGAGGAAAAGAATATGGGAAAAATCATTGGTATTGACTTAGGAACGACGAACTCGGCAGTAGCCATTATGGAAGGCGGCCAGGCAACGATTATTGCGAATGCGGAAGGCAATCGCACCACCCCGTCTGTCGTGGCATTTACCAAAGACGGCGAGCGTCTGGTAGGCGAAACCGCGAAACGCCAGGCCATTATGAATCCGGATCGGACGATTTCATCCATTAAACGTGACATGGGAACCGACCGCAAGGTGACAATTGACGGCAAGACCTATACGCCGCAGGAAATCTCCGCCATGATCTTACAGAAGCTGAAAGCCGATGCAGAAAGCTATCTGGGGCAAACCGTTTCCGAAGCGGTCATCACCGTTCCGGCTTACTTTACAGATGCACAACGTCAGGCCACCAAAGATGCCGGAAAAATTGCCGGCTTGGACGTAAAGCGTATCATCAACGAGCCGACGGCGGCCGCCTTGGCCTACGGCGCTGACAAAGAGGAAGAATCTTCCAAGATCATGGTCTTTGACTTGGGCGGCGGCACCTTCGATGTCTCCATCCTGGAAGTGGGCGATGGTGTCTTCGAAGTTCTTTCCACCCGCGGGAACAACCGTCTGGGCGGCGATGATTTCGATAATGCCTTGATGGACTACATCGCAGAGGACTTCAAGAAAGAAAACGGTGTGGATCTTCGTCTGGACCCGACCAGCGACCAGCGCTTGAAGGATGCTGCGGAAAAAGCGAAGAAGGAACTTTCCAGCGCCATGACCTCGACCATCAACCTGCCGTTCATTACGGCGGTCAACGGACAGCCCGTGCATCTGAATATGACGGTAACGCGCGCTAAGTTTGAAGAACTCATTGGACCGATCGTAAAGAAAACGGAAGAGCCGGTTCTGAACGCATTAAAAGATGCGAACCTCACCGCTTCCGATCTGAACAAAGTCTTGCTGGTGGGCGGTTCGACCCGCGTACCGATGGTACAGGAGCTGGTCAAGAAATTGACTGGAAAGGATCCGCAGAAGGATATCAACCCGGATGAGTGTGTTGCTCTCGGTGCGGCTATTCAGGGCGGCGTGTTGACCGGTGAAGTCAAGGATCTGCTTCTCTTGGACGTCACCCCGCTGTCGCTGGGCCTTGAAACGCTGGGCGGTGTCACGACGGTGCTCATTCCGCGCAACACCACCATCCCGACGAAAAAGAGCCAGACCTTTACGACGGCTGCCGACAACCAGACGACCGTAGACATCCACGTTCTGCAAGGCGAGCGTGAAATGGCGGCGGATAATACGACGCTTGGACGCTTCCAGCTTTCTGGCATTCCGGCGGCACGTCGCGGCATCCCGCAAATTGAAGTGACATTTGACATTGATGCCAACGGCATCGTCAACGTCAGTGCGAAGGATTTGGGAACGGGCAAAGAACAGAAGATCACCATCACCTCGTCCACGCATCTTTCGGATGAAGAAATTGATCGCCGCGTGAAAGAGGCGGAGCAGTTTGCGGAAGAAGATAAAAAGAAAAAGGAACTCATTGAAGTCAAGAACCAGGCGGAATCGCTGATCTATCAGACGGAAAATACGCTGAAAGAATTGGGCGATAAAGTCTCGGAAGACGAAAAGAAGAAAGTGGAAGAGAAAATTACAGCCTTGAAGGATGTTGTGGGCGGCGAAAATCTCGACGACATCAAAAAGCGCACCGAAGCGTTAACGGGCGAGCTCAATACGCTTTCGCAGAAACTGTATGCACAGGCAGGCCAGCAGGCAGGCGGACCGAACGCCGATGCCGGTGCGCAGGGTGCGAGCCAGGGCGCGCAGGGGGATGACGTTGTCGACGCCGATTACGAGGTAGTTGACGAGGATGACCCCAAAGAGAAGTAAGGCAAGGCAAGCATAGAAAGAAAAGGGCGCTTCGGTGCCCTTTTCTTTATGTGCGGTTTCGATTACAATGACTCTTTAGTGTAAGAAAGGAGCCGGCTTTGCAAGATCCGTATGAAGTGCTCGGCGTGAAGCGCGATGCCGAAATAGGCGACATCAAGAAAGCGTACCGCCGAAAAGCAAAACAATACCATCCCGATCTCAATCCGGGAGATGAAAAAGCAGCAAAAAAATTTAATGATTTAAGCGAGGCGTACGGCATTCTGCAGGATCCGGAAAAACGCCGACTTTATGATACCTACGGCGAAGCCGCCTTTGAAAACGGCATGAACGCTGGTGCCGGCGGCTTCGGTTTCGATATGAATGATATCTTTGGAGACCTCTTCGGGGATTTGTTCGGCCGTCGATCGGCAGGTGCGCAGAGTAGCCATCGCGCGCAACGCGGAGCGGATATTCGAAAAGAGATCCGTCTCAGCTTTCGTGAGGCATATTTCGGTGTGGAAAAAACGCTCACCATTCGACGAGAAAGCGAATGCGGTCATTGCCATGGTACGGGTGCGAAGGACGGTACCGCGAAAAAAACCTGTCCGACCTGTCACGGAAGCGGCGTAATCAATCGGGAAATGCACACCCCATTTGGCCGCATGGTTCAGCAGATGACCTGCAGCACGTGCAACGGGCGCGGTGAAATCATTGAAGAGGCCTGCCCGCATTGCCACGGTCAAGGACGAGAGATAGAAAACCGCACGTTGTCGGTTAAAATACCGGCCGGTGTGGCGGATGGCAACATTTTGCCCATGCGCGGCCAGGGACACGGTGGTGCCAATGGCGGACCGGCCGGCGATGTATATATTGTCATTCGCGTGACACCGTCCGAAATATATGAACGTCACGGCAACGACCTCTATTTTGAGCTTCCCATCTCCTTTGTACAGGCTACCCTGGGGGATGAGGTGGATGTTCCGACGATGGAGGGGAAAGAAACGTTCCGCATCCCGCAAGGAACGCAGACGGGTACGCGCTTTACACTGGAAGGAAAGGGCGCTCCGGATGTGCGTACCCAGCGGCGCGGCGACCTGCATTTTGTTGTGGACATCCAAACCCCGACGCATCTCAATGAGGCACAGGCGGAGGCATTGCGTGCCTATGCCAAGGCTATGGGTGATGAGGTCGAAGAAAAACAGAAAAACTTCTGGGACAAGGTAAAGGAATTGTTTGATTGATGGAAACGAAGTTCTTACAAGTGACCATGATGTATGCGCGTGAATGGGAAGAGGCGGCGCAAGCGCTTCTTGCTGACAGCGATACGCTGGGCACACAGACACTGGATCCGACGACCATTGCGCAGTATGAGGCACAGCATCCGGACTGGGAACTGGCCGACGGCGATGCGTTGCGTGCCGACTTGCATCGCGCCGTCGAGAAAGCGGCCGATGAAGCATGGCAAGCAGACGACGTGGTCCAATTGGTTTTCTTTTCCGACGACGACATGGGACGTCAGGCGATCGAACGCTTGGAACGCCAGTGTTATGAGCAATATGGCGGAGAAATTCGCATTCTGCAGGAAAAGCAGGTGGACAATTCTCACTGGGAAGAAGAATGGAAAAAGACCTATCATCCCCTTTCACTCGGAAAAACCATGGAAATTGTTCCATCCTGGATGCAACCGACGGATGCGACACGGCTCCCCATTTTCATTGAGCCGGGTATGGCTTTCGGCACCGGTTCCCACGAGACTACAACGTTGTGTCTGGAAGCCTTGGAACGTCTGCCTTTAGAGGGGAAGAGCGGCCTCGATTTGGGAACAGGCTCGGGAATTCTCGCCATCTACATGAAAAAGCGGGGGATGGACAACGTGCTGGCCACCGACATCAGCGAAGACGCGTTGCGTTCCGCCCGGGAAAATGCAAAACGAAATCAAGTGGACATCACCTTCCGTGAGAGCGATCTGTTAAAAAATGTGGATGGGAAATTTCATGTGGTCGTATCCAACATTTTAGCCGGGCCGCTGCTGCGCCTTTTGCCGGATTTGCCGACAGTACTGTATCCGGGGGCGTGCGTGGTGCTCTCCGGCCTTTTAGCGACCCAGCAAGAGAGCATCCGAAATGCGTTGGAACAGGCTGGGTTTCTCGTGAGCAAGCAGACGATTTTGGGCGAGTGGGCATGTCTCGAATCGGCTTGGCCGGCGGAAGCGGGATCGGATGCGAACGGAATAACAAGATGAAGCGAATTAAATTTCACACGTTAGGCTGTAAAGTGAATCAATATGAAACGGAGGCCATGGAGGAGCTCTTTCTGCGTGACGGCTATCAGCTTGCCCAAGGAGAGGAAATGGCGGACGTGGTTGTAATTAACACGTGTACGGTGACCCATATGTCAGATGCCAAGAGCCGCCAGCAGATTCGGAAAATGAAACGCGAAAATCCGAATGCGATCATCGCCGTGGTCGGCTGCTATGCACAAGTGGCAGCGGATTCTCTTTCCGCGCTTCCGGAAGTGGACATTCTTCTCGGTACAAAAGGCCGACAACGCCTGCCGGCTCTCGTGGAACAGGTGTGTTCTACCGGAGAACGGCAAATTGCAGTGGAGGATCTCGATGCGGCAACGGATTTTGATGCGTTGACCATTGAGACGGAGCAATCCACAACGCGGGCTACCGTTAAGATACAGGAAGGCTGTGATATGTTCTGTTCGTATTGCATCATTCCCTATGCACGCGGCCATATTGCCTCTCGGCCGCTGCCTTCCATTTTGCAGGAAGCAAAAGCACTTGCGGCACGCGGCTTTCAAGAATTGGTGCTTACCGGCATCCATGTAGCAAGCTATGGAAAGGAAGCTCCTTTTCGTGCAGAAATGTCGGGCGTAGAGCTTACGGATGTCATCGAAGCGGTGGCGGCAATCCCGGAAATCCGGCGCATTCGCCTTTCCAGCATCGAACCTCGTTGGGTGACACGACAGAAGCTGGAACGCTTGGCGGCCACGGGTAAGTTATGCCCGCATTTTCATCTTTCCCTGCAAAGCGGATCCGATCGGATCCTAGAAAAGATGAATCGTCACTACACTACGGCTCTGTATGCGGAAAAGGTCGATGCCATTCGACGGGTGTTTCCGGACGCCGGTCTCACGACGGATGTCATCGTCGGCTTTCCGGAAGAGGGGGAGCGGGAGTTTCAGGAGACCTTGGATTTTACACATGCCATCGGATTCTCACGCATGCATATTTTCCCTTATTCACCACGGCAGGGAACGCCGGCGGCTCTCTTTACGGGGCAAGTGGATGCGGCCATCAAGAAAGAGCGTGCCGCGCGGCTGGCTGCCCAGGAGGTTTCCATGCGGCATGCGTTTATGGAAAAAATGGTCGGCAAAACGCTGTCCGTGCTGACAGAGGAAAAACGGGATGAAAAAGGACGCTTCAGCGGCTATTCCGGCAATTATCTGCGTGTGGCCGTCGTTTCCCCGACGGAGGAAAGTGTCCGGCATTTTCCAACGAAGCATTTGAACACCGGAGAGGATGACTTTCTCTCGCCGGCAGCAAATCATGTGTATTCCGTTCGCGTGCTCAAGCGTGACGGGGAGGAATTGGTCGGCATAGCGACCGGAGAGGAGTAGAAGATGAAAAACACGGCACATCCCATTCGCGAGTATTGGACAACCGTATTAAACGGTATGGCATGGGGGCTGTTTTCCTCGTTGCTCATCGGATTAATCATTAAACAGATCGGCACCTTGGCGCACATTCCTTTGTTGGTTACCATGGGCTCGGTCGCACAGAAGCTCATGGGCCCCGCCATTGGCGTTGGTGTCGCTGCCGTATTGGATGCCCCGGCTCTTGTCGTTCTTTCCGCTGTGGTATTGGGCGCACTGGGCGCCGGTAGCGTTGTCTTCGATGCTGCGGGCGTTGCGACCATCGGCATTGGGGAACCGGTGGGCGCCTTTGTCGCCGCACTTGCGGGCGTAGAAGTCGGCCGTCGCGTGGCGGGGAAAACGCCGGTGGATATCGTGCTCGTTCCCTTCGTGACCATTGTGACCGGCGGCCTCGTCGGCTTCTTCCTGGCCCCGTATATTTCGGGCATGATGAATGGTCTGGGCGACCTCATTAACCGTGCCACCCAGCTGCAGCCGATTCCAATGGGCATTGTTCTCAGTGTACTGATGGGCGTGATCTTGACTTTGCCCATTTCCAGTGCGGCCTTGTCGATTTCTCTTGGCCTATCCGGCCTTGCCGCCGGTGCTGCAACAGTGGGCTGCTGCTGCAATATGATCGGTTTTGCGGTCATTTCCTATCGTGACAACGGCTTTGGCGGCAGCTTAGCACAGGGAATCGGCACCTCCATGTTGCAAATGCCCAATATCATCAAAAAGCCGATCGTGTGGCTTCCGGCCATCGTTTCCTCTGCTATTCTTGGGCCCATTTCCACGGCAGTGCTGGGTATGACTTCCAACGCCTCCGGCGCCGGCATGGGAACGAGCGGTTTGGTCGGACAGTTTGCGATGCTGGATGTGATGGGGCACTCACCTTCTGTGCTCCTGCAAATGGTCGTAATGCACTTTCTGGCGCCGGCGATTCTATCGTATGCTGTGTATCGTTTGATGCGCGGAAGGGGATGGATTGCATCCGGCGATCTCAGGCTGGCCTTTTCCAAGCGGGAAAAATAAAGCAAAGACGGTGCTAACGACTTGCAGAAACGGCATCGTATCGGTAAAATGAAAACAATTCAATATCGACTGGGGGTGCTACGGCTGAGAGGTGCAAACCAACCCCGAACCTGATCTATGTAATGATAGCGGAGGGAAGCTCGAGAGAATTCAGTAGGAATTCCGTAACGCCGCTCTGCGGCGTTTTTCTTTTCCCGATATTGAACGGCAACATTCGGGTGACCGGACGTTTCGATCGAACGCGAAAAAGACGGTCATGCGAAGAACAGAAGGAGAAAGTATGACGGAATCAACCTTGAAAATGCCGAGCAGCAACGGCTTCTCTACCCGCATGGTAGCGGAAGCCGGCGTTATGATCGCTTTGGCAAAAATTTTATCGTTTATTAAGCTTTTCGAAATGCCGATGGGTGGCAGCGTGACCTTGGCCTCCATGGCGCCGATCCTATTTTTTGCAATCCGTTGGGGATGGAAAAAAGGACTCTTAGTAGGACTGGTCTACGGCTTGGTGGACTATCTGTTGGGAGGATATACCGTTCATCCGCTTCAGGTGTTGCTGGACTACCCGTTGGCCTACATGATGCTGGGATTTGCCGGTTTGCAACGCGCCTCCGAAGGAGATAGCTTCTTTTCGCATCTGCCGTCGTTGCTTTTTGCTGTGGCGCTGCGCTTAGCCATGCACGTGCTTTCGGGATGCATTTTTTATTCCACCATCGACTTTACCAAGGCGGGCGCCTCGCTGGGACAGGCATTCACGCTTTCCAACATGGGAGCCGGCTTTGTGTATAGCTTTCAGTATAACGCGTCGTTTTTAGGCGTGGATTTTCTCATTTGCCTCGTGGTGCTCGCTCTGGCATGGCAACCGCTGCGAAAACGCATGCATCGCGCTTAAAAGCACGGCCTGTGCTTCTGATGGCATAAAAAAAGAAGCCCGAAATTTTTGGGCTTCTTTTTTGCTTTGCTACGAAACGCGAAGGGCAGCGCTTATTGAATGGTGATGGATTTCTTTTTGGTCACTTCCTGCGCAAAGGGCAGCTCTACACGCAACACACCGTTTTCCAAGCCGGCTTTAATGGCTTCCTCGTTGATGTCGCCGAGACGGATGCGACGGGAGCTGTTGGTCATGCGGCGTTCGCGATGTAAATAATTCTTTTCTTTATCGCTTTGCTCGCTTTCCTCTTCCTGATGCACAGAGATGGTGAGCACACCCTCTTCCACTTCGACATCCACGTTTTCTTTGGTCATGCCGGGAAGATCCGCCGTAACGACGTATTTGTCCGCCTCTTTTTCAACGTCCACCTTAAACGAGTCATAAACGGCATTATCCAATCCGCTTTTGAAAAAGTCATCGATCATGTCGTTCATCACGGCAAAGCTCGGGGATAAAGTTCTTCTATACGGTACCAGTTTCATACTGTCTCCTTTCCTCCCGTAGGGAGCTATTCACATTTGTTCGTTGTGATTTCCTCAACGTGTCTTTATTATACCATCTTTGACCTTAATGTCAAGAAAAATTAGCACTCAATGAATTAGAGTGATAATACCTCCGAAATTGTAGAAATGGAATGAAAAATACGGTTAGTCGTGAGGTTTGACGTGGTTAGGGTAATCTTATAGCGAAATAAAAAACGAGGAAAGTTTCCGGTCTTTCCGTCTAAGGAGGAACCATGCATAATATTCATGACTCAGAAGAAAATTATCTCGAAGCCATTGTCGTCTTGGAACGAGATCTTGGCGTAGTGCGCTCGATAGATGTTGCCAATCATCTGGAATTAAGCCGTGCGTCGGTCAGCAACGCTATGAAAAAATTGGAGCAAGAAGGTCGCGTGACGATGGAAGATGACGGTTCTCTTCAACTCTCTTCTTCGGGAAGAGCGATTGGAGAAGAAATTGATTTGCGTCATCGCACGCTTAGGGACTGGTTCTTGCACGTCGGCGTTTCCCCCGAGGTGGCGGAAGAGGATGCCTGCAAGGTGGAGCATGCCATCTCCGCGGAAACCTTTGATTGCCTACGCGCCTATTTCGATCAAAATATTCGGAGATCCGAAAAATAATGCAGCAATTTTTTATTTCCGCGCCGCTTGCGGTCGGTGGGCATGTGATATTTCCCGCAGATATCGAAAGACAGCTTCGCCGCGTCCTGCGTGTGCGTGGCGGTGAGACGGTGCGCCTCATTGATGCCGAGGGCATGCCGTTTCTGGCGCGCCTTGTTCTTAAGAAGAACGGCGTGGAAGCCGACTGTGTCGAAGCGCTGCAGGAGAGGCGCGAACTGTCTACACCGCTTATTCTGGCTCCCGCACGAATCAAAAAGGAAAAGTGGGAATGGATGCTGCAGAAGGCCACCGAATTGGGTGTTTCGGAAATCTGGCCGATACTGACAGAACGCGTAAACGAAGCGGAGCCCTCGCCGAATCGTCTTGCGCGAGAGCATCGCATTCTGCAGGAGGCGGCGGAACAGTGTGAACGCCATCGTATTCCGTACATACAGAAGACATTGTCGCTGGAGGAACTTCTCACCGTCGTTCGTCAACGAGACGATTTTTTTGCCATCGTGCTCGCGGAACGCCAAGAAGAAAAAGCGCCACCGTTAAGCGAAGTGCTTGACTCGGTGGTGCCTGAAAAAGCCATGGTTTTGATCATCGGTCCGGAAGGTGGATTTTCTTCCACGGAATTCGCCCGTTTCGCCGAAGAGAAGGTAGCCTTTGCCGGCCTTGGGCCGCGCATCCTCCGTGCGGAGACGGCCGCGATACTCAGTGTCGGAATGGCTGCCCAGTTGCAGGAGAGGCGGGCGAGGAATCGTTGAGAGCGAAGGTCTCTTCGACAGGGTCAGTCTTTTTTCGGTGCAAACAAGTTGCGTAAACGATCGAAGAAGCCCGTCTTTTCCACAGCCGGCGCTTCTTTTTTTGTCTCCTTCGGCAGACGGATCTCTTCCGTCATCAAGACGAATTGTACCTCTGCAATCTTGCCGTTTCGTGCATCTGCGAAAGAGGTGATGTCTTGCTTTTTCGGCTTCATGTCGTCCACCATAGACTGGACTTTTTCCTTGATCTTGCCGTTCATATCACTGCTCTGTGCAGCGAATTGCGCGGTTCCGTTTGCCAACTGTTGCGCACCATTGGCTGCGGACGAAAGGCCGTTGCCGAAGCGGATAAAGCCATCCTGCCATTGTCCCATGCCATCGGAGGCTTTTCCTACGCCGTCCATATACTGCAAAAGACCGCTCTGTAACGCATTGCCGTTTTCCGCTAATTGGTCGACGCCGTTCGTATAGGCTTTCATGCCTCCGAACAGCTCTCCCAGCCCGCCTGTGAGGCGGCCAACGCCTGAAGCGATTTGCTCCTGTCCGTTGAGTAATGCTTGTGTGGTATCGGGCGCGGTGAGAGCTTCTCCGCCGGTTACCAGTGCCGCACTGCCCGTTTTCCATTGTTCCAGGCCATGAGCAAGACCTTCAAGACCCGCATAGAACGTCGGCTGTTGCGGATCGGTCGTGGAGGATCCGTTCGTGTCATCCTTCTGCCCGAAGCCTTGACTCAACGTTTGAATTCCCTTAGTATACTGCTCCAATCCATTATGAAAGGCATCATATTGCTCTTTCAGTTGTTGTACGCCCTCGCTCACCGGGCCGGTGCTCTGACGGATGGTGTTCACAGCTTCCACAATCTTTTGTAAATTCTCGATGGCCGTGGTCATGGCGGATTCCATTTCGTTCGCTTGGTTCGCGGTTTCGGTCATGGCATTTTTCAATTGCAGCAAAGGCGCCTGTCCCGTGGAGCCGGCCGTATCGTAGAGCGCGTGAAGCGCCTGCAGTTGAGCCGCTTTTTGTTCTTTTGCCTTATTGCTCTGATAGGCGAGAAGTCTTTGGACATCCTTATTTTTTAAGGCGTCGGAGGATAAATGGGCCTCCTGTACAACCTGATCTATCGTGGGCTCCGGCATATTTTCCACGGCGGCGATTTGATTTCCAAAGGCCTCATAGACCGTATCCACCGCACCTTTTGCTTCTTGCAATTGTTGGGCAGATCCCGCGACACGCGTTTTTGCTTCTTGTAATTCCGCAGCGGTGGGAAGGGTAGGCGTGGGAGTGCTGCTTCCGGAGGAAAGCGCAGCGTTCAGCTTGTGAAGCGCCTCTTGAATCTGTCCGGAATAACCGAGAAGCTTTGCTCCTTCCTGGCTGAAGGTGGTCAAAGCATCCCGTGTCTGCGTAGCGCCTTCCAACAAACGATTGGCACCATCGGAAAGCGGCGTAACCGCCGCGACACTTTGCTTGGATCCCGCCACGTATCGCTCGACGCCGTCCACATAGCTGCGCCAGCCGTCATTCACCTGCTTCATGGCGCTTTGTAACGCGTCCGTTCCATCGATGCTTGAACCCAGTCCTTCACGTAGCGCTTTTCCGTTTTCTTGCAAGGCTTGGAGTCCGTCAAAAAACTGATTGCTGCCCTGCGCCAAACGGTCGGAAGAGCCCTTCAGGGTGCTAAATGCCGAAGAAAGACGACCATAGCCAAGTGCTAAGGCATTGTAGCCTTCGTTGGCGGTGGAAAGTCCGGAGGATAAACGGGAACCGGCATCATTGAGAGCTTTTGTGCCCTCTTGTAACTTTTTCAGATCCGGATCTTGTGAAAAATCGGGAAGCTTAAAATTGTCGAGATCCATCGAGAAGGGGACGCCGGCAATCGTGATGGAGGGAAGATGGAAATTCGTTACCTTGGCATGCAGCGTAAACGTCTTGGCCTCGCTTCCGGGAAGCACGACAAAGTTGACCTGTCGATCGCCGCCCACCTGCACCAGCGTTCCGCCTTCGGCCGTAATGTTTTCCGCCACATCCTGCGGAAGCGTGATGGAGGTTTGCAGCATCAGCTGTTCCGCCCAGGAATCGCTTGCGTCTTCTTTCGAGCTGTTTCCGGTCGGTCGTTGCGCTACTGGCGTGATGGTCAGTTCCAGGCCGAAGGTTCCGGATTTTCCGGCGATCTGCTCTGCGGAAACGGGTTGCCCGTCGAGTGTGTAGCGCAAAGTGATGGTCCAGGGAAGCTTGCGACCGCTCAGTTCTCCTTGGTAGAAGAAGGCGCGTTTTCCTGTTTTTACCGCATTTTCGTTTCCTTGTGCAGCCTGCAGATCGCCTTCGACGGAAATTTCCTTTACCGCTTTGTATTCGCCGTAATCTTTCATAGGCTCGCCGTTTGGTTCAAATCGATTCACGACATAGATGTTTTTTACGGCACCATTAGTTTGCAGGGAAGCGTATACAACTTCCGATTTATGCTTTCCGGCCAGAACATCTGCGGTAAAGGCAGACCCGGACTCCGCAGAAACCGGCATAGAGAGAGGCATAGTAAGCAAGGCAGCCGCAAGAAGAAGGCTGGTAATGCGTTTTGGTTTGTGAGTGGAATGATTCATAGCTCCTCCTTCGTAAAAGCATTTTGATGATCCGCCATAAAATGGCGACCGAATGACGTGCGTTCCACAAGACGATCAAAGACAAAGAGCAATCCCGGCAAAACGAAAATGACCATGAGCAGAGAAAGTGCTGCGCCACGGGCAAGGACTTCACCGAGCTCGCTGACAATCGTCAGGGAAGAGGTGAGATAGAGAACCAGCCCGGAACAGGTCAAAATCATTGCCGGAGGTAAAAGCGAGGGAATGGTTTCCCGAGCCGCCAAGTCCAGCGTTTCACGACGATTGCGTCGCGTACGATGATCGCAGTAATGTTCCGTGTACAGGATGGCATAATCCACAGTGGAACCAAGCTGTACGGTGGAAATGATGAGAAAGCCGATATAACTTAACGGTGATCCCGTGAAATAGGGCACAGAGAGATTGAGCCAGATGGCGACTTCAATGGTCATCACCAGAAGAATAGGCAGGAAGAGTGAGCGGAAGGCGATTGCAATGGTCAGGGCGATCGTAAGTACTGCGAGTCCGTTCACAATGAGGTTATCGGAACGCACCGTTGCGCGCATATCGTCCGTTACCACCGGATAGCCGGTCATTTGTATCGTATCGCCATATAGTTCTTTTGCAGCATCACGAATTTCCGCCACCGTCGCAAAGGCGATCTTTCCTTCTCGTGCCATGTTTGCATTCAAAATGAAATGGCTGTAATTCGGTGAAACCAGAAGATCCAGTCCTTTTCTTGACACAACCTCCTGAGGGATTGCGGCATCGGCCATGGAAACATAGGACATGACGGTATCGATCGGCCCGATTCTTTCGAGCTTGTTTTGCAACCGTTGTTCTTTCTGCAAATCGCCTCGTGGTACTAAAAGGGAGATTTGTTGTTGCTGTCCGAAATGCGTATCGATGGCTTGCACATCATGTTCGGCGGCACTTCCCTTCGGATAGTTTCCCATTCCATAGACAAAGGCATTATTCTGTGCCGCTAAAAACGCCGGAACAAGGATAATGGCGATCAGCAGAACAAAACGATACCGCCTGCGATAAATCAATTTGCCGACGCGTTGAAAATTCGGAAGCAGCGGGCGATGAGCTAAGCGATCCAGCGGACGTTGCAGCACGAGAATAAGAGCCGGAAGGAAGAGGAGTACCGTTAAAAACGAGAAGACAATGCCCTTCGCCATCACAATGCCAAGATCGGCACCAATGCGAAATTGCATAAAGAGCAACGCCAAGAAGCCGAAAAAGGTGGTGGCGGCGGAAGAGGCGATCGCAACCGAGGAACGCACAATGGCGGCCGCCATGGCTTCCTTATTCTCCATGCCGGCAGCTCGGTTCATATTGTAGCGGTTGAGCAAGAAAATTGCGTAATCCATGGATACGGCCAGCTGTAGGACCCCGGAAACGGCCTGGGTGATGAATGACACACTGCCCAGAATTAGGTTTGAGCCGAGGTTGAGCAATACGCTCACCCCAATGGTCAATAAGAACAGAAACGGCTGTAGCCAAGACGACGTGCTGATGAGCAAAATGGCAAAGACGATGGGGATGATGAACAGCGTAATGGATTGAATTTCGGTATTCACGGCATTTTGTGCACTGGCCAATTCCATCAGCTGACCGGAGATCCAGCAGTCGTCTTTCACAGAACGCAAAAATTTCACGGAATCGCGGGCCTTGACGGTATCCGCAGAAACTTGAAACATGGCTCGACCGTCTTTCAGGTACGTTTCTACGGTACGCTGATCAAGCTGTTCCGTAGGCGTGTGGATATCTACCATGTCATCGAGCCATAGCACCTGGTCAACGCAATCGGCTGCTTGCAGCTTTGCTTTGATCGTAAGCGCTTCGCGCACAGAATCGACCGGATACGAAACACGGGCATTCGGCATGGAAAAATCGAAGTCTTTTTTTAATGTGTGCAGCGCCTTGGCGGATGGCGCCCCGGCAGGAAGATAATCCGCCATATCGTAGTTCACCGGAACCTTTGTTGCCGCGAAAGCGGAAAGCGTCGTCAGGACGACAAACAACAGGAGGACGGCGATGCGATGGCGTAATACAAACGCAGCACTTCGTTTCATAAGCACCCCTTACCTTGGTATTTTCCAACAGAGCGAAAGCAAAACACCTTTTCTTCGCCTGGTGATCGTGGATTTTTTCTTCTATACTTATGATACGTGATTTTAGCGAAAAGAGTTGGGAAAAATATGATGATTCCCGTCGTGGAATTGTAAAAAGGGGCAAAGGAGGCAGGAAATGAATACGATACAGCAAAAAGTCGAGCATTGTACACAGCGGGTTCGTGTGTGTCTGAAGGAGATGCCGCGCATAGGCATTGTGTTGGGTTCCGGCTTGGGCGATCTGGCCGAGGCCATGGAAGATCCCATCTATGTTCCGTATGCATCAATTGATGGATTCCCAACAACAACAGCTCCGGGTCATGTCGGACGTTTCGTTTTTGGTCGTTTTGAAGGTATACCTACGGTGATGATGCAAGGGCGCATTCACCTGTATGAAGGCTATCCCGTGTCGGATTGCGTTTTGCCCATTCGGCTGATGGCATCGCTTGGAATCGAGTCGTTGATTTTGACGAATGCCGCAGGCGCGGTGAACAAGACATATCACGTAGGGGATTTTTGCCTAATTAAGGATCACATTTCATCCTTTGTTCCGTCGCCGCTTCTTGGCGAAAATGTCAGAGCCTGGGGCGTGCGTTTTCCGGATATGAGCGAAGTTTACGATCGCGAATTGCGTGAACGCATGCGCCGTGCGGGCGAGACTGCCGGCTGTACGCTGCATGACGGGGTGTATATGCAGTTTACGGGGCCTGCCTATGAGACGCCGGCTGAAATCCGCATGGCAGCCACTCTCGGCGCGGATATGGTGGGCATGTCGACAGTTATTGAAGCCGTTGCCGCGCACCACATGGGTGTGCGCCTGGTGGGCGTTTCGCTGGCCACCAATCTCGCCGCCGGCGTCGGTGCCGAAAAACTCAGCGAAGAGGAAGTCATTGAAGAGGGAAAGAAGGCGGCTACACGCTTTCAAGCGATGCTTCGCGGCTTTGTGGCACTATAGCTTTTCCCACGCCTGCTCGATGGCTTCCTCCATAAGAGCGGGCGTTTTTATGGTTAAGTCTTCCCTATGCACCCGCTCGCGGATCGTATGCAGATCTTTTCCCCAGGGTCCGATGTTTAAAACTGGCATGGTATAACGACGGATCGCATCCAGCGGAATGGAATATCCTTGATTCCAGAACAGGACATTGTGTTCCACGAAAGAAATTGTCGCCGGATCGGCTGTAAACATCGCATAGGAGAGATCGCAAATTCCGCGAAAATAATTATCGACGTAGAGCGTTTGATCGAAATGTGTCGTAACAAAGCGGGACAGTTCGGCAACGAGAGCATCCGTAGCGTTTCGACTTGCCAGATCAGCGTTGTTCACCGGCGGATAGTAGGGCGCGGCCAAACCGATC
Source organism: Murdochiella vaginalis (assembly GCF_900119705.1). Taxonomy (GTDB): domain Bacteria; phylum Bacillota; class Clostridia; order Tissierellales; family Peptoniphilaceae; genus Murdochiella; species Murdochiella vaginalis. The sequence continues at coordinate 1,479,178 of NZ_LT632322.1, read as the reverse complement.
AAAAAGCAGGGATCCTCGCTCTGCCAATGGCGAAGATAGGTCTCCATCAGTTGCAGCGCGCCTTCCCGAAAATCGAGATCGCCATTTTTTACTTTTTCCGCAATAGGTTTTTCCAGCGAGGCAATGTCCACGTTCTGTTCTTGCAATGCCGTTTTCAGCGCCTGTACAGTCAACACCTGCACCGAAAGAGGAGCGGGTTCGTCCGGAGCAAAGGGCGTTTCCTGCCGATAGGGCAGATAGCTTCCTTTGCGATCTGCTAACACTTTTGCTCCCGCAATGGCTGCTTCTCGACAAATCGCCGAGAGGATCTCCTGCGGCGTGCGCGTAAGCGTAAGCACATTCAGATAGCCTCCGGCCAATTCCGGCAAGGACACGTTGTAGGCTTTTCGCCGATCACGGAGCCCCAACCAGGTAGCACCCGGCGTGGTGGCGTTGCCGCGATGTTCCACCATGGCGGGCCAAAGTTCCGTTTGTCGCACCAGAGCGCTCATCAGATGAATCGGGTTGAGACCGGAATACACATCGCCTAAATGGACGCTTTTGCCCCGTGCCAAAACAACGGGCATCATCTTGCCGATGCTGCCGTCATGAATCACCCTTGTATCCGGAGAGGAACGATGATGCGGCTCCGAATCGATCATCAGTATGTACTGCAAACCGAATTGTTCTTCCAGTTTCGCAAAAAGGGACGCAGCCGCACGCATACCGGCGGAGCCCGTTTCTTCATCCGGTACACCGATTACGAGAAGGCTGCCTTCCGGCAACTCTCCTTTACTTGCCTTTTGCGCCCATTCCTCGAGCAGCGTCAGTTGAATGGCAGCACCGCCTTTCATATCGCAGGTGCCGCGCCCGAAAATCCAGGTATCTCCCTGCAAATCGGCTCGTACGTCATCATCGACGGGAATTGCGCCCTCCCGAAAAAGAGGTTTTACACCGTCCGGACGATAGGCAAGAGCCTGCGCATCCCCAAAGGCCTCCACATCTACGACATCCATGTGATGAATAAGAACGACGGTTCGCGTAGTTTTCCCTCGCACCAAGCCCCAGGCGATTTCGCGATTAAGACGATCCTCCGAGCAGGGAAAGGTTCCCCAATGCGTTGCATTTTTCTGAAAATAGGGAAGTGACGAAAAAAACGTGCGATAAAACGGCAAAGCCAACTTTTCGTCGGCGGTGCCCGTTACGGTAGGCAAGGCCATAAATTCCTTTAACAGCGATTCAATCCGTTTGGAACGCATAAAAAGCTCCTCTCGCTTTTTGAAAACTAAAGATCGGCAGAGAAAATCATAAAATTTGTAACCAGTTTTGTTTGGTATGGAGAAGACGGTGAATTGCTATCGTTTTGTCTTCTTCCCGGATTCGATAGAAAAGAAGATAGTTCTTGATTACGCATTTTCGAAAGCCTTTGGGACGAAGATACGCGTCATCTACGAGGGAAAATCGATAAGGCATAAACGAGAGGCTTTCCACGGTTTTCTCCACATTTGCCAAAAAAGAGGAAGCGGCAAGAGGCGCATCCAATTGATGAGCAAGGTAGTACACAATGTTGGTCAGATCTCGATGAAAGGATTCGGAAACGAGAACTTCATAGTGTTCCATTTTCCAAACTTTCTCTGACACTTTTCAGGGAGTCTGCAAAGGACATGGTGCGATCCTGCGCAAAATCGGCTTCACTTTGCTCAAGCAGCTGATAAAGCTCATATCTTCCCATCATCCGGTTATAAAAATCAATGCTCATTACCGCTAAATCACCGCGCCCGTTTTTTGTAATAAAAAGCGGTTCGTCAGATTCGTGACAGAAAGAAGAAATTTCATTATAGTTGTTACGTAAATCCGTACTGGTTTTGATATTGGGCATTTGGGAACCTCCTTATCTGGAAAATCTAAAGATAGTATACACTTATTTCTTTAGGAACGGCAAAAATAATCCGTCGCGAAGAGAAAAATAAGACTTCACGAAAAGCCACACAAACATTTTCCCTTTTCATCAATATTCACTATAATAAGGGCAGTGAGTCGACACGGATGGACAGAGAGGACATAAAATGAGCGAAGTGTTTATTCAAGATTTAACGGTTCGAGATGGCAATCAGTCGCTACTGGCCACGCGCATGCAGCGCGAAGACATCATTACCTTGGCGAAAGCGTTGGACAAAGTGGGCTTCCATTCGATGGAAGTTTGGGGCGGGGCAACGTTTGACTCTGCATTTCGCTTTTTGCATCAAAGTGCATGGGAGAATCTGCGCGAAATTCGTCAGGCGGCAAAGAACACCAAGCTCTCGATGCTTCTGCGTGGGCAAAACATCGTAGGCTATCGCCATTATGACAATGATACGCTGGAGCGTTTCATTCGTTTGACCATCGAAAACGGCATTGATGTCATTCGTTGCTTCGATGCCCTGAATGATACCAATAATCTCAAGAATGCGTTTCGCTTTGTCAAAAAGCATCATGGTCATCTACAAGGGGCCATCGCTTACACCGTAAGCCCGGTGCACAACAATGAGTACTACGTCAAGCTGGCGAAAGAATTTGTCGACATGGGTGCAGACTCCATCTGTATCAAGGATATGGCCGGTATCTGCACGCCGCAAAATGCCTATGAGCTGGTTTCGGCGCTGAAAAAAGCGGTGGATGTGCCCATCGATTTGCACACCCACACCACCGGCAACGCGACCGCATTGGTCATGCTGGAGGCCATGAAGGCCGGGGTGGATATTGTGGATGGCTGCATTTCTCCCTTCTCCGGCGGAACATCCCACTTGGCAGATGAGACGCTTCTCGAAGTGGCCAAGCTTGCAGGGCGCGAGGTTAACATTGATCGCGAAGCCCTCAGCGAAGCCTACGAGATTGCCGATCGTCTGGCTTCGAAATACATTGCTTCCGGGGACATGCGTGCACGCTCCCTGGTACCGAATCCCAAGATCTTGACCTATCAGGTTCCGGGCGGCATGCTCTCCAATCTTTTAAGCCAATTGGAAGGCCAGAAGCAAGGCCATCGCTTTAATGATGTTCTTAAAGAGGTGCCAAATGTGCGAAAAGATATGGGTTATCCGCCGCTGGTCACGCCGCTTTCCCAAATGGTAGGAACACAGGCCGTCATGAACGTGCTCTTCGGCGAACGCTATAAAATGGTGCCGAAGGAGATTAAAGATTATGTGCAAGGCTTTTATGGACGCTCGCCGGCTGAGAAAGACCCCGAGGTGGTGGCCAAGGTTTTGAAAGGCATCGAGCCGAAAAAGCCGACCGACCCGGATGATCTTCCGTTTATCTATGAAGACGAGAAGAAAAAACTGGAAAAAGCGTTGGGACGTGAAGCGGCCGAAGAAGAAGTTATTGCCTATATTCTGTTCCCGCAACAGGTGGAGTCTTTGCTGACCGGAGCCTGGAAAGAGGAAGAAGCTGCGGCCAAAGCCAAAGCAGAAGCGGAGGAGAAAGCCAAACAGGAAAAAGCGGCAGCGGCCGCTGCAGCAACACAGGCAGCGACGACATCGAATAGCGAATCCGTTACGCTAGAAAAAGTGGCTGTTATGGCGGTAGCCGCCCATTTGTCCTCCGGTGGCGGAGCGGAATGCTTCGAGATGTTTCTTCCCGAGGGGAAATAGGATAGAATAAAATAACAGGTAAAACAATACCGATTTCTCATCGGCAAGAACCGGTGAACATGTCGATTTAAAGCTATGCGCGAAGGAGCGCTCATTCGCTACCATTTTGCGCAAAAACTAAGGAAGGACGTATTATGAATCCATTTGGTTTAAGCGATGCCCTTTTCGTCAGCGCGTTTTCGATGCTCATTGTATTTCTCATCCTGATTTTGCTAACGGCTATTATCAGCTTGTTGAAGTATATTCCGGGCGGCGAAGAAGAAGCGCCGAAAAAGCCGGCTAAAAAAGCGCCGGCCGCTGCAAAGGCTGCCGCAAAATCGGCCTTGGACGGTCGCATGATTGCCATGCTCACAGCCTCCTGCGTGGCGCAAGAGAGAGCAAAAGGCGATGTGCGTGTTCTCTCCTGCCGTGAACTGTAAACGAAAGCTATTGCCAGAGAGCTCGAAAAGGAGATACTGATGCAGATTATTCCTCCGTCCATAGAGATTCTGGGAAATCCGGATCCCCGTCAGATGCTGCGCAATATGGAAGCGGCAGGGCGCGTTTGCTACAAAAGCGAAGCGAATATCAAAGAAAATACGGCGGGACCGTTTCTGCGCCGTTTGGTACAAAGCGGGCATGAGAGCGTGATCGAACACGAAAAGCTCAGTGTGAAAATCATCTGTGACCGCGGCGTGACGCATGAAATCGTTCGTCATCGCATTGCCAGCTACAGCCAGGAAAGCACGCGCTACTGCAATTACACCAAAGATAAGTTTGGAAACGAGCTTACCTTCATCAAACCACTGTTCTGGAATGAGGGCGACACTTGCTACACCCTATGGAAAGAACAAATGGCTTCCATTGAGAAAGGCTATTTTGCTTTGATTGAAGCCGGTGCGACACCGGAAGAAGCGCGCAGCATTTTGCCGAACAGCCTAAAAACGGAAATCGTCGTAACGATGAATATGCGGGAATGGCGCCATTTCCTGCGCCTGCGCGGCTCCAAAGCGGCGCATCCGCAAATTCGTGAGATCGTTCGCCTTCTGTTGCCGAAGTTCCGGGAGCTGTTGCCGGATCTGTTTGAGGACATTACGATAGACTAAGCGTCATCGAAAAGAAGGTAGCGCATGGCTAAGCGTGTCCACGCGGCGAAAGACGCAGGGAGCGGCTATTTGGCGCCCTAACATAGGCTAATGAATGTGGCCGGCCTTGTAAAAGGCAATGGCCAGTTGCGTGCGCCCCTGCACCTGACATTTTTCCATAATTAAACTGAGATAATTGCGGATGGTTCCTTCCGAGAAGTGAAGGGCATCCGCAATTTCTTTATTGCTTTTTCCTTCGGAGACCAAACGCACGATATTCCATTCGTCCTCCTTTAGCGCGGCAAACGGATCGTTGGCGGCTTGGTGAGGACGTTGAAGCAGGTGCGGTAATTTTTCTACAATTTCATCGCCATAGACGTGATGCCCGTTTTGCACGGCGTAGAGAGAGGGAAGAAGGGACTCCACGCCGGACTTTCGCAAATAGCCGCGTGCGCCGAGGCGAAGCGCTTCCACAATATAGTCCTCATCCAGAAACGTCGTGAGAAATAAAATCGGCGCATGGGGGTCCTGGCGCAAAATTTCTTTCGCTGCATCGAGTCCGTTCATGCCTTCCATACGAATGTCCAGAAGCAAAATGTCCGGATGGGTTTTTGCATAGAGCTCTACAGCATCCTCCCCGCTGTTTCCCGTTCCGACCACCGTAATGGCCTCGGGATAGCTTTTTGAGCCGCCTTCAATGATGAGACGAAGACTTTCGACGACAATGGGATCATCATCCACAATGACTAAATTCATACGTCCTCCTTTGGCAACGTGATAAACAGACGAAAGCCGTTTTCCACGGAGATGTTCATGGAACCGTTCAAGGCGTCTACGCGCTGTTGTAGGGAAAGCAGGCCAAGCCCATTGCCGGCTTCAGGATGTTTGACAGCTGTCGTACCGTTATCCACAAGCAATAAGCGGTAAAACGTTGGCGTCTCGCTTAAAAGAATTTCCGCTTTTGTCGCATTGGAATGGGTGGCAGTGTTTTTTAATGCCTCCTTAATGGCGGCCAGAAGCGTAAAATGGACTGCACCAGGTGGTTCGGTTTGCAGATGGATTTCTTTATAGACCGGACAGTAGGTATAGCGATCCAATAGGAGCTGAACTTCTTCGGCTAAATTCAACGATTGATCATGCAGATTGTGTACGCTGTTACGGATTTCCGTCATACTCTCCTCCAGTAATTGACGGACAGGAACAAGCAGGGATGGATCTGCGATTCGAAATTCCAACGCTTTTAACTGGAGAATGGCAGACGTCAGCTCATGCCCGACGTGGTCATGGATATCCCGCGCAATGCGCTGTCGTTCCTGAAGGATGGCATTATCCTGCAGAAGAGACTGCGATTCTTCCAGAGCGAGATAACGACGGTTGAGCACATTGGATTTCTGCGTCTCTTCATCCAGCGAATACAAGGTTTTTTCCAAGCGATGGCTGTCTTTGCGCCATGTACCGGCCACATAATTCGCATAAAAGGCGAGAACGCTGAGTAACAGCGTGTACGGCGAGACGCCACAGCAAAGAAAAACGATAAGAAAAAGCAAGATACCCGTTAAACGAATAGGGGACGAATCCGGAAGAAGAAAAAAGAGTCCCGGAAGGAAGGCCACCAGATAGGGAAGCGATCCGCTGAACAAGGTGATTAAGGACGCGGATAGAAGGAAAAGAAATGCCTTGTGCTTTTGGGATACTTTTTCCGGTGCCAAAAGCGACAACAGATAAAATAGAGCATTGCCGCTAAGAATAAACAGAATATGAAGATATGCATCCACGGATAGAGGCAACGCGGACAAAAAGAAGGTGGCAAGAACGGAGAGAAGAACGACGCCACCCCACAAATAAAATCGCTTCACGATTGCCTCCTTTGGCTGAACCTTGCCGCTTTTCCGACACATTTATTATAGCAAAGGCAAGACCGGGGATAAAAGACAACGGAAGATGACATTTGTCATGTGAGATCATGACAGAAGACTCTCGTTTTCTTCTCTTGCTCCGTTTACACTGAGAATAAAGAAAAGAAGAAAAGCAAAATAACGAAAGCGACAACCATCTGAAAAACGGCGTCAAAAGCTCAATATAAGGAGGCAATATGGAACATGTGGTAAAGGTCAACGATTTGGTCAAGCGTTACAAAGAACTGGTAGCCATTGACCATCTCAGCTTGACCGTAGATAAAGGCGAGATATTTGGCTTGTTGGGTCCGAATGGATCCGGTAAGACGACCTTGATTAACTGCATTTTAGCCTTGCTCAAATTTGACCATGGTGAGATTGAAATTTTTGGCACACCGATGTCCTCGACAAATGCATCCGTCAAAAAACAGATCGGACTGGTACCGCAGAACGTGGCGGTCTATGAAGAACTGACTGTCCAGGAGAATATTGATTATTTCTGCAGTCTCTATGTGCAGGACGAAAAGAAACGCAAAGCATTGGTAGAAGAGGCCATTCACTTTGTAGAACTGGAGGATTTTCGTCATTTTCATCCATCCAAACTTTCCGGCGGATTATTGCGACGTCTCAATTTAGCCTGCGGCATCGCGCATAAGCCGCGGCTTCTGATCTTGGATGAACCGACTGTTGCGGTGGATCCGCAATCCCGAAACCGCATTCTGGAAGGCATTCGTAAGCTGCGGGATGAGGGTGCCACGGTCATCTATACGTCACACTACATGGAAGAAATTGAACTGCTGTGCGATCGCTTGGTCATTTTGGATCACGGGAAGTCGTTAGTGGAAGGAACCAGCCGTGAAATTCTGGCGCAAACGTCGCTGAGGGAGACGGTAAAAGTGGGGGTTGCAGAACTTACCGACGCTCAACTGGCCTGGATTAGGCAAGAGCCCGCATTCGTGTCGCCTTCTTATGACGGAAAATATCTGCAACTGCAGCTTCGCACGTCTGCCATGAGCGCCATTGATCTCATCCATCGATTAGAAGAAAAAGGTATTTCTCTATTGTCCATTGAAACCGATCGACCCACCTTAAATGATGTTTTTCTGGAAATCACCGGAAAGGAGCTGCGTGATCATGCGTAAACTTTTCGCTTATCACCTGAAACAGATCATCCGCCAGCGGGAAGCGCTGATTTGGGGTTTTTCCTTGCCGGTTGTGCTCTTACTCATTTTCAGCATGGTCTTTCGTCCGACCACAAAGGAAGACCTCTCTTTGCCGGTCAGTCGTATCGGGTTGATTCAAGGACAAGAGGCGGATTTCCCGGATTTTATGGCGGATCTTGAGGCCAAGAAAGGCGTTTGGAAAAATCAAAAGTGGACAGAGGAGACGCCGGAAAAAAATGCTAAACTTCCACTCGTGTATGGCAACTTCTCCACACTCGAAGAAGCGCGAGCCGCGATGAATGCCGGCGCTATCGACGCCATCGTACTGGATGCCAAAGCCGGAAAATATGAAACGCGCATGGCGCGTTCCTATGTGCTGATGATTGTACAGCAGATATTGCGCTCGTACCAAACCAAAACCAATATGGAGGAAATTGCAAAATCTGCTGTGACAAAAGCTCCAACATCGGTGCCGGCGGTAGCGCAAGAACAAAAAGTAGAAGCGCTGGAAGTAAATCCGGATCTGCGTACAGGCGGCGTCGATCAAATGCTCAGTTTTCAGTTCGCCTGCATTGCCTACATCACCTTTTATGCGTTTTCCATGGGCAATCATCTTTTGGATAACTTGCATGCGAACCAAGGCCCACTTGGCTTGCGAGAGCAGATATCCCCATTGGAGCGTCGGAAAAGCTTTGTGCTTCATTTTGGCGCCTATCTGGTCATTTATATCGGCTTTACCCTGGTTCTCTACCTACTGCTTCGCCTCCTTGGCGCAGAAGCGGCGACGAAGACGAATATTTGGGCTCTTTTGCTTCTGCTTTTTTTGGGGCAGTGTTGTGGCATCGTGATCGGTGTTGTGGTGGCTGCCCTGTTGCCGGAAGCAAAAGGGGTCCGCCAGGCCATCGGTATCTTATTGCCCCTTTTCTTAGGCTTTTTGTCGGGCATGATGGTTTCCGGCGTACGGACGAGTGTGCAGGCTGCTGCCCCGTTATTGGATGCACTCAATCCGGTTAATATGGTGAACGACGGTTTGTATGGTCTCTATACACAGGGAGTGGGCGAGATTTATCATACGGCGATGGCGCATCTGGCTATCACCCTCGTTCTTTTTCTTGGCATCACCATCATCGCATTAAGGAGGGATCGCTATGAGAGCCTATAAGCTGTTTCTCAAAATCGCACGCCACAATAAAGGCTTTTTACTGATTACTTTCGGCATTTTTTTTGGGCTCTTTTTACTCATGGCGAGGAATCAGACCGAGGAAGCCGCTTTTGTAGAGGAAAGAAAGCCGCGGTTAGCACTGATTAATCGCAGTCAGGATGCGTTCGCCAAGAGCCTTGAAGCGTATTTGAAGAAAACAAACGAGATCGTGGACGCCGGAACGGATGAAAAAGCGTGGAACGCTTCCATTTTTCGGGACAAGGTGGACTATGTCCTGGTGATTCCTGAAACCTTCCGTTTTCCCGAGACGGGAAGCCGGCTCGACGTACAGACCTTCGTCAGTAAAAATGATACGCCGGTACAGGTATTGGATCGCCAGATTACTCTTTATGCCACGAGTTATCGCCTCTTTGACAGTCATATTCCTTCTTCCGTGCAGGGAAGTGAGCGAAGTGATTTTCTTGAGTCGTACATGACAAAAATCATGGATACGAAACTGGAGGGACAAATCGCTGTAAATGGCCACGAAAACAGTGCGCAAATTGAACTCTTCATGGGAATGCTTGGCGTCATTCTTTACGTCCTCTTAAGCGCCGGTTTTATATGTGTGGGCATGACCATTGCCCGTACAGAAGATCCGAAAATAAAGGCTCGTGAGCTGATCAGCGGCTATGACGAGGCGACCAGGACGCGACAAATTACGCTTTCGTCCTTTGTATTTATGTTTTTCCTCTGGGCGATCTTCATGCTAATCAGCCTTGCTATTGTGGGCTTTGACGTGCTCGAGACGAGACAGGCACAAGTTGGGGTTCTGACTTCTGCGGTGCACGCTCTAGCCATCAACGGACTGATCCTGTTTATCATGCAGATTTTTCGATCGGAAAATGCAGCTTCGTTCTTTAGCACCGCCTATTCATTATTGGTGGCCTTTTCCACCGGTGTTTTTGTTCCGAGCTTTCTGCTTCCGGATTTCGTCGTAAAAGCATCGCGCATATTCCCCTCCTATTGGCTGATGAACACCATTGATCATCTGACACATGTCAGTGCGGCGAAAATCGATTACGCGTTGGTAAATCGCAATCTCCTTCTACTTCTGGGTGTTGCGGTGACGACGTTCCTCTTGACCATCATTTTGCGCCGGGAACAGAGCAAAGCTCGGTAGTGGGGTATAATGGAGCAGAACGAAGGAAACGAAAGAATAAGGAGGAGCCATGGAATACAGACGCTTTGGCGATACCATCGTGTGTCGTTTGCAACGAGGAGAAGAAATTCACGAGCAGTTGGAGAAAGTGGCCAAGGCGGAAAAGGTGAAGCTGGCGGAGGTGCGCGGTATCGGCGCCATCGACGATTTTACAGTCGGTTGCTACGATGTGAACGAGCAAAAATATTATAAAAATCACTTTACGTTCCCGGCAGAAATCACTATGCTCTACGGCAATATTACGACAATGGAAGACGAATACTATGCGCACATCCATCTGACGGCGGCGGATAAAGAAGGCCATGCGTTCGGTGGACATCTGAATGAAGCGCGAATTTTTGCGACGGGGGAACTGTTTATTCGTGTTCTGGACGGCACCGTGGAACGCGAAAAGGATGAACGCATCGGATTAAATGTCTTCCGTTTTCTGGACTGAGCGCAAAGCGATGCGTGCGACTCGTCTGCCCATTACCGATCCGGCGCAGGATATTCTGCAAAAGGAAGGGACCGGATGGCATTGTGCGGAACGCCTTCTTCTTTCGGAGTATCCGTTGCTGCAAATGAGTCAATTTCCCTATACGAACCATTGCTCGCTGACGGCGTTAACATCAGTCTTTTCCTGTTTTCGCCGTCAGGGCTTTACCAAACTTCCTGCGGATCCGCAGGAAGTATTTTCCGTTGTGCAGAATTTGGCACGCTCGCGGGTGATTTATCATCCGCTCATCGGGACGTTTCCCTGGCGGTTATCGGAGCTTGCCCGTCGGACGTGGCGTTCGTTCGGCTATCCCGGAAAAGCGCATACGGTTTTTGTGCTGACTCCGCGCGAGGAACTGCAAGACCTGGTTCTTGACGAGCTGCGGGCACATCGTCCGGGCATCATCAGCTTTACGCATAAGCCCTATCACCGTCATACCGTAACTTTTTACGGCGCGGAGATTTGGACAAAAGGCGATCAACGGCGCGTCTATCTGCGTATCAACACGCACTGGTCGGTAACGCCGCAGTATGTGGATGTGGCCGGTCTCGGCACCTGGCAAGGTTCCTATGCGGCGCTTTGTCTGCTTCGGGCATAGGTCTTTACTATTGGATGCTACACGCGTTTTAAGCACTTTTGCCGTATAACGGCATTGCAGTGCTTGTTGGGGAAGGAAACCGATGATTATACACGGCTTGCAAAAGTTATCGCTTTTGGATTTTCCCGGACGGACGGCGGCAACCGTCTTCTTGGGCGGCTGCACGATGCGCTGCCCCTATTGTCATAATGCGGAAATTTGGGAGGTAAATCGGCCCGGCATCATGGACGAACAGGGCCTGTATGATTTTTTGCGCTTGCGTGAGGGCTTTCTGCAAGGCGTGTGTTTCTCCGGCGGGGAACCGCTCATGCGAGCCGATTTGGCGGAAGTGATTCGCACCGTGCGCGCCATGGGCTTTGCCATAAAACTGGACACGAATGGGTTATATCCGGACCGTCTGAAAGCACTTTTGAAGGAAGGCCTTCTCGATATGGTGGCCATGGATATTAAAAACGAGCCGGCGCGCTATGCGGAAACCGTCGGCCTTTCTCATGTTGACATGGAGCGGATTGCTGCGAGTGTGGATCTTTTATTGGATGCGGATATCCGTGTGGAATTTCGCACCACGGTGACCACGCGTTTTCATGATTTACATTCTTTTCAGGTGATCGGAGAGTGGCTCGCCGGTGCCCATTTTTATGCTTTACAGCCGTTTCGCGTGTCGGAGTTTGTGCCGGATACTACACTCGGCACGCCGAGCCGGGAAACGCTCGACACGTACGCGGCTCTCTTGCGACGAACGGTTAAACAAGTCGAAATCCGCGCCTGATCACAGGCGCTTTTTTTGTGATTCAAGAAGAATTCGCTGCTAAATTCCTACTCTTTTAGTAAGCATATATGGTAGATGAGAAATATTTTAATACTATATATTGTGCAATTTCATGTATCGTGTTACACTATCCTTACGTTATTCGGTAAAGAGGGCAAAACCGTAGTTGCCCTGTTTTTTTATCCCGTGCGCGATCGGCGCAAGGAAAAAGGAGGAAGCCATGATCACCGTAAAGAAACGCGATGGGTCGTATGTTGCCTATCGCATCCAGAAAATTCAGGACGCCATGAAAAAGGCTTTCCTTTCTACTGCGACGCCCGTCTCAGACGACATTCTGGAGCTTTTAGCGCTGCGTGCGACAGCGGATGCGAGCAAACATGCGCAGGATAACATTCTTGAGGTTGAAGCGATTCAAGACAGCGTCGAGCGCGTGCTCTCCAATAGCGGGTATCCCGACGTTGCGAAGGCCTATATTCTGTATCGCCAACAGCACGAAAAGCTACGCCGCGTAAACGATACGCTCCTTGACTACAAAAAGCTGGTGAATGATTATCTGAAAATCAATGACTGGCGCGTGAAAGAAAATTCGACCGTCACATATTCCGTTGGTGGCCTCATTCTTTCCAACTCCGGAGCCATCACGGCAAATTACTGGCTCTCCGAGGTGTACGATAAGGAAATTGCGGAGGCGCATAAGTCGGCGGCCATTCACATTCACGATCTCTCGATGCTCACCGGCTATTGTGCAGGTTGGAGTCTAAAGCAGCTGATCGACGAAGGCCTCGGCGGTGTGCCGGGAAAGATCACCTCGTCGCCGGCAAAGCATCTGTCGACGCTTTGCAACCAGATGGTGAACTTCTTGGGCATTATGCAAAATGAATGGGCCGGGGCTCAGGCGTTCTCGTCGTTTGATACCTATTTGGCGCCTTTCGTGAAGGTCGATCATTTGGATTTGTACGAAGTGAAGCAGTGCATACAGTCTTTTGTATATGGCGTGAATACGCCGAGCCGCTGGGGCACGCAGGCGCCGTTTTCCAACATTACGCTGGACTGGCGCGTTCCCGCGGATTTGAAAGATATGCCGGCGGTTGTGGGCGGAAAAACCATGGACTTTACCTACGGCGACTGCCAGGAAGAAGTGGATCTTGTGAATCGCGCCTTCCTCGAAGTGATGCTCGAAGGCGATGCCAATGGACGCGGATTCCAGTATCCGATTCCGACGTACTCGATTACGCGCGATTTCGACTGGTCGCCAACCACGAACAACAAGCTGCTGTTTGAGATGACGGCAAAATACGGAACTCCCTATTTTTCCAACTATGTAAACTCCGACATGGATCCGTCGGATGTGCGCAGCATGTGCTGTCGCTTACGCTTGGATCTGCGTGAGCTGCGAAAGAAAGCCGGCGGCTTCTTTGGCTCCGGCGAATCCACGGGCTCGGTTGGCGTGGTCACGATCAACCTGCCGCGCATCGCGTATTTGGCGAAAGATGAAGCCGATTTTTATAAGCGTTTGGATTATCTGATGGATCTTTCCGCGCGCTCCCTGAAACTCAAACGCGACGTCATCACCAAGCTGTTGGATGCCGGCCTTTATCCCTATACGAAACGCTATCTGGGTACGTTTACCAATCATTTTTCGACTATCGGCCTGATCGGTATGAACGAAGTCGGCCTGAACGCTACCTGGCTCGGAAAAGATATGCGCGATGCCAAGACGCGTCAATTTGCCAAGGAAGTGCTGCTGCACATGCGCGAACGCTTGAGCGATTATCAGGAAGAATACGGCGACCTTTACAATCTGGAAGCGACACCGGCAGAATCGACCACCTATCGCTTCGCCAAGCACGATAAGGAAGATTTCCTCGATATCAAGACGGCAAACGAAAACGGTACGCCGTATTACACGAATTCCTCACATCTTCCGGTGGGGGCCACCGATGACGTGTTTGAGGCGTTAAAAGCGCAAGACGAATTGCAAACGCTGTATACTTCCGGCACGGTGTTCCATACCTTTTTAGGAGAAAAGCTCCCGGATTGGGAAAGTGCCATGGCATTGGTGCGCGCGATTGCACAGAATTTCCATCTGCCGTATTACACCATTTCTCCGACGTATTCCGTATGTCCGAATCACGGCTATTTGCCCGGCGAAGAACACGTTTGCCCGCATTGTGGCGAAGAAGCGGAAGTCTACAGCCGCATTACCGGCTACTATCGTCCGGTGCGCAACTGGAACGATGGCAAACAGCAGGAGTACGAGGATCGTCGGGTGTATCATCCGACGGCGGATGGCATCGATGATTCTTGCACTTTGTGTTAAATTCCAGTAAGATGGAGCCGCTGAAAAGTAAGTCGGAACATCGCGAAGAGAACCCTATTCGAGGAAAGTCCGTGCACCACAGAGCAGAATGCCGGATAACGTCCGGTGGAGGCGACTCTAAGGATAGTGCAACAGAAAGAAACCGCCAGAAATGGTAAGGATGGAAAGGCGAGGTAAGAGCTCACCGGCAACCTGGAGACAGGTTGGCCCTGTAAACCCCATTCGGTGCAAGATCAGAGCCAACAGGCAGTTGCTCGCTGCGGCTCGATGAATCGCTAGAGCGTTCTGGTAACAGGACGACGAGACAGATGATGTTCAGAAACAGAACACGGCTTATGGATTTGCTTTTCGGAAATAAAATGATGCGGGGCCTTCGGGTCCCGCGATTTTTGTGTGTGACGTGCAACGGTGCTTGGTAAGAAGGAGTTTTGCACGCGATTTGTTTAGGAGGATGTATGGTCGGATTGGGAACGCTCATCAATACGGCCGCCGTCATTGTCGGTGGTCTGGTGGGAATGGTTACGAGAAGTATATTTAAGCAACAGCAACAGGAAGCGGTCATTAAAAGCTGCGGCGTGAGCGTCCTATTTATGGCTATGGCAAGCGCTATGCAGGGTATGTTGCGGCTTGAAAACGGTCATCTTATCGCCGGTCGGACGCTCTTCGTCGTGATTGTACTGGCCATCGGGACGGTCGTCGGCGAAATACTGGATTTGGAACAGCGACTTATTTCCTTCGGCGAATGGCTGAAAAAGCGCTCCGGAAACGAAAAGGACTCGCGCTTTGTCGAGGCTTTCGTGACCACCTCCCTCTCTGTGTGCATCGGCGCTATGGCCGTAGTCGGTGCCTTGCAGGATGGCGCGAACCATGATATTTCCACCCTTGTCGTTAAGTCCGTGTTGGACTTTCTCCTCGTTTTAGCCATGACCGCCTCTCTTGGCCCGGGGGCGATCTTTTCAGCCGTCATCGTCTTTTTCTTTGAGGGGTCACTGACGATTCTGGCGACGTGGATTGCACCGGTCTTAACCGAAGCGGCGCTCATCGACCTTTCCCTCATGGGTGCCATCCTCATTTTTTGTATCGGCATAAACCTTGTTTGGGGCAAAATGCTTCGTGTTGCGAATATGTTACCTGCACTCGTCTTTGCCGTGCTTGTCTCGTATCTTCCTTTTTAAGGCGCTTTCATGATGCGGATGCTATGGGCGTGCTATTCTTCGTTCGATAGTATTTCCGCCACGATGTGGCCGCGTTGGGTTTCCTTTCAGCATTACCGAGGGGAAATGGAGGATAGGAGAAGAAGTTAGAAAGAAATTGATAGTTTTTCTCTTGTTTCCCGAATAAAGCTACGATACCATTTCTTCAAACATCGTGATGCACGGTTGTAGGCGAGGGAAAATGTTTCCTTCGAAGCGCATTGGTTAGAAAAGAGGAGAAGATGAAAAAGAAATTACTTTATACAGGCGTAGGCGTGTTGCTTGGCTTGGTATCGGACAAACTTTGGAAAACCAAAAAAGCTCGTTCTTTAGCGGTCAGTGCGGTAGCAGGCGGATTAAAAGCGAAAGAGAGTCTGGATAAGACAATCGAAAAAGTGCGTGAAGAAACCGGTGATATCGTTGCCGAAGCGAAAGTAAAGAAGGCGGAAGACGCGGCCAAAGCCGAAGCGGCGAAGGAAGCGGCGGAAGCGGAAGAGGCGAATAAAGATATCGTGAAAGTTGCGGAAGCGACGGACGAGTCGAGTCTGCATGAGGAAAGCGCAGAGTAAGGTGAAGGCGTCGATTATTCATCGCCTTCCCGGAAGAGCTCGTTTCCATCTTGCGGAGGAGCTCACCTACGAAGAGGCGAATGCAATCAAATACCTTACGGAAGGCGTGGCAGGCGTCAAGCGTTGTTCCATCTCTCTGATCACCGGCAATGCCGTCGTGGAATACGAGGAGACGGCGCTTAAAAATATTGCTCGTCTCTTCCTTTCTTTAGATCGCAAAGCTTTATCGGAAGTAACGATAGATGATGTGTATTTTGAGCCCGTTGCGGAGCGAGACTTTTTCCATTTGCTTCGCGATGCGGTGCAAATGCGCATCCTATATAAATTTTTCGTGCCTCTGCCCATTCGAATTGCATTGACCCTATATCGTGCGAAGGATTACTTGCTCAGCGGTTGGCAATCTTTACGACAAGGAAAATTGAATGTGGCGGTGCTGGATGCTTCTGCGATCGGCATCTCCCTGTTGACCGGCGATTTTCAAGCGGCTTCTTCCACCATGTTCCTGTTGCAACTTGGCGAAGAGCTGGAAGACTGGACATTGAAGAAAACCAAGGCGGACTTGACCCGAAGCTTGGCGGTCGGTGTGGATCGCGTATATGTGGTCGAAGGCGAGGAACTGGTTTCCAAGTCGTTGAACCAGGTGGTTCCGGGCGATATCGTGGACGTCGGCATGGGAAGTCGCATTCCGGTGGACGGCGTGGTCGTGGAAGGGCAAGGCATGGCCAATCAGGCGTCCTTTACCGGTGAAAGTCTTCCTGTTGCGAAAGAAATCGGTTCCGGCGTTTTTGCAGGCACGATTTTGGAAGAGGGAAGATTGCGCATTCGCACATCTGCGATTTCAACCGAATCTCGGTTGCAGCAAATCATTGAGCGCATTGAAGAAAGCGAAAAGAATAAGTCGGAAAAGCAGAAAGAAGCCGAAGCGCTTGCCGATTCGTTGGTCAAGTATTCTTTCCTTGGCGCCTTAGCGACATTCGCTTTGACGAGAAGCATCTGGCGAGCCAAGGCATTTTTCATGGTGGATTATTCCTGTGCTTTGCGTTTGACCATCCCCATTGCAGTTATGAAGGCGATGAGCCAGGCCGGAGAACAGGGAATTCTGGTAAAAGGTGGAAAGTATCTGGAAAATCTGGCCAAGGCAGATACGATTGTCTTCGACAAGACAGGCACCTTAACACAGGCCTTGCCGACGGTGGAGAAGATCATCGTTTTTGGCCCCTATTCCGAGGACGAAAGCTTGCGCATCGCGGCCTGTCTGGAAGAGCATTTCCCGCATTCCATTGCAGCGGCGGTGGTACAGGCGGCGAAGGATCGCGGGCTGCGTCATGAAGAGATGCATTCCGAACCGGAATATATCGTAGCGCATGGCATCGCGTCTACCATCAATGGGAAACGGGCGATCATCGGCTCGGAACATTTTGTCTTGGAAGATGAAGCAGTCGAGCTGAGCGAAGAAAATCGGACGCTGATTAATGAGCTGAAAGAATCGGCATCGTTGCTGTACATGGCGGTAGACGGACGATTGGTCTGTGTCTTGTGTATTACGGATCCCATCCGTCCGGATGCGATACAAACCATTCAGGATCTGCGTTCTTTAGGCGTGGAAAACATTTATATGCTTACCGGAGATGCGGAGAATGCGGCCTCGCACATTGCCGAGCAACTGCATTTGACCGGTTATCGTTCGCAGGTGCTGCCGGAAGATAAAGCGGACTTTTTACAGACGCTGAAAGAAAATGGATCCACCGTGATCATGGTGGGGGACGGCATTAATGATACCGTTGCGCTTTCACAGGCGGATGTCGGCATTTCCATGCACAAGGGCGCCGACTTAGCGAGAGAAATTGCGGATATCGCCATCGGTAAAGATGATCTTTCCGCGTTAGTCGAGTTGATTCTCCTAGCACGTGCGCTACAGGAGAGGACGCGTCAGGATTATCGTTTTATCCTCTCTTTCAACAGTGTACTAATCGGTTTGGGGCTTATCGGTACGCTTTCCAACACCGG
The DNA here is from genome assembly GCF_900119705.1 of Murdochiella vaginalis. GTDB lineage: Bacteria > Bacillota > Clostridia > Tissierellales > Peptoniphilaceae > Murdochiella > Murdochiella vaginalis. The sequence goes on along the minus strand of NZ_LT632322.1, from coordinate 1,461,157 downwards.
CTCCGCCTTCCTGCATAATGCTTCGACAGTGGGGACGGCGCTGGCAAACATGCGACGGTATCCCGCCCTTTCCTAATGAATTTCCTGCTCCGCTTCCTGACGAAACGCTCGAGGTGTTTTTCGATAATAGCGTCGAAAGGAAGCGGAGAAATAGGAAGGGGATGCGTAACCGCATTTTACGGCGATGTCCTGAATACTTTTTTGTGTAGAAAGCAGCAGCCTTTTGGCGAGCTGCATTCTTTTTGTATAGATAAAGTTTCCTATGTTTTCTCCCGTTACCTGTTTGAAACGGGTGCTCAGATAGGCACGGCTGAGAAAGACTTGCGAGGAAATCTCCGCAAGCGTGAGCGGTCTATCCAGGTTATTTTCTATGTATTTTATCGCTAAATGAATGGAAGCGACCTGTTGCTCGGAAACGACCGGATCTATTGCGGTCGCAGTTGCCTTGTATACGCTACCCGAATGAACCATTTCTTCCTCCTTGTTAGTTATTACTAACGTAGTGTAGCACAAAAAGGGATAGCAAAGTATAGTTTTAAGGAAGTAACGATACAACATATTCGACATTCTTTAGCCATAAATGGGCGATTGATGAGAGTAAGCCTTGGGAACATTCGTTCCCTTTATGCGAATTATCTCCTGTCGCGTTCGAAAATGCATTATAATTTTCCAGAAAGAAGAACCATTGTATGGAAAGAGGATACCGTATGAACTTGTTATTGGCATTGTTTCTTATCATGGCGATAGGATATTTTTTGGGTTATCTGAATATTTTTGGCGTTAAGTTTGGCGCCTCCGCCATTTTAATTACGTCGCTTGTATTTGGGCATTTTGGGACGGAGATTCCTCCGATCCTTGGAAACATTGGATTAGTATTGTTTCTGGCGCCGATTGGTCTCATGGCCGGGCCCACTTTTGTGAACAACATCAAAAAGAATGGCATTAAGTTTGTGGCCATTGCCCTTCTTACATGTATCATTGGCGGGGTGAGCATTGTACTAGCTTCGAATATGTTTGATATTCCCATGGAGCTGTCAATGGGATTAGGCGCCGGCGCTTTGACCTCGACCGCCATGCTCGGAACCGTAACTTCTCTTACTTCATCCTCCTCACCGGGTGTCGGCTATGGGATTGCCTATGCCTTTGGCGTTCTTGGCGTCGTGCTTCTGGTCCAGATATTACCGAAAGTGCTGGGGGTAGACCGCGACGTAGAAAATGAAAAGCTTACGGTGCCGGAATCGAAAAATGCGATAGAGGCGCTGAAACAACATTATATTGATTTTGAACCGCATGGGCTCTTTGGTGTGGCTGTAGCAATTGCACTGGGCAGTTTGCTTGGAAGTATTAAAGTACCGGTGGGAGAAACCATGGTCGTTTCGCTCGGAGCGGGCGGTGGCTCCATCATTGCCGGCATTGTGCTCGGTCATTTTGGTCACGTCGGGCCGGTCAACTTTAGTTTTGAAAAATCCAACATGCAGATGATACGGGATCTGGGCTTGGCATTTTTTCTGATGCGGGCGGGGGTCAGCGCCGGTGCAGGTTTTGTAGAGGTTGTGGAGCAATATGGAGTGAAGCTCTTTTTTGCAGGCGTTATGATTACCCTGGCCAGCTCGGTGTTGAGCTTTATTATGGCATACTATGTTTTCAAGCTGCCGCTTTTTGGTGCTTTAGGAACGACGACGGGCTCTATGACCAGTGCCCCGGCGTTGGGCGCTCTTCTCGAAGTGACACAGGATGACCGCGTTTCTTCGTACTATGCGGCGACACAGCCTATTGCAACGATTTTCCTTGTTTTTATGCCACAAATTATTTCGCTTTTCTTTGGGTTGCAGTAGCGGGAAGAGCATGCTTTCTTGCTTTTTTCCATACAGTGGTGTTTGACATCCTATCCAACGCCTTATATAATACTCAAGTATCTGTTTGGGCATCTTATGCCCCGGATCTTCGGTAATTCCTTCGCAGCGTCGATGTGCGAAACAAAAATTGTCGAATCAACAAAACCCGCTTCTCTGATCGGCGGAGTCAAAGTGGACAGAGCAGGAAGAAAAGGAGCAAAAGATGAAAACAACTTTAGCAAAACCGTTGGAGGTGGAGCGCAAGTGGTATGTCGTCGATGCGAAAGACCAGGTGGTCGGACGCCTCGCGGCCAATATCGCTGCCGTGCTTCGCGGAAAACACAAGCCCATTTTCACCCCGAATGTCGATACGGGTGACTATGTCATCGTCATTAACGCGGAAAAAGTGCGTTTGACCAATGACAAAGAACACAAGAAGATGTACAAGCATCACACCGGATTTGTTGGTGGACGTCGTGACATCCCCTACATGGACATGATGGATAAACATCCCGAGCGTATTCTGGAACGCGCTGTTCGCGGCATGCTTCCGCACAACACGTTGGGACGCCAAATGTACCGTAAGCTGAAGGTCGTCGTGGGACCGGATCATAATCATGCCGCCCAGATGCCGGAAGAGTTAACGTTTTAAGTAGGAGGATACGATGGATCAGCAATATCGCGGAACCGGCCGTCGCAAATCGGCCGTAGCACGAGTTCGACTCCTTCCGGGAAACGGACAGGTGCTTGTCAATGGCTATAGCCTTGAAGACTATTTTGATTATCAGACCCTGCGCGACATCTGCACACAGCCGTTGGAGTTGGTGGGACAGCGCGAAGGTTTTAACGTTGCCGTTACGGTAAAAGGCGGCGGATTTACCGGTCAGGCGGGCGCCATTCGTTTGGGCGTTGCCCGTGCTTTGCTTGAATTTGACCCCAACCTCCGTGCAAGCTTGAAGAAAGCCGGCTTCCTGACGCGTGATGCACGTAAGAAGGAACGTTATAAATACGGCTTCAAGAAGGCACGTAAGAGCCCGCAGTTCTCGAAACGTTAATCGCTGCGAGCGACGCGTTATAAAAAAAGAAACCCTATTTGTGGTTGCTCATTCGAGATTTCGAATCTCCGAAAAGCAGCGGTATAGCTTGGTAAGAAATTACCGGCTATGCCGTTTTTTTTTCTGTTTCTGCCGGTCGTGAAAACACATCGATCTTATGTCAATCTTTGCGTTATTCCTGTTAGAATGAAGAAGAGAGAAAGGAGTGGAATAGTGATGAAAAAGCCGAAGATAGTGATACTATTGACAATCCTTATCTTATTATTGCTGGGCGTTCTTCTGGCCTATCAGCAAGATATCAACGATACGAAAGAACTCAAACCGATGATCTATCTTTATCCGGAACAAGAACAACGCGTATCGGTCTCTCTGCACTATAACGGACAGTTTACACACGTCTATCCTTCCTTTTCTGCGAACACAACATGGCAGGTTACGGCCAAACCGGACGGTACTATTCTGTGCAATAACCGTGAATACTATGCGCTGTTCTGGGAGGGCGTGAAAGATAAAACGTATAAGATGGATGAAGGATTTTGCGTTAAGGGATCGGATACAGAAAAATTTCTTGAAGAGAAATTGGAAACGTTAGGATTGAGCCATAGAGAAGCGAATGAATTTATTGTTTATTGGCTCCCCCAAATGGAAGGCAATCCGTACAACATCATTGCCTTCCAAGATCGTGCGTATACAGACGATGCCAAACTCACCATTATTCCCAAAGAAGACACGATGATACGAGTTTTTATGACCTGGTATCCTTCTGTCAAACCCATAGACATCAGAGAACAAAAGCTTTTCTCAATGAAACGGCAAGGCTTTACGGTTGTCGAGTGGGGCGGTGCAAGAATAAAGTAAAACGCCAACCGATTACCGTTAAATGGTGAAATATCGTATGGATGCCACGCAATCACGTCTTTGGTAAAATGAAAAGGCAAGAAAACCGGAAGGGAAAGGAGGAAGCATGCCGACCACCTATACGCATTACGCCTTCGGAGCGGCGGTACGCGATGCGCTTCCGAAGGAACTGCAAGCCTGTGTAGATGCAAACCGTGACGTGTATGACTTCGGCGTGCATGGACCGGACCTGCTGTTCTATTATCATCCGCTCAAAGCAAACGAAGTAAATCGGCAGGGCGTTGCCATGCACGGGCAGCCGGGAAGAACGTTCTTCACAAAAGCAAAGACCATTCTTGCCAACACGCCGGATCCGACGCAAAAGCAGGCGCGCTTGGCGTACATTTTAGGCTTCTATACGCATTTTCTGCTCGATGCGACGTGCCATACCTTTGTGGAGGCACACGTGCTGCGCGCCGGCGTTTCTCACAACAGAATTGAAGCCGAGTACGATGCGCATTTATTGCGTCGGGCAGGTGAACAGCCGACAGCTGTGGACCGATCCTTGCTTCTTTCACCCGGCAAGAAGACGGCGGAAAGCATCGCTCCGTTTTTCGGTCTCACAAACGAGGTCATGGAAGAGGTGTTAACCAGCCAGAAGCGAGCATTACACGTGTTTTATTCTCCCTCCGGCATGAAACGCGGAATCATTCGAGGATTGGTGCAATTGCTTCACGTGAAAGGAAATTTCGGGGATTTGTTCCTGGAAAACGAGGAGGATCCGCGCTGCCGGGCGTCCAACGCACGTCTGGATGTTTTACGGGAAGAGGCGTTGACGCGAGCAAAAACATTTTTGCCCGACTTTCTCGAATTTTTGCAGGATGATGGTAAATTGGATGACTTTTTTGACCGTCATTTTGAAGCGGTACGAACGGAATCCGGCGCTTTGAATTTGGATTATGCGTAACGAATGGGGAAGAGAGGAATGCGATGCTGAAAGGGTTAAAAAAGAAATTTACGCCAACGGAATTATCCTGGGTGCTCTATGATGTGGCCAATTCGGCTTTTACCATGTTGGCCACCACCCTCATCCCGATCTGGTTCAAGGTGCTGGCGATCACGGGTGAACCGGGCGGACTGACCTCCGATGAGGCAACCGGCCATTGGGCCCTAAGCGTTTCCATTGTGACGGTCATTGTCGCGCTTCTGGGACCGGTTTTCGGCAATATCGCGGATTATCGGCGTTATAAGAAGCCGTTCTTTACCACTTCGTTGGCCATCGGCACGATCGGCTGTATCCTCTTCGGCGTGACGACAAGCTGGCTTTGGTTCCTGATTTTGTTTATTTTTGTGAAGATTGCCTACTCGGCATCGCTCACGTTTTATGACTCCATGCTGGTGGATGTGACCACGCCGGAGCGCATGGACGAAGTTTCTTCTCATGGCTATGCGTGGGGCTATATCGGTTCCTGCATTCCCTTTTTGATTGCGCTGGTCGCCTATGTCATGGACGAAATGTTACATATCGTGGATCCCGGCATTGCGCGCCTCATCGGATGCGTTGTGACGGCCGTCTGGTGGTTCGCTGTGACCATTCCCCTGCTGAAAAATTATGAGCAGAAGCATTATGTACAGCAGGAAGCGCCGCCGCTGATCGAGAGCTTTTCGCGTGTCGGCCAGACACTCATGGATATTGTGCGCAAGGAACGAAAAGTATTTCTGTTTTTGATCGCATTTTTCATGTACATTGATGGCGTAGGAACCATCATCAATAACGCCATCAATATCGGGACGGATCTGGGACTGGATACAGTGGGACAGGTCGTTGTGCTTTTGGCAACGCAGGTTGTGGCCTTTGCCTTTTCGCTCCTTTTTGCGCGCCTGTCGCGCACATATCGCACCGCCACCCTTATTATGGTTTGTATCGCCGGCTATCTTGCCGTCTCGCTTTATGCGTTAACCCTGCATTCCTTGTGGCAATTTGGCATTATGGCCTTCGGCGTGGGCATGTTCCAGGGCGCGATTCAGGCGCTTTCGCGCTCGTATTATTCGAAAATTATTCCGCCCCAGCATGCCGGGGAATACTTCGGTATCTATGATATTTTTGCGAAAGGTGCATCGTTCCTTGGATCCTTTGCCATCGCGCTGGTAAAATACGCAGGCGGTACAATCAATATCGCGGTTGCTACGCTTGCGATTTTCTTTATCCTGGGCCTTATCTTCATGTGGATGGCGGATCGCGTTCCCGATGAACGGGAAAACACGCTTGCGCAGTAACGAAGGGAACTAGGAACGACGCTGTTGTAGGGGTTGCAAGGCACTAAGCACCCACTGATTTGCCCCGGTAGTGACCTCCGCGCCGCAATATTCGCAGATGCCGTTTTGGCTGATGGAAAGGGATGCACCACAGTTCGGACATTGCGTCACCTTGGTTTCGGAACTTTTTTCCGTTTTTACCTGCAAATTGCGCATGAATTGCATGCGATAGGTCATGGTGTAGCGACTATTTTTATCGCCCTTGATGACGCGACCGCTCTCGTCTTCGATGACATAATCGCGGTACCGTGCTTCCAGGATGACGGAAAGATACGAATTTTCCTGGTCTTCTTCATAGGATTCCAGGGCGGTATTGAGAATGGAAATATCCTCCACGACATTCGTTTGTTTCTGGTCGATATAGGCCTGTAGCTGACGGGCATGCTGGTCATAGAGACGGTTGGATTCAAAGGCGCGAATGCCACGCCAGTCTTTGGCTGTCCAAGCTTGCTGGAGAGCAATAAAAACATCGGAGGCGCGGAGTAAAAATTCCGGTTTGGAAAAATTCGGATCGCGTTCGAAAAGCGCATCGAGATTGACTTCTTCCTTCGGCATCATCCATGTCGAAGAAGGTGGATTGGAATTTCCGAACTGGCGTTTGCCATTTTTTCGCGATCTGCGCGAATTGAAATACCACAAGGGAATGAAAATAAGCGCCATCCACGGATTACGGAAAAGAAAATACACAAAAAACGGATCGATGCTGTTCATGGAGTAGTCGTCGCTGTCATTATGGTATCCGCCGAAATCATTTCCTCCGAAATCATTTCCGCCGTAATTTCCACCCCAGTCATTGGTGCCCCAATCCACGCCACCACCGACATCCGCATGGCCGACGAGCGGTACAAGGACAATGCAGAGCAGAACCAGTGCTATCACGACTCGAAACCAAGACCGCCTTTTCATACACCCTCCTTCGGAAAGCTGCTAATAACGTGTTATGCCTCTCTTCGATTATACGGTTTGCCAAAAGCGATTGTCTATAGCGCAAAAAAAAGGTGTATGGTAATATAACTGCGGATAGGAGAGAAACTATGGCCAGTTTGTTTAGCATTATCGGACAATATAAGGGACAGTTGATTATGCTGCCCATCACTATTTTGCTTTTTGTTGTGGCGACTTTTCTGCTGTATTTGCTGTTTCATGCTCAAAAATGGATGAAATATCTTCCCGCTGCCGTGGGCATCGTTCTGGGCATTTTCTTTTTCTTTCGCGGATTTGGCTTAAAAGCGCATATTTCCGGATTGGAATTACTGTGGAAGAGCGTGTATTTCTTTGTGGCAGGCTGTATTGCTTTAGCCACAGCTTGGCTGCTGAGCTTGATTGAAAGCTTTTCCGAGCCGAAAGAGCCCAAAAAGGCGCCCTTAAAAAAGAAAGGCTGAAAAAGATCGTTTGCGAAAGCAGACTGTCCTTGCGGGCCATAGAATTCCTGCCGCATTAGGAAGATCTTCGCCTTATAGAAAAAAACCTTCGTATAAAAAAACAGCCGTTGTGAACATGGGACACCGTGACACAACGGCTGTTTTATACTGCAGACAGTAGAAAACGCAGTGTGCAGAAAGGAGCGAGGGTGGAGCTTTGGCTCATGATAGGGTTTGTAGTGGGAGTCGCGTTCGCCGCCGCCGGCGCATTTTTAGCCGGAGTCGTTTTGAGCCTCCTTGTTTTTCGTCATCATGCGAAAGGGGGAATGGCTCTTCTGTTCGGCATGGCACTGTATCTCACATTGTCTTCGTTTTGCGGAACGAGCACAAAAAATGCCGCGAGTGAGCCGGAAAAAGAAAATCCATTGCGTGTTCAAGCCGAAACGTTTTTTAATGAACAGGGCGGTGCTTCTTTTGCCATGCTCAAGAGAGTTCTCTTGGGTGCAGAAGGGAAGGAAACATTCCCCCTGCAGGACGATATGCGAACGCTGGGGTTGGCCCATTTGCTGGCTGCCAGCGGCCTGCACGTTCATCTTCTTTTTACTTGGAGCATGGCTCTTTTGTCCTGGTCACCGCTTTCTCGCAGACACATTGCCTGTCTGGTACTGCTTCTGCTCTTTGGTTATGCGGCCTTTTTGTCTTTTCCGGCATCGATTTTACGGGCTTGGCTCTTTTTAGTTTTTCGGGAAGGGGCGGTGGCCCTCCGAAAGAATCTGGATCCGCGAAAAGCTTGGTTATTCGCTCTGTGTCTCATTCTTCTCGTCATGCCGCAAAAAATTACGAATCTTGGTTTACAGCTGTCCTTTCTTTGTGCGGCAGCCGGCGAAGCGGTGAATTCCATGGAACACATTCATGAGAGAGGAGGAATTCTGCGCCGCTCGTTTCGTCGTTCCTTGTGGATCAGCCTTTTCACGCTTCCCGTTCTTGCGCACGCGGGCATTGCGCAAACCCCCTCTACGCTGTTCGCCAATTTGCTGGCCATTCCGGCCTTTTCCTTGCTCTTCGCCTTGGGAATGCTGTCGATTCTGGGGACGCTGCTTGCCGTCCCGGTTTTATCCGAGGTGGTCACGATGTTATACCGTTTCGCCTATGGATTTTTTGCTCTTCTTCTCAAAGGACTTATGGCGTTGGCCCTTCCCGGTGTGACGTTTTCTTTTACCGGCGAAGGGCTGGCTCTCTATGTTTTGCTTGTCCTACTTCTTCTGGCTGCGCAACTCGGATGGCTGCGCCGCATCAGGTTGTACATATGGAAGGAAAGTGAGCATGGCGACTTATTTTGGAGAAGGCGGAGGTATCTTCTTCGCGTTCTTTCGCTTTGGCTGATGCTCACCGTGCTGCGCGCAACGGTGCTAAGCACCCTGCTTCCGCCGTCTGTGGAAGCCTTGGATGTGGGGCAGGGGGATTGCTTTCTCGTCCGCTACGGAACGCAGGTGGTCTTGGTGGATACGGGCGGAAAGAAGGATTTTCGCACCGGAAAAAATACGCAAGGGGAAAAAGTGGTGCGCATGTTGCGGGAAAGAGGAGTCCATCGCCTGCAACGCATTTTTTTATCCCATGACGACTACGATCATGATGGCAATTTGTCTGAAATTCTGAAGCGCATGCCGGTGGGGGAAGTAGTGACCGCTCCCGCGGCGGGAAAGAACACGTTTCCGGACTCACGCCTCGGAAATTCCCATCGGCAGGCAAATATCGGCCAACGTTGGTTTCTGGAAAATGGGGTTCCCTGGTGCAAGCCACTGATTATAACCGCATTGCAGGCAGGGCAATGGGATGCCGAAGACAAAAACAACCATGGCCTGGTGCTCTATCTGGATTTTAGTGGGGGAGTGCTTTTTATGGGGGATCAGGAACAGGATGAAGGGGTTTCGAGAGCGGTTCCTTCCAGGATTGCGTTGCTGAAGGTGGCACATCACGGCTCAAAACGTGGCACCTCCGATGCGTTGCTTTCCGCCATCCGCCCGGAACAGGCCCTGATCAGCTGTGGAATCAATAACCGATACGGGCATCCCGCTCCCTCCACCATAAGCCGTTTACAACGGCACGGCATCCCGTATCGTCGGACGGATGAGGAGGGACCCCTACTGTATCAGGAAAATCTCTTTCCCTGGGGAATGCACCTGTGCGTCTACACAGAAAAGCAGCAACGCAATGCGGCGCTGCTGCTGGAAATTCTATGGAGTCTTCCGCTCATCGCGGCAATAAAGGCAGAGACGAAGGAGGCTCTGCTGCGAAGTCGAGCGGAACGCGCTGCGTCGAGATGCAAAGCACCAGCCCGATACTGACCATGTTGATGAGCTGAAAGGTCCCGCCGTTGGATAAGAAAGGAAGCGGAATGCCCGTCAATGGCATCAGCCCCACAGTCATGCCGATATTTTCAAAGATGTGAATAAAGAGCATGGACGCGACGCCGATACAGAGCGATCGGGAAAAAAGATCCTTCGCCTTTTTTGCAATAAATAGAATGCGAACAAGCACGACGGCATACAGCACGAGCAGAATGAGGCAGCCGATAAAACCGAATTCTTCAGCCAGAACGGCAAAAATGAAGTCGGTATCTCGTTCCGGAATAAATCCAAACTGGGTTTGTGTGCCTTGCAGAAAGCCCTTACCGAACAGCTTTCCGGAGCCGATGGCAATGAGACCTTGATACGTTTGATATCCGCTGTTCATAATATCGCGCATCGGGTTAAGAAAGTTCAGGATGCGATCCTGTTGCATGGGGGAAAGGTGTTGATAAAATACAGGCGCAGCAATGATCACGAAGACGACGGCCGCAAGAATATAACCCCAATGAATCTGTGCATAATACACCATGAGTGCAATGAAAAACAAAAAAACGGCGGCGGTTCCGAAATCCGGCTGCTTTAGAATGAGCAGGATCGGAAAACCAATAATGCCGGCAATTAACAACAGAGTCGTAATTTTATTCATGCGATAGTGATACCGCTCCAGCAGCAAGGCCAGCGACATCATAATCGCGATTTTTGTAAACTCCGCCGGTTGAAACGAAATCGGACCGAGCTTCAGCCAGGACCGTGCACCCCAGGCATCCTCCCCGATACCGAAGAGCATCGTTGCAAGGAGCAATAATACGGCGACACCATAGGCGGGGAAAGCCAATTTTTTGAGAAAATCGGAATCCACAAATTGAAAGGCAATGATGAACGCAAGACCGAGGGCGGTGGCGGCAAATTGCGACTTGAGCGCATGCCATTGTCCTCCACGCGAGGCGGTGGCGGAAAACACGACGACAAAGCCGACGAGGCACAACGCCAAAACGGCAAGTGATAACAGCCAATCAAATTTAGAAAAATCTTTTTTGCTGCGATTAAACATGAGATTCCTTTCTCGACCTATAGAAAGCGGAAACGAAACAACGTCGTTTTGTTTCCGGTGTGAACTTTATTATAATAGACTTCATAGATTTTCGAAACCAAATCCGAGCAGGGCAGGAAAGGAGCACTTGCGTGAAACGAATGACGAAACAGGAAGCGCGGGAAATCATTGCGAAGCTGCGTGAAGCACATCCCCATGCGAAAGGGGAGCTGGTGGCGGCAAATCCTTTTCAGCTGCTGATTGCCACCATACTGAGTGCGCAAACGACAGATAAACAGGTGAATCGCGTGACGCCGGCTCTGTTTGCGGCGTATCCCACACCGGCGGCTCTCGCGGCAGCCAAACCGGCGGAGGTGGAAGAGTACATTCATTCCATCGGCTTCTTTCGAATGAAAGCGCAGAACATTATCCGTACCGCCGCCTTGCTGGAGCAGGAATTCGGCGGAGAGGTGCCACAGGAAATTCCTCTTTTGATGACGCTTCCCGGCGTGGGGAAAAAGACGGCGAATGTGGTAGCCTCCAACGCCTTCGGCGTACCGGCTATCGCCGTGGATACGCATGTATTTCGCGTTTCCAATCGCCTGGGGCTGTCCGTTTCTAAGGATGTGGCCTCCTGCGAACGAGATCTGGAGCGGATTTTGGATCGCACTGTATGGTCAGAAGCCCACCATCTGCTGATTTTTCAGGGTCGTTATGTGTGCAAAGCACGGCGTCCGGAATGCGAGCGCTGCAATGTATGCGCACATTGTCGTTATTATGGAGAGTTATCATGCGAGTTGTAATCATCGGCGGCGGAGCCGCAGGAGTTTGCGCTGCCGGCTTTTTGCGCCGCCCGGACTTATACAGCGAAGCTTCGCAAATTGCCTCTTCCGATATAGAGGTCGTGCTGCTGGAAAAGGGGGATGCAATCTTACGCAAGCTGCGCGCCACCGGAAACGGGCGATGCAATTTTACCAATGTGCATGTGTCCGCCGAACACTACACGGGAAACAGTGCCGCCAAGACGGTTCCCGCCCTTTCCCGTTTCTCTTTTCGCGAGGCCGTAGAGTTCTTTTCCCTTTTAGGCATACCGCATACCACCATGGAAAGCGGGATGACCTACCCGGCGACCTTGCGAGCCGATACGGTTGCGGATCGCCTCACGGAATGGGTACAGGATGCCGGCGTTTCCGTGCGAACGGCCTGTTCGGTAGAAGCGCTCGCAAGGCGGGAAAAAGGCTTTGTTTTAACGCTTGCTTCCGGCGAAACCATCACAGCGGATGCCGTCCTTCTTGCGACAGGCGGGAGCTACGGCATCGGCAAAAAGGAATGGTCCAATGGCTACACACTGGCAAAACAGGTGGGACATTCTCTGACGCGTCTGCATCCCGGCATTGTTCCGCTTGCCGTGCAGGAAAGTGATCGCACCGCCAAGCTTTCCGGCATAAAGGTCAAAGCGCAAGTTACGACGCAGGAACAGTGCATTACGGATGATGTGCTTTTCACAGAATACGGTCTTTCCGGGATTGGCATTTTACGGGTATCCAATCGCATTTTGAATGCTATAAACGACAAAAGCAAAGAGCTTTCGTCCCGCGACAAATCCGGTAATAGCAGGGGTCGGGAGTTCCTCACGATCAACCTTCTTCCCGATCGGCGGGGAGAAGAGTGGCTTTTGTATCTGGCGGATTTGGCATCTCGCTTTCCCACCTGGCGTTTAAAAGCGCTTTTCAGCGGCCTGCTGTCAGAACGCATTGTCGACCGACTCCTGGCAGAATGCGGATTAGAAGCGCAAAGCGAAGTCAGTGCGGAAAATCGTATGCGCGTGCTGCAGCTCGCCTGTCATTGGACATTTTCCGTGATCGGTGCACACAAAAAGGACCATGGTCATTTGACATGCGGCGGGGTGGACACGGCAGAGTGGAATGAAGATACTATGGAATCCACGCTTTGTCCGGGACTCTACCTGATCGGCGAAGTGCTGGATATTCAAGGGGAATGCGGCGGCTATAACTTGCATTGGGCATGGGCAAGCGCCAGGGCTGCGGCGGAAGCGTTGGAGAAAACGGCCCGTGGAAATACGGGTTGTGTATAATGGGAAGAACAGTATCCAAGAAAGAGCGCGTTCGGCTGCGGGACGTTGCGCGCAAGGCAGAAGGGAGAAGGCATGGCTTTTAGGAGTTTACCGGAAAATGTACGTGAGGGAGAACTGGCACGAAGCAAGGTCTGGAAAGAGATGGACCTGCTGCATCGTTCTGTAGAAGAGCGCGAGGGAAGTGAAAAATTCGTGTTCTTTGACGGCCCGCCGACGGCGAATGGCCGGCCGGGTATTCACCACGTCATTTCCCGTACATTAAAGGATATGACCAACCGATATAAGACGATGGAAGGCTATCAAGTTCGTCGTAAAGCGGGCTGGGACACACACGGCTTGCCGGTGGAAATTGAAGTCGAGAAACAGCTCGGCTTTCATCAAAAGAGCGAAATTGAAGCCTACGGGGTAGAAGCCTTCAATAAAAAATGCCGTGAATCGGTATTCCGCTATCGCGATCTCTGGACGGACATGTCCGAGCGCATGGCGTTTTTAGCCGACATGGAACATCCCTACATCACCTTGGATAACGACTATATCGAGACGGTATGGCATTTGCTGAACAATTTTCACGAACGCGGTTTGGTTTATAAAGGCGCTAAAATTCTGCCGTATTGCCCGCGCTGCGGGACGGGCTTGGCGTCCCACGAAGTGGCGCAGGGCTATCGCGAGGATGAAGTCACTACGGTGTATGTTAAATTTCCTGTCAAAGGGAAAGAAAAGGAATATTTCCTGGCTTGGACGACCACACCCTGGACGCTTCCTTCCAACGTTTCGCTCACCGTGCATCCCGATGTGGACTATGTTAAGGTGCGTCAGGGCGAAGAAACGTATTATCTTGCAAAAGAGTTAATGAACAGCGTCCTGAAAGAAGAATACGGCCCCGTGGAAGTATTGGAAACCATGAAGGGTAAAGATCTCGAACATTGGGAATATGAACAGCTTTTGCCCTTTATTCCTGTCACTGGCAACGCCTTTTTCGTGACGCTTGCGGACTATGTCACCACAACCGACGGTACCGGCATTGTGCATACGGCGCCGGCGTTTGGTGAAGATGATAATCAGACCGGAAGACGCTACAATTTGGCCTATGTGAATCCTGTCAACGAACAGGGGGAGTTTGCAGAAGGACCATACAAAGGTACTTTTGTCATGGATGCCGATCCCGAAGTAATTCAGTATCTGCGTGAACAGGGAAAGCTCTACGCCAAGCAGAAAATCAAGCATAATTACCCGCATTGCTGGCGCTGCGGAACGCCGCTCATTTACTATTCCAAGCCGTCCTGGTACATCAACGTCACGAAGTTTAAAGAAAAGATGGTGGAAGAGAATCGCAAGGTGCAATGGTATCCCGACTATGTCGGCGAGAAGCGCTTCGGCAACTGGTTGAAAAATTTGAACGATTGGGCGCTGTCGCGCAGCCGCTATTGGGGAACGCCGCTGAATATCTGGGTCTGCGAAGACTGTGGCCATCAGCATTCCATCGGCTCTCGCAAACAGCTGGCGGAAGAAGCGCGTGAGGATATCGATGAAACCATCGAACTGCATCGTCCGTATGTGGACAACGTGACGCTCACGTGTCCGGAATGCGGCGGCATTATGCGCCGTGAACCGGACGTTATCGACGTTTGGTTCGATTCCGGCGCCATGCCCTTTGCGCAGCATCATTATCCGTTTGAGCACAAGGACGATTTTGAAGCGAATTATTTCCCGGCAGATTTTATCAGTGAAGGCATTGACCAAACGCGCGGGTGGTTTTACTCATTAATGGCGATTTCCGTGCTGTATACCGGCCGTTCGCCGTATCGCCGCGTGCTTGTTAACGACTTGATCCTGGACAAGAACGGACAGAAGATGTCCAAATCCAAAGGCAACACGCTCGATCCTTTCGCGCTCTTTGATGAGTACGGCGCGGATGCCGTTCGCTTCTATTCGCTCTACGTCTCGCCGCCATGGCTGCCGACGCGCTTTGATGTGACGGGATTAAAAGAAGTGCAGTCCAAATTCTTCCGTACCATCAAGAATGTGTATGCCATGTTCGCCCTCTACGCGAATACGAATGAATGGGATCCTCGCACCTTCGACTGTCCGGTGGAAGAACGCCCCGAGATTGACCGCTGGCTGCTCTCGCGATTCCATTCGCTGGTACGCCGTTATCACCAAGATATGGAGCGTTTTGACTACAATCGCGTGGTTCATGCGCTTTCCGATTTCGTTGTGGAGGATCTCTCCAATTGGTACATTCGTCGGAACCGTCATCGTTTCTGGTCCTCGGATGCGACGCCGGAAAACCGCGCGGTGTTCCGCACCACCTGGGAAGTGCTTTACGGTCTCTCCAAGCTCATTGCGCCGGTGACACCGTTCCTCGCAGATGAGCTGTATCAGGCGCTGACGCAGGGCGAAGAGATGGATTCCGTACATTTGGAATATCAGGTACAGGCGGATGACGCCATCATTGACGAGGCTTTGGAAAAGAAAATGGATGTGGTTCGTCGCCTGGTGAACCTCGGCCGTGCTGCGCGAGAAGACGCCGGTATCAAGGTGCGTCAGCCCCTGTCCGCCATTCTCGTCGATCGGGCGCTAAAAAGTGTTGTGGACAACCTCGATACGCTGGTGGCCGAAGAACTCAATGTCAAGAAAGTCATCTACTCCGAGGATCTGGATCATTTCATGCAGGTTACGCTCAAGCCCAACTTTAAAGTAGCGGGCAAGGTGCTCGGTCCGGATATGAAGGCGTTTGCGAAATACCTGGCACAGACGGCAGCGCGCAAGCTGTTAAATAAATTACACGAAGGCTCCGTCACCCTGTCGCTTAACGGACACGACGTGCTCATACTGCCGGAGCATGTGCTGGTGAACTACCAGGCAAAGGAAGGCTTTGATGTGACCTCCGATCAAGATACCTTCGTTGTGCTGGAAACTACGTTGACCCCAGACCTGATCGCAGAAGGCTACGTGCGCGAGTTTATTTCCAAGGTGCAACAGATGCGCAAAAAGAACGGATACGAAGTGGCGGACCGCATCCAGATCCGTTATCAGGCGGATGAGGAAGTGGCCTCGGCGCTGGAGAAAGCAAAGGAGCAGATTCAGCAGGAAACACTGGCAACGGTCTTTACGCGTGAGGATGCCGCAGGGGAGAGCGTGGACATTAACGGCCATGACGTCACCCTTCTGCTGGAAAAGCGTGCGTAACGATCATGCGGCATTGTGATTGTATAGGATGAATATAAAAAGAGAGGGAGCTTTTTAGAAGGCCCCTCTCTTTTTTCTTTTTTTGAAACTTTTCATAGAAAACGTTGGAAAATAAATGCCACGCATCCGGGCGTATCACTTGACAACGGAAAGAAAAGCGTGTATCCTATAAAAGAATTTTGAATTTCCGCTCGTTTTTACGAGTTAACCCCCGGCGTGCCTTGACAGGGGTTCTTTTGTTGTGCTAAAATTTGAAGCTGTCTCATAGCATAGTTTATTGGATCCGGTTTTTTTCGTTTTGCGGTAAAGAAGGGGTGTTTATGCATAATCATACTCAATCGTATGGTCGCACGAATCGCGAGAGCTTTTCGCGTATTCCACAGGTTTTGGATTTTCCAAATCTGTTGGCGATTCAGAAGAACAGTTTCGAATGGTTTATGAAAGAAGGCTTGCGCGAGGTCTTGGAAGACATTTCGCCCATCCGCGATTATGCGGGCAAGCTCGTGTTGGATTTTGTTGATTACTATTTTGATGAAGAGCCGGAATATTCTGTAGAAGAGTGCAAAGAGCGCGATGTCAACTATGCGCGCAAGCTGAAAGTGAAAGTGCGTCTGATCAAGATTGATGAAGGCGAGATTTTGGATGTCAAGGAACAGGAAGTGTTCCTTGGCGATATTCCGATGATGACGCAATCCGGCACTTTCATTATTAACGGCGCAGAGCGCGTAATTGTTTCCCAGCTCATTCGTTCTCCGGGCGTTTACTACGCGAAAGATTTTGATAAATCCGGAAATGTGATGGTATCCTCCACGGTGATTCCGAATCGCGGCGCCTGGCTGGAATACGACAACGATGCGCATGGCGTTGTGAACATCCGCATCGACCGCACGCGCAAATTGCCGGCCACGACGCTCATTCGTGCGCTTCTTTTTGAAACCGACGAGGAGATGCGCGAAGTGCTGGGAGATAGCGAAGCACTGCGCCTCACGCTGGAAAAGGAAATTTCCCGCACACGCGAAGATGCCCTGATTGAGATTTACCGCAAGTTGAAGCCGGGCGATTTAGCCTCGGTCGAATCCGCCGAGCCGTTGATCCATAATTTATTCTTTGATCCCCGCCGCTACGATCTGGCCAAGGTGGGGCGTTACACCTTTAATAAGAAACTGACCGTAGCAAATCGCATCGTCGGCCATGTATTGGCAGCGGATGCTATCAGCGAAGACGGCGAAATCATCGGCTCCAAAGGACAGGCGGTTGATGAAGATTTGGCACGGGAGATCGAGTATGCCGGAATCAACATCGTTGATATTTATGCCGATGCCGAACAGGAAGAAACCGTGCGCGTGGTGGGCAACCACTTTACCGACCATCAGGCTTTTGAAGAGCAGTTAAAAGGCGTGGATTTTCCGGCACTGGGCTTTAGCGAAAAGCTGTATTGGCCTGCCATGCAGGAGGTGCTTGCCGAATTCGAAGCGCATCCCGAGGAATACGACACCGTCGAGAAGAAGTCGGCGTATCTTAAAAAACAACGTCAAGAAATCAGCCCGCGTCATATCACGATCGCGGATATTCTGGCGACCTTCAGTTATCAGCTCAATCTGTACAGCGGTGTAGGCAATGTGGACGACATCGATCACCTGGGCAACCGTCGCGTTCGCTGCGTCGGAGAATTGCTGCAGAACCAGTTCCGCATCGGTCTTTCCCGCATGGAGCGTGTGGTCAAAGAGCGCATGACAACCGGAGATCCCGATCTGGCAACGCCGCAGAGCTTGCTGAACGTGCGTCCGGTTACGGCAGCCATCAAAGAATTCTTCGGTTCGTCACAGCTTTCGCAGTTTATGGACCAAACCAACCCCATGTCCGAATTGACCCATAAACGCCGTTTGTCGGCGCTCGGACCGGGCGGCCTTTCCCGTGATCGTGCCGGCGCGGAAGTGCGCGACGTGCATGATTCCCATTATGGTCGTATTTGCCCGATTGAGACGCCGGAAGGTCCGAACATCGGGCTCATTACGTCGCTTACGACATATGGACGTATCAACGAATACGGCTTTATCGAAACGCCGTATCGCAAGGTTGAACGCGGAACAGGCCGCGTGACCGATGAAATCGCCTATTTGACCGCGGATCAGGAAGACCATTACATCAAGGCACAGGCCAACGAGCCCTTGGATGAAAACGGCTATTTTATCAATGAGCGCGTTTCCGGCCGTGGTATCAATGCTGTCAACGATATTTATCCGCGTGAAATTGTACAGTTCATGGACGTCTCGCCGCAGCAGATTGTTTCTGTCGGCGCGGCCATGATTCCCTTCCTCGAAAATGATGACGCGACGCGCGCCCTCATGGGAACGAACATGCAGCGCCAGGCGGTGCCGCTGATCAAGACGGAAGCGCCTATGATCGGCACGGGCATCGAGCATAAGGCGGCACTGGACAGCGGCGTGGTCATTACGGCTACCGAATCCGGAACGGTTACCAAGGTAGATGCCGATCACATCGTCATTCGCGGTAAAGAATCCGGTGAAGAGAAGAGCTACAAAGTGTTCAAGTTCCGCCGCGCCAACCAGGGAACCTGCTTTAACCAGCGTCCCATTGTAAAAGAAGGAGACCTGGTCGAAAAGGGTGAAATTATTGCTGACGGCCCGTCCACGGATGAAGGGGAAATCGCATTAGGCAAGAATATTCTCATCGCGTTCATGACCTGGGAAGGATACAACTACGAAGACGCCATGCTCATCAATGAAGAGCTCGTGATCAATGATACGCTGACATCGGTCCATATCGAAGAACATAGCTGTGAAGCGCGTGAAACCAAGCTGGGTCCGGAAGACATCACGCGAGACATCCCGAATGTCGGCGAAGATATGCGTCGCAATTTGGATGAAGACGGCATTGTTCGCATCGGTGCCGAGGTGGTGGCCGGCGATATTCTGGTCGGTAAGGTCACACCCAAGGGTGAAACGGAACTGTCTCCGGAAGAGCGCCTGTTGCGTGCCATCTTCGGCGAGAAAGCGCGCGAAGTGCGCGATGCTTCGCTCAAGGTACCGCATGGGGAAAGCGGCATCGTCGTGGATGTGAAAAAATATTCCCGTGCGAACGGGGATGACCTGGCACCCGGCCTTAACGAAGTGGTGCGCGTCTATATCGCAACCAAGCGCAAGATCATGGTCGGCGATAAGATGTGCGGACGTCACGGCAACAAGGGCGTTGTTTCCCGCATCTTGCCGGTAGAAGATATGCCGTTCCTGCCGGACGGCACGCCGATTCAAATCTGTTTGAATCCGCTGGGTATTCCGTCCCGTATGAACCTGGGTCAGGTGCTCGAAGTACATCTCGGTTTGGCATCTAAGAAATTGGGCTGGAAAGTCGCGACGCCGGTTTTTGACGGCGCATCCGATAAAGATATCGAAGAAGCGCTGACCAAGGCGGGCTATCCGATCAACGGCAAGCTGCAGCTTCGTGATGGCCGTACCGGCGAACCGTTTAACAACCAAGTGACGGTCGGCTATATGTACATTCTCAAGCTGCATCACATGGTCGAAGAAAAAATTCATGCCCGTTCCACCGGCCCGTATTCGCTGGTTACACAACAGCCGCTTGGCGGTAAAGCGCAGTTCGGCGGACAGCGTTTCGGGGAAATGGAAGTTTGGGCGTTGGAAGCGTACGGTGCCTCCCATACATTACAGGAAATGCTGACGGTGAAGTCGGATGATGTCACCGGCCGCGTGCGCACCTACGAAGCCATTGTTAAGGGCGAAAACATCCCGACACCGGGCATTCCGGAGAGCTTTAAGGTGTTAATTAAGGAATTGCAGTCGTTGGCGTTGGATATCAAGTTGCTGGATGATGCGGGCGAAGAGGTAACGCTTCTCAACGACATTAACGACGTCACCCGCTTCTCTCAAATTGATGATTTGGATGAACGCCAAAATGAAGAAGCGCCGCGCTCCTTCCTGCATCGTGCGGATGACGATGATCTGCCAACGTCCGACGATGAAGAATACGAGTTGGATGAAGAGGATGTCGAGGAAGATGAGGACGCTTTCAATGCGCTCGGATTTTCCATTCAGGACGCCGATGAGGATGAGGAATAGAGGAGGCCATCAACATGAAACAAACCAATGCATTTGATGCAATTAAAATTCAGATCGCCTCTCCCGAGAAGATTCGTTCCTGGTCGCATGGAGAGGTCAAAAAGCCGGAAACGATCAATTATCGTACGTTGAAACCGGAAAAAGACGGCCTGTTCTGTGAAAAGATTTTCGGACCGACGAAGGACTGGGAATGTAACTGCGGAAAATATAAGCGCATCCGTTTCAAAGGCGTAATCTGTGAAAAATGCGGTGTGGAAGTCACAAAATCCAAGGTACGCCGTGAGCGCATGGGTCATATTGAGCTTGCCACGCCGGTTTCACACATCTGGTATTTCAAGGGGATTCCTTCCCGCATGGGTCTGCTTCTCGACATGAGCCCGAAGGCACTGGAGTTGGTGCTGTATTTTGCTAACTATGTCGTTTTGGATCCGGGCGAAGCCGAGGGCGACCTGTATAAAAAACAGCTGCTCAGCGAAGATGAATACAATCGCTATTACGAGCAGTACGGCGACGGCTTTGTCGCCAAGATGGGCGCCGAGGCGATACAGCAATTGTTGCGAGAGGTCGATCTGGAAGAGGAACAGCGTCAGTTGACTCTCGAATTGGAAGAGGCCACCGGACAGAAACGTGTACGGTCTCTGCGTCGTCTGGAGGTCGTCGAGGCATTTCTGCGCTCCGGCAATCGTCCGGAATGGATGTGCCTGACGGTACTTCCTGTTATGCCGCCGGATCTGCGCCCGATGGTGCAGCTGGAAGGCGGACGCTTTGCGACTTCCGATCTCAATGATCTCTATCGTCGCGTCATCAACCGCAATAACCGCTTAAAACGTCTGTTGGACATCGGTGCGCCGAGCATCATCGTGCGCAATGAAAAGCGCATGCTGCAAGAGGCGGTGGATGCCTTAATCGACAATGGTCGCCGCGGCAAAGCGGTCACCGGTGCATCCAATCGTCCTTTGAAGAGTCTCTCCGATCTGTTAAAGGGGAAAACCGGTCGCTTCCGTCAGAACCTTCTCGGCAAGCGCGTGGACTATTCCGGCCGTTCCGTTATCGTTGTCGGCCCGAATTTGAAGTTCTATCAGTGCGGCGTGCCGAAAGACATGGCGCTGGAATTGTTCAAGCCCTTCGTCATGCGAGAACTGGTGGCACAGGAGCTGGCCCACAATATTAAGAATGCCAAAAAGATGGTCGAGCGCAAGGATGAGAACGTGTGGGGACCGTTGGAAAAGGTCATCAAAGATCATCCGGTGCTTTTAAACCGCGCCCCGACCCTGCACCGTTTGGGCATCCAGGCTTTTGAACCGGTATTAGTCGAAGGCAAGGCCATCAAGCTGCATCCGCTGGCTTGCACCGCCTACAATGCCGACTTCGACGGCGACCAGATGGCGATTCACGTGCCGCTGTCTTCCGAGGCACAGACCGAAGCTCGCCTGCTCATGATGTCGACGAACAACATTTTGGCGCCTAAAGACGGTAAGCCGATTACTACGCCGACGCAGGATATGGTGTTGGGCTCTTATTATTTGACGGCCGAACCGAGCAGCAAAGAGCCTGTCGCCTATTATGAAGATCTCGATGAGATGAATAAGGCACTGGCGAATCACTATGTCACGCTGCATTCGCCGGTGGCGGTCAAGTGCCGCCTGAATGCGGAGGATCATGGAAAAGCTGTGGTATCCACGGTTGGTCGCTTCATCTTCAATGAAGGGATTCCGCAGGATCTGGGCTACGTCAATCGCAAGGAAGATCCCTACGGTCTCGAAATTGATATGCTGGTCGACAAAAAGATGTTGACCGATATTCTCGATCGCTGCTATCGCAAGCACGGAAACATTCGCACGTCTCGCCTTTTGGACTATATCAAGTCCACCGGCTATCGCTATTCCACTATTGGTGCCTTGACGGTATCCATGAACGACGTGCATATTCCGGAAGAGAAGAAGGACATCCTCGATCAGGCGGTAAAGGACGTGGAAAGCTATGACCGCATGGCACGCCGCGGTTTGATTTCCGAAAACGAACGCTACGAATTTGTTATCAATACCTGGACAAAGGCCACGGACGATGTCGAAAAAGCCATCACGAAAACGCTGGATCCGCAAAACTCCATCGCCATCATGGCGAACTCCGGCGCCCGCGGTTCCATGAAGCAGATTCGCCAGCTGGCAGGCATGCGCGGGTTGATGCAGACGGCCACCGGTAAAACCATTGAAATTCCGGTTCGCGCCAACTTCCGCGAGGGGCTTTCCGTGCAAGAGTTCTTTATCTCCACGCACGGCTCGCGCAAGGGCCTTTCCGATACCGCGTTGCGTACGGCGGACTCCGGCTATTTGACGCGTCGTCTCGTCGATGTATCCCAGGATGTCATCGTCACGGAAGAGGATTGCGGAACAGACCGCTTCATTACCGTTTCGGACATTCGCGAAGGCAATGAGAAGATTGAATCGCTTAAGAACCGGATTGTCGGCCGCACGAGCTTTGAAGATGTTCTGCATCCGACTACGGGCGAATTGCTGGTACGACACAACGAAGTGATTACCGAAACCATCGCGGATGCGCTGGTGGATGCCGGCATTCAGGAAGTTAAGGTGCGTTCGGTATTGCAGTGCAATGCTGTACACGGGGTCTGCGCTAAGTGCTATGGCCGCAACCTGGCTACAGGCAAGACGGTCGACATCGGGGAAGCGGTCGGTATCATCGCCGCACAGTCCATCGGTGAGCCGGGTACGCAGCTGACGATGCGTACCTTCCACTCGGGCGGCATTGCCGGTACCGGAATTACCCAAGGTCTTCCGCGTGTGGAGGAGCTTTTCGAAGCGCGTAAGCCGAAGGGACTTGCGACCATCACCAAAAACGGCGGTACTGTCTCAATTCAGGACAACAAGAAGCGTCAGGATGTCGTGGTTACCTCAGAGGACGGACATCAGGAAACCTATGCCATTCCGTTCGGCACGACCATTGTGGTGCATGACGGCGACGTCATCGAGAAGGGTGCTCGTCTCACGGAAGGCTCTCTGAATCCGCATGATATTCTGGAAATTCTCGGCGTGAAGGCGGTGCAGGACTATATTACTCGTGAAGTCCAAAAGGTGTACCGTATTCAGGGTGTTGACATTGATGACCGCCACATCGAGATCATCATTAAACAGATGCTCCAGCGCGTGCGCGTGACCGATTCCGGCGATTCCCATTTCTTACCGGGACAAATGGTGAACCAGCGTCTCGTTGCCATTGAAAATGAGAAGCTGGAAGCGCAGGGCAAGACACCGGCCTCCTTCGAATATCAGATTTTGGGCATCACGAAGGCCTCCATCGCGTCGGATTCGTTCCTCAGTGCCGCTTCTTTCCAGGAAACGACGCGTGTGCTCACCGATGCCTCCATCAAGGGCAAGGTCGATGATCTGCGCGGCCTCAAGGAAAACATCATCATCGGTCAGCTCATTCCTGCCGGTACAGGCATGAAATCCTACCGCCAGAGCGGCATCACCTATGACGGTATGGAAGAAGATTTGGATCGCATCGCCGGCTTAAAAGCGCATAAAAACGACTTTCTTGCCGACGACGAACCGGTTTCGATTGATGATGAGGATGAGGGAGAAGACATCGACACGTTGCGTCGCGGCGCCACAGACGCGCGGGAAGACGATGTCGACGTTGCCGGCACGACGGATGAAGCCGAGACCGACACAGTAACGGAATAAGAGAATCAATAGCTATCTGCGGAAGAAAATGCGAGAGAAAGCCTTGCATTTTCTTCCGTTTTCCGCTATGGTTAGAAAAACGAATGGAGAGGGAGCAAAATGCAAAAGACGATGAACAATCGGAATTTGATGAATAACGCGCAGCAAGCTCTTTCTGCCCAAGCGGCTCTCTCTGTTTTCGCATCGGACTTTACCTACTTTTACTTTACCTATTTTTGTGTGCGGTAACGTCCGAGGAAGAGTGGTCGACGAAAGCGGCTCGGTCTTCGGACGAGCCGCTTTTTTGGTTCGTTGGGGCCGAAAATGCGATTTGTCCGGACCAAAAGGAAATTGGTTCGTCCGCGCCGGGAAATGCGCAAGGATGGCGCAGGAAACGGAAAGGAAAGACAATGAAAAAGCGATTTTGGATGTTCAGCTTTTTGCTGGCGCTGGCGCTTGTTTTTAGCGCATGCGCCAAGACAAACGACAGCCCGGCAACCTCTGCGGATAGCGGAAAGCTAAGCGAGGCGCAGACAACCACGAAAGAGGGGAAAACCTATCACATCGGAATTGTCCAGCTGACGCAACATCCTGCTTTGGACAGCGCGACACGCGGCTTTCAGGAAGAACTGAAAGAGCAATTCGGCGACGCGGTGACCTTTGATGTCAAAAATGCCTCCGGTGAAGTGGCCAATGTTACCACCATCGTCAATGGCTTTGTAGCCTCAAACCCCGACCTGATTTTGGCCAACGCCACCGCTCCGTTGCAAGCAGCGGCATCCGCAACATCGACCATTCCCATTCTGGGTACGTCCGTCACGGATTACGCGACCGCTCTGGAACTGAAGGATTTTAACGGCACCATCGGCACGAACGTCTCCGGCACATCCGATTTGGCGCCGCTGGATGAACAGGCGGAAGTGCTGCACGAATGGTTCCCGAATGCAAAAACGGTGGGCATCATCTATTCGACATCCGAAGCGAACAGCGTCTTCCAGGTGCAGGAGATGACCAAGCGCTTAAGCGCGATGGGATATACGGTAAAGCCCTTTTCCTTCACCGATTCCAACGACTTGCCGGCAGTGGTAACCCAAGCGGTTGCCGAGAGCGATGTGCTCTACGAGCCGACGGATAACGTCGCCAGCTCCAATGCCGAAGCCATTGCCAACATCGTTTTGCCGGCAAAATGTCCGGTGATTACTGGGGAAGCAGAGCCGGCAAGGGTTTTTGGCATAGCGACGGTATCCATCGATTATGAAGAGCTCGGTCGGGCAACCGGAAAAATGGCGGCGGCCATTCTTCGTGGAGAAAAGAAGATTCAGGATATGCCGATAGAATATGCCCCTTCGGCCAAGAAGATGGTCAATCGCAAGAATGCCGAGGCGCTCGGCTTGACCATCCCGGAAGGGTACGAGGAGCTGTCGGAGCCAAAGGCGCAATAGAACATCACATGCGCTGCGTCAACGTCCTTACGGACGTATAAATAAAGGAGAACATCATGAACTATTCCATTTCGGACGAGTATTCTGTGACATCCCGGCGATCTGCTTGGAAAAACGCCCTTTGGCTCATTGCACTGCTTTTCGTCTTTACCGCTTGCGGGACAAAAGCCCCGTCCGACTCTTCCGCGGGTACAGCCGCTTCTTCCGGCGAGAGCGCAAGCAACAAAGATACCTCCGCGGTTTCCGTGAATCCGCAAGGCCCCTGGAAAGTCGGCATTGCCCAATTGGCACAGCACCCCTCACTGGACAAAGCGACGCAGGGCTTTGAGGATGCCCTCAAAAAGGAACTGGGCGACAAGGTGACATTCGATTTGCAGAATGCCTCCGGCGAAACGGCCATGGTTTCGACCATCATCAACGGCTTTGTCGCCCAAAACGTGGATCTCATCCTGGCCAATGCCACGGCACCGCTACAATCCGCAGCTGCCGCAACGGCAACCATTCCGGTACTCGGCACTTCGGTGACGGACTATGCCTCTGCGCTAGAGATTCCCGATTTTCAAGGGACGGTCGGAACCAACGTCTCCGGCACGACGGACCTTGCGCCGTTTGATCAACAAGTGGAAATTTTCAAGGATCTCTTTCCGGGAAAGCACACCGTCGGCATCCTGTATTCCTCTTCAGAGGCGAATAGCGTATTTCAGGTGAAGAACATGACGGAATTGCTTACGCAAGCCGGGTATGACGTGAAGGGCTACTCTTTTACGGATTCCAACGATCTGCAGCCGGTGGTACAAAAAGCTGTCGCGGAAGCAGATATTCTGTACATGCCGACGGATAACGTCGCCGCTTCCAATGCCGAAGCCATTGCAAACATCGTCTTGCCGGCGAAAAAGCCCATGATCGCGGCGGAAGAGCAGTCGGCCAAGGTGCTCGGCGTGGCTTCGATCGCGGTGGATTACTATAAGCTGGGCGAGTTGACCGGAGAGATGGCCGCCAAGGTGCTTCGTGGTGAAGAATCTATCTCGAAGATGCCCATCGCTTCGGCCAAAGAGATCAAGAAGAAAATCAACGAAAGAAACGCAAAGGCGCTGGGTGTCAAGATCCCGCAAGGCTACGAGATCATCGACGGAACAGCGGATTCCTCAAAGTAGGAAGGAAGCGGCCTTGCCGCAGGCGGTCGAGATTTTGGTTCCGTCCGCAGCGTTGGGAAACCAAGGAAAGGGGGACATATTGTCCGTACTTCTAAATGCATTGCCCGGGACCATCAGTCAAGGGCTCATCTGGGCCATTCTGGCCATCGGGGTCTATTTGTCGTTTCGCGTTCTGGATATTCCGGATATGACCGTGGACGGCTCCTTTGCCACCGGCGGCGCCACCATGGTCATGCTCATGCGTGGCGGCTTTTCGCCCTGGCCGGCGCTCGCGTTGGCCTTTCTTGTAGGCTACGTTGCCGGAGCCGTTACCGGCTTTTTGCATACCCGTTGCGGAATTCCGGCCATTTTAGCAGGTATTCTCTCGCAGCTGGCCCTCTATTCGGTCAACCTGCGCATCATGGGCGGGAAGGCCAATCAGCCGCTTGGCGTGGATAAATATGATCTCATCGTCTCCCAGCGCTATGTGCGCGAGCTGTCGCTGCAAAATCCGCTTTTCTTAACGGCCCTTTTCGTTGTCGTCGTCATTGTCGTATTGTATTACTTCTTCGGCACCGAGCGCGGAAGCGCCATTCGTGCCACGGGCTCGAATCCCATCATGGCGCGCGCACAGGGCATCGACACCAAGCGCAACATCATTTTGGGTCTCGCTCTTTCCAACGGTCTGGTTGCCGTTTCGGGCGCTTTGCTGGCCCAATATCAGGGCGCATCCGATATCAATATGGGACGCGGCGCCATCGTCATCGGCCTGGCGGCGCTCATTATCGGTGAAGTACTTTTCGGGCGCATCTTTGTCAATTTCGCGCTGAAAATGCTGGCTGTGGCCATCGGTTCGATCACGTATTACTTGATTTTGCAGATTGTTTTGTTGTTTGGTCTCAACACCAATGACTTGAAGCTGATTTCCGCTGCCATTGTCGCCATTTTCCTGGCCGTTCCCTACTGGCAACGGCAGATGCAGCTGTTTCGACCGCAGCCGGCGGCCTCGTCCGGGGCGGACACGGCGTCCGAGGCGGAAACGGCGTTCGGATCGGAGACTTCGTCTGTAGCAAGCGTCTCGTCCGAGAAGGAAAACTCGTTAACGACAACGGAGAAGGGAGAGCGCGATGCTTGAAATTCAACAGGTATATAAAACCTTTCATCCCGGGACGGTGAACGCGAAGCGCGCCTTAAACGGGATCTCCGTCACCTTGAACGACGGCGATTTTGTCACCGTCATCGGTGGCAACGGTGCAGGAAAATCCACCCTTTTGAACGCCATCGCGGGTTCCTTTCCCATTGATTCCGGTCAGATTCTTTTGGACGGCATAGATATCACGCGTCTTCCGGAAAACAAACGGGCCAGCTTTTTGGGCCGCGTATTTCAGGATCCTATGGTGGGAACGGCTCCCAGCATGCAAATCGAGGAAAATCTCGCCATTGCCGCTCGTCGCGGCAAACGCCGCACCTTGCGCTGGGGCGTTGCCAAGGGAGAGCGGGAACGCTATTACACCTTGCTCAAAGAGATCGGCCTCGGTCTCGAGGATCGCATGGAAACGAAGGTTTCTCTTTTATCCGGCGGTCAGCGCCAGGCGTTGACTCTTTTGATGGCCACTCTGCAAAAGCCGAAGCTGCTTCTTTTGGATGAGCATACGGCGGCGCTTGATCCCAACACAGCGGCCACCGTCCTTAGCATTACGGATCGCATCGTGCGCCGCGACCACCTGACCACGCTCATGATCACGCACAACATGCGCGATGCGTTGCGCATGGGCAATCGCCTGCTCATGCTGGATCGCGGACGCATTCTTTATGATGTCGGTCCGGAAGAAAAGGCGAGATTGACGGTGGATGATTTGCTTGAGAAGTTCCGCGAAGTATCGGCCACGGGTGCGGAGAGCGATACGCTTCTGTTGTCGTAGAGCGGTGTTTTGCGCTGTGCGGGCTTTGGCGTTGCTGGCGGCGTATTGCTGGTGCAGCGTGTGGAAAAAAGGGAGGGATGACATGAAAATGTATTTTTCAAGGATATGCCCGGATTGCCGACAGGCAGAAGAGCTTCTTGAAGAGCGGCGAGTATCGTACGATGCTGTGGACATCACAGCAAACACGACGAGCTTGAAAGAATTTCTCCACCTTCGGGATACGCGAAAGGAATTCAAGCCCATTAAGGAAGAGGGCAAGATCGGCATCCCATGCTTCCTCTTTTCCGACGGATCGATTTTGTTTGATGTCAACGGGTGGGATGCCTCCCGTTTGCAGGCAGATCGAGAAGAAGAGGTGCCCTCCCCGGGGATTTGCGGACCGGACGGGTGCTGAACGTCTTTTCCTTGTGGATCGGATTGCAAAAAAAACGGATTGTCTTCAGGGCAGGAGACAATCCGTTTTCTGGTTATGCGCTACATAGCGTGACAATGGTTTGGAACGTTATTGCTCCTTATCCATCTCATTTATATTCGTATTAACCTTATCCATATCGAGCTTTTCCATATCAACCTTATCCATATCAACCTTATCCATATCAACCTTATCCATATCAAACTTATCCATATCCACCTTCGGAGCTTGTCCGAAGTATTGTGACAGCAGCATCTTGCCGGTTTTTAATTCATACGCGCCGACCGCATATAGGGCGACGATGACCAAATGAACCAGGGATAAAAAGGTGAATTTCATCAGAATGGAAATGGCGGATATGACGAGCATGATGATGCCGAAAATAAATAGCCGGCTGCCCACTTGCGGATTATCCGCATTTTTTCGTCCGGCGAAGCCTGCGTAGAAATAGGCAAGACTGAGCACAATCGCCAGCAGGGAGAGCCAAAATATAGAAAATCCCAATGCGCCTAAAAAGTAGCCGCCTACATCGTTTCCGCGGTTAAGCCAAGAAGCCAGAATGCCGCCGAAGAGGGAGACCAAGAGGGCAAAACCCAGTGAGATAGCCGTCTCAATGATAAGGGCGGTGGATGCATAATACAGAATGTTGTTGCGTGTTGTTTTCATCGTCATTTCCTCCTGATTCATCCATTGAAATTAACCACATAGATTCCATCGTAGCCGATGCGCCTGTATAATCGCTGCGCCGCTGAAGTGCTTTGGCAGAGCGATTTCATTCGGATGATAGGGGAGTGAAGCCTCACCATCATCTTATGGAACTGCTTTTATCATACTCCTGCAGGCGCTAGGGAGCAATGTTGTGTGTGGTTGCCCGAGCTTGAACTCCTGTCTATATTTGCGCGAGTTGCTGTAGAGTGGTTTTTCGCTTTCAGCGATTCCACTCTACAGATGTTCGAACTGGTGTAGCTGGTGTAGAGTGTTTTTTTATTTTCAACGATTCGACTCTACAGGTGTGCGATCGGCTGTAGAGTCATTTTCGACTTTTAGCAATTCCACTCTACAATTTTGTGCGCAGGCGTAGAGTTATTTTCAGTTTTAAACAAATCAACTCTACAAGTTTACGCACAGGCGTAGAGTGTTTTTTCATTTTCAGCAATTTCACTCTACAAGTGCACGTATTAACGTAGAGTGGTTTTCTATTTTTAGCGATTCCACTCTACAGTCATAGGCGCAAGTGTAGAGTGGTTTTTCGTTTTCAGCGATTCCACTCTACAAATTTACGCACAAGCGTAGAGTGGTTTTCTATTTTTAGCGATTCCACTCTACAGGCGTCAATATGGAGCCGGCCTGCGGCCGGCGTTTTTTCAAACCGCGCCGCCAACGGTATTTCCAGCGGCGCACCGCCGAGTTCCCGCACCCTATTGGTGCTCTTGATCACTGCGGCTCATTTCGCCCGTTTGCTTCACGGCCTCCTCACTCACCGCAACACACTTCGCTCACAATTCCTACTTCGCCTCGGCATCCATTGTTTGTCGCACCCAAGCACTTCGACAGCCTGCCACACCCAGCACCCCGACAGCCTTCCGCGCGCCGCATCTTCGACGAGCCGGGATCAGGCTTTTCACGTTCCACTTACCGAGGAGAAGTCGGCGGCGCAAGGAAGACTGTCGGGGCGCATTGCCGATGGCGCACAGAAGGGGATGAAAGCGCATCTTGACGCGGTTTCCAACGACTGATATACTGTCTAAGGTTATTTTCCGAATTTTGCCTTCAAATCGGAAGCAACGGTGCAAAGTGCGCAACGAAGTGGCACGATACGACGCTGCGCGGCGAAAAGCCGCGCTACGAAAAGCAGCGCTACGAAAAGCCGTGCCACGAAAAGCCGTGTTACGAAACACTATGTGGACAGAAGGCAACCATCCCGGCCAATAGCCCACATTCCGAAGAGGAAAATATAAAAAGAAGGAGGAACGGTATGCCGACAATTAATCAACTGATCCGTAAGGGACGTTTTTCGGAACGAAAGAAGACGAATACGCCTGCGTTGGGATTCAACTTCAATACGTTGAAGAACCGCCAGACGCCGGTGGAGTCGCCGCAGAAGCGCGGCGTGTGCACGTCGGTGCGTACAGTCACCCCGAAGAAGCCGAACTCGGCGCTTCGTAAAGTGGCTCGTGTACGTTTAACCAACGGCTATGAAGTCCTTTCTTACATTCCCGGTATCGGTCATAACCTGCAGGAGCACAGCGTTGTGCTGATCCGCGGGGGTCGTGTCAAAGACTTGCCTGGTGTGCGTTATCACATCATCCGCGGCGCATTGGATGCGTCCGGCGTTGAAGGCCGTAAGCAAGCTCGTTCGAAATACGGCGCAAAGAAATCTAGCAAGTAAGTAAACACGAGACGAAAGTGCATACGCGAACCTTCTGGTTTTCTTGTGCACGGCAGCCGTCGATAAGCGGCGGTTGAGTACCATTCATCCCTATGGATGATAAGGAGGGAAGAGAAGTGTCAAGAAAAGGACATATTCCAAAAAGGGAGATCATGCCGGATCCCCGATATAATGACGTGGCCGTATCGAAGTTGATCAACACGGTCATGTTGGACGGCAAAAAAGGACTGGCCCAGCGCATTGTCTATGGCGCCTTTGCATATGCAGAGAAAAAAGTCGGTCAGGAAGCACTCGAAATCTATCGTAAAGCGTTGGCGAACGTCATGCCGGTGCTGGAAGTCAAAGGCCGCCGTATCGGCGGTGCGACGTACCAGGTGCCGATGGAGGTTCGTCCCGACCGTCGTCAGACGCTCGCATTGCGCTGGATCGTCGGTTTTGCCCGCACACGCGGAGAAAAAACCATGGAAGAGCGCTTAGGTAGTGAACTGGTGGATGCATTTAACAATACCGGTGCCAGCGTGCGCCGTAAAGAAGAGATGCACCGCATGGCGGACGCGAATAAGGCATTCGCGCACTTCCGCTATTAATCGCGGGGAGGTTCTCATTGGCAGAACATACACCTTTAAAAGATATTCGTAACATCGGTATCATGGCCCATATTGATGCCGGTAAGACGACAGTCACGGAACGCATTCTGTTCTATACCGGAAAAATTCACAAGATGGGTGATACGCACGAAGGTGCTGCACAGATGGACTGGATGGCGCAAGAACAAGAGCGCGGCATTACGATTACATCCGCTGCAACCACCTGCTTCTGGCCGCGTAACGGCGTAACGAATCGTATCAACATCATCGACACTCCGGGACACGTTGACTTCACTGTGGAGGTTGAACGTTCTCTGCGCGTGCTGGACGGCGCGGTGGCGCTGTTCGACGCAAAAAGCGGCGTAGAACCCCAATCCGAGACGGTGTGGCGTCAAGCAGACAAGTATCACGTTCCGCGCATGTGCTTCATCAACAAAATGGACGCCACCGGCGCTGACTTCTTAATGTCCGTGGATACCATTCACGACAAGCTGAAGGCGAACGCATTGCCGGTACAGCTGCCCATCGGAGCAGAGCACAAATTTGTGGGCATCATCGACCTGGTCACCATGCGCGCCGAAGTGTATCATGACGATCTCGGTAAAGAGATCACCGATGAGGACATTCCGGCGGATCTGAAAGATCAAGCAGAAGAGATGCGTGCCAATATGCTGGAGGCACTCTCCGAGGTCGATGACGATTTAGCGATGGCGTATCTTGAAGAAGAGCCCATCAGCGAAGAAATGATCCGCAAAGCCATCCGTACGGGTACGCTGGAACAGAAGATTTTCCCGGTACTCTGCGGATCGGCGTATAAGAATCGCGGCGTGCAGTTCCTGATCGATGCGATTGTCGATTACATGCCCAGTCCGCTGGACATCCCGCCGGTAACCGGAACGAAAAACGGTACCGAGGACGAGGAACTCATTCATCGCGAAGCCGATGTGGATGAGCCCTTCTCGGCTCTGGCCTTCAAGGTCATGACCGACCCCTACGTGGGCAAGCTCTGCTTCTTCCGCGTGTATTCCGGAAAAGTGGAGAACGGAAGCTATATCTACAATTCGACGACGGGCAAGCGCGAACGCTTGAGCCGTATTCTGCAGATGCATGCGAATAAACGCGAGGAGATTGAGGTTGTGCAGGCCGGCGACATTGCCGCCGCGGTCGGCCTCAAAGACACCGGAACGGGCGACACGCTCTGCGATCAGGATCATCCGATCGTGCTGGAGCAGATGACCTTCCCGGAGCCGGTTATCTCCGTTGCGATTGAACCGAAGACCCGCGCCTCGCAAGAGAAGATGGGCATCGCGCTCGCAAAGCTGGCAGAAGAAGATCCGACTTTCAAGACGTATTCGAACGCGGAAACCGGACAGACCATTATCGCCGGCATGGGCGAATTGCACTTGGAAATCATTGTCGATCGTCTGCAGCGCGAGTTCAAAGTCGAAGCGAACATCGGCAATCCGCAGGTTTCCTACCGTGAATCCATCACGACACAGGCAGAAGCACAGGGCAAGTTCGTGCGCCAGTCCGGTGGTCACGGTCAATACGGTGACGTGCGCATTCGCATTAAACCGGGCGAGCCGGGAACGGGCATCGTGGTACACAATGTCACCGTCGGCGGATCCATTCCGAAGGAATTCATCAACCCGTCCATTCAGGGTATTCAGGAAGCATGTCAGAGCGGTCCTGTTGCAGGATTCCCGGTGCTAGATGTGGACGTAGAGATCTACGACGGCTCGTTCCATGAGGTCGACTCGTCGGAGACGGCGTTTAAGATTGCCGGTTCCATGGCGATGCAAAACGCAATGAAACAGGCAAAACCGGCACTGCTGGAACCGCTGCAAAAAGTGGAGATTCTCACGCCGGAAGAATACCTGGGCGATGTCATGGGCGACGTGTCGTCCCGACGCGGGCGCATTGAACAGATGTCCACGCGCGCCGGTGTTCAGGTGGTCGACGCCTACATTCCGCTTTCCGAAATGTTCGGCTATGCGACGGATCTGCGCTCCAAGACGCAGGGACGCGCGACCTATTCGATGCAGTTCGATCACTATGAAAAAGTGCCCGACAGCATTGCGGAGGAAGTCACGAAATCGCGCAACGAGTAATTGCGTTGTGCAGGGGGAATAGTGGCAATTTTCTGCCATCTGTTCTATAATGTTCCGTAACGACCAGTTGTTGTTTTTAGGAGGAAAAAATGGCGAAGCAAAAATTTGAGCGTAGTAAACCGCATGTAAACATCGGCACGATCGGTCACGTCGACCATGGTAAGACGACGTTAACCGCTGCCATCACCAAAGTTATGAACGAGAAGTTTGGCACAGGCGAATTCGTCGACTATGCCAACATCGATAAGGCGCCGGAAGAGCGCGCACGTGGTATAACCATCAATACGTCGGTTGTCGAGTATGAAACTCCGAACCGCCACTATGCCCACGTGGACTGCCCGGGCCATGCTGACTATGTTAAGAACATGATCACCGGTGCTGCCCAGATGGATGGCGCGATCCTCGTCGTCTCCGCTGCGGACGGTCCGATGCCCCAGACTCGTGAGCACATCCTGCTCGCTCGTCAGGTCGGCGTTCCGAAGATCGTGGTTTTCCTGAACAAAAAAGACCAGGTTGATGATGATGAACTCATCGAATTGGTTGAGATGGAAGTTCGCGACCTATTGAACGAATACGATTTTGACGGCGACAATACGCCGATCATTGTCGGTTCTGCGCTGAAGTGCCTCGAAGAGGGCGGCGAATGGGAAGATGCCATCGTGAAATTGATGGAAGCGGTTGATGAATACATCCCGACGCCGGTTCGTGCGACGGATGAGCCGTTCCTGATGCCGGTAGAAGACGTTTTGACCATCACCGGACGTGGTACGGTTGCGACCGGCCGTGTCGAGCGTGGTGTGTTGAAAGTTGGCGACACCGTCGAGATCGTCGGTCTTGTTGACAAGCCGCGTGAAGTCGTTGTCACCGGTGTGGAAATGTTCCACAAGCAATTGGATCAGGCAGAAGCCGGCGATAACATCGGCGCGCTGCTGCGTGGTGTACAGCGTAATGAAATCGAGCGTGGTCAGGTTTTGGCTGCTAAGAACTCGATTCATCCGCATACCAAATTCGAAGGTCAGGTCTATGTGTTGACGAAGGATGAAGGTGGCCGTCATACGCCGTTCTTCTCGGGCTATCGTCCGCAGTTCTTCTTCCGCACGACCGACGTTACGGGCGACATCCAGCTGCCGGAAGGCACCGAGATGGTTATGCCTGGTGATAACGCCACCTTCACCATCACCCTCATCTCGCCGATCGCGATTGAGGAAGGTCTCCGTTTCGCTGTCCGTGAGGGCGGCCGTACGGTTGCTTCCGGTGTTGTCTCCAAGGTCATCGAGTAAGCGAAGAATACAATCTAAAAACGCGGTTTCGGCTGCGTAAAGAAACAGGCTCGGGGCGAATGCTCCGGGCTTGTTTTTTTGTGCGAAAGGCGCGCATCTGTTTTCGTAGCTAGAGTCGAATCGTACGATTTTACAAAAGATAAAGTCTTTCCTATAGGAAATACAAGGAAAATAGTCTACAATAAGAGAAAGACGATTATTGCACTTGACGAAGGGGGATCATGTGGATACTCTCTTAGATCGACAGACAGATAGACAGACAGACGATCAGTCTGTGGTTTTTGTTCACCTTTTTTTTAAATTCTATTTTTACGCAGAGGCATCACATTGACCGTCTATTTATGGCCAATGGATAGTCTCTTTTTTTCATGGCAGGAATCCATATCGTGCAGAAAAAAAGAAAGGACTAAAGCATGAAACACGTACGCAATAGAGTGTTGGCCGGGGTTATCGCACTCGTAATGCTCGTCACCGCCGTCATTACGGATAGTCGCCCTGTTCTCGCGGAGGACAAGGCTTCTACGTATGCCGTTGAGACGACGGATACGGCCACGCCATTGGAGGAACCGGGCGAAACGAGACCGGATGGCCTAAGTCAACCGGACGTAACAGAGACCGAAGATGTCTCTTCCAACGTTTTGTCCCATGCAAAGACGACTTCGGATCCGCTCGCACCCGCCACAACACCGGCGGAAGCGTCAGACAACGGAACCGCAAAAGCGCCGTCTGAAGCATTAACTAACGCGCCCGCTACAGCACCCGTGCCAGCGCCTGTAAAGGCACCCGCTAAAGCGCCGGGCTCGCAGCAGGATTACAAGTTCACCGCGCGCTGGGCAAATCCGGTCAATGCAACTTCCGACGGATACAATTACGAAGACGCGAACAATACCATATTGCGCTTTGATAATATGTTCAACAAAGCCTATGCGGCGTCGGTGGAGGTCTCGTTTAACCTCACTGATACAGGAAATGTTAAGGCTTTGCAAAAAGATTCCGTCAAGGTTACCCTACCTTCTGCCCTGTTTACAACATGGGCAGGCGATACCAGCACGTATTGGGACGGCTCTACGCCGGATGCTTTGGCCGAAAAGAACCAGATGCAGACGCAAGTGCCACAGGACACCACCAGTGACGCCACATCCTTTTCTTGGGCGGGGGATTTGACCAATCCGACGGGAACCATCACCGTCTCCAACGCAAAGCCCATCAACGGATCCACAGCAGATACCATGCTGTTCTCCTATTACTTCATTCCAACGCTCTTAGGCGTGAATACGGATGGAAACTACGAAAAGTCCTTTGACGTTACCATTTCTGTTGATTCCGACCATGACGGCACCCCGGAGTATACGCAGACCCAGAAGCTCACCGTCAAGGCACATACCGAAGCGAAAGAGCCCACGTTGACTTTGACTCGTGCCGACGTAGACAGCAAAGGGATCACGAAAAATGAAGATGTTTACTTCAATTGGCAAACAGCATGGGGGCCCAAGGCCCCGGATGCCGATGACTATTTCTACGTCGTCTACCGGGCAGATCTTGAGCGCTTTGGAACCAGAACTGAATCCAGCACCCAGCCTTTTTCCTACACCTTTGAAAATATAGGCTCACCGGATAATGAAAAAGGTGAGCTCATCGGTGCGCGATGCCAATCGGGAGACGCTTTTCAAGCCATTTCCAGTGCACGGGAGGTCCGCCCACCCTATTCCGGAATCGCCAACAAGAACACGAACGATCCCACGAAGGACTGGGAACATGTTATTTGGTCCGATGGCGCAGCAAAGAACACGCTTAGGTTATATGAAGGCATTGACGATAACTTTAAGGATGGCATTGGTCAAAAGTATTTAGACTTTGGCGGGCCATATTCTAATTATATCTCCGGTCGGAACACCTCCGGCTACAAGAGCTTCTTTTTGCTGATGCGCTATCCCAACCAATTGATTAAAGAGGCGAGGAGTAAAGGTGTGGACTTGGCGAAAGTCGGCATCAATGTCCACAATACGGTACAAGTCACGCAGATTGCCCGTGACGGAAACGCAGCGCATAACTTTACGCTGACCGCTAATGGCGATGCGAACGTATTGGTCCAGGAAAAGGGACAGTACGGCTACTGGAAAGACTATGACGGCCGCTGCGACCCTAACAAGAGCGAGAATTCTCCGGGAAATGCCTACGGCGCCCAGACAGCCATCTTAGCCGACAAAGAGGCACCCATGGAAAGTGGAGGCAATATGTGGGGCGAACGCTCCTTTGTACACACCGCCGAAACCCGCGCGAAAAACCCACAATGGGATGCCACAACCGGAACCTATACAACAAGCCCACGAAGAATGGTTATCGCGGAGCGTAAAAAGATTCTTTCTCAACGCGATGGAGGCGTTGCCGGAAATCTCTCCGGCCTTACCGATCCGCATACCCTTACCGATGATGCGGATGTCCGTTACAAAACAGTTCGGGTTCTTTTATCGGAATATGATGCCACGAAATTGAAAGTTGGCTTGTGGGAAAGAAATACACAGGAATCGACGCAGTATGATCAGTACAGCCCGGTGAGCGTCTACATTCGAAAAGCGGGCGAGTCGACCTATACGCAATATGCGAACATTCAAAAAACCGGCGGAGCAAGCTATGTAGCTTCCTTTACGAATGGCAGTCCGGAACAAAAATTGGGTGGCGATCCACTCTCTCTTCCCGACAACGTTGTCGACGTGCGCTTTCTGCACGACAGCAAATTTTTTGCGACGCGCCTTCAACTGGTAGTCGTGGAATATCTCCAGCCGACCGCTTCGGTCAAGAGTTTTGTACAAAACTGTGTAAGCCAGAACCGAGCCACTCTCTATACCGCGCCTGCGGACTTCTGGCTGACGGAAAACCTGGCCAACGCTGTCAATCCGATGGACGCGTCGATTCCTGCGAAATCTACCGATTCCACGGACGAGGAGCACACTGTCTATATCACACATAGCATGTCGAAAATCAACCGAAGATCGACCGTTAGTGTTTCAACGATCAAGTTATCGGACATCGAAGACGATTCGGATCATCGCGAACAGCGGACGAACGTGTTTGTTCGTGCCCAAAACACCTTGGGCGCGCTGGGAGATGGCATGGATCTCAACAAAGCGTACGTTACCGATCCGGATCTTGTGGGACGCTATGCTATGCACCAGGGAGTGTTCTATAATTTGCTGCCGGCGGGAACAAAAATCGACCCCTCCACGCTTAAGGTCGGCCGAGAATATTTGTCTACCAAACCGACGGAAGAAACACCGGGCGAAGGATTAAAACGGCGTCCGGTCTCCATCCCTTCGTCATACTATGATGTGGAGCAAATTCCTAATTACAAGGGTAGCGGCGCGACGATGCTAAAAGTCACGCTGAAGGATCTGCCGGAGAAAGACAAGCCATATCCGAATACCAAATATGGTGCCTACGATCTCCCGCAATACACCCTGTTCATGAAATATACCCTCATCAACACGTATGAGAATATTCAGGACCGGGGCTCGGACGTGGTTAATACGGCGGCATTCGTCAACACATCAACCGGCGAATGGGATCCCGACGATATCGACTTCACTAAGCAGGGCAACCCCAGAAGCTATTCGTATTATGAAGAGCTGGCCGATGCGAATCGCGATAAACAAACGGGAAGCACCAATAATTTCGGCCTGACGAATGGGAAGATGAGCTTTAAACCGATTACGGTATCCCATTCCGGCGCGCAGCAACTGGTGCGCAACCTCGATAAGGGAGAAAAATTCGGTGCAACCACAGATGTAAAAGGCTTTAACCATATTTATACCGGCGCAAATTATGAGTATAAATTGGCCTATTATCAAGATTCGAACACCAATGGCTCCGACATCGTCTTCTACGATATTCTTGATCAGAGTATCAAGCCGGAAACCCCGAAATCCGAATGGCAGGGCACCTTTGCAGGCATCGATTTGTCCATCATAGAAAACAAGCTGTCTTCGGGAAGCAATGACTATGCTAAACCGAAGCTCTATTATGCGACAACCGCAGAGGTCATGTCGAATGGCAATATGAATGTTGATGATTCGAACATCTGGAAAGCGTATCCGGCGGACGATTCGACCTTTGATAAGAGTCAGATCAAAGCGATCGCCATCGACGTGCGAAAAACGGAAAATGGAAAGGATTTCGTTCTTGGCCCATCCCAGGCACTGGTGGCCTACGTGAGAATGAAAGCACCGAGCGATCCGACCTTGGATGGCAAAACCGCCGTCAATGAACTTCAGGTGAACGCGACCAATGTTTCGCAAAACACCACACAAAATAGGGCGGTCATGTTAAGGAATGCCAATCCGAACGGAGGCATAGGTCTAAACTCCCTTTACGCAGCCTGCAAGGTCACCTTGCATAAGATTGGTATTGCACTCGAGAAAACTTCCAATCCGGAATCAGGCACCGAGAAGGCGCCGGCGCGCGTGAAAAACTTGAAGGATGAACCCATCACCTACACCATTACCGTAAAGAATACGTGCCAAGAACTGGATCTTAAGGGAGTGGTCGTAAAGGATGCCATACCGGACGGCCTTATCATTGATGCGGAACACATCACGATGGAAAGCACGACGGAAAAAGATCCGATGAAATTGAAACAGAACGTCACACAGACGGTGGACGGACAGAAGCTTGCTTGGACGATCGCGACCCTTGATAAGAGCGAGAGCATTACGTTTACGGTACCGACGAAGCTTGAAAAGAAATTCACCAAAAACACCACCTTTGCAAACTGTGCGCACGTGACCGAGGCGAACGGCAAAACGATTACGGTTGACTCCGACACCACCTACCACCAGGTGAAGATCAACCATCCTACGCCCGATCCGGAACCGACTCCGACTCCGACGCCCACTCCGACCCCGACCCCCACTCCGACCCCAGCCCCGACGCCGAAGCCCACGCCGGCACCGCAGCCAAAACCGGCATCACCGGAGAAGCCGCAGCCCATGACGGGTGATGGCAATCGTCTCCTGTTCTGGAGCGCGCTTTTGGGAGTATCCATGCTGGGCGCTTGCTGGGTGTACGCGGATCCGAAAAATAAGCGGAAAAACGTCGAGAACAAAAAGCATTAAGATAGGCTAAGGCAGAGCGCTTGCTGAGGAGGGAAGATCGATGGACTCTTCGACGGGCTCCCGCGGCCACGCGAACAAAATTC
The DNA here is from genome assembly GCF_900119705.1 of Murdochiella vaginalis. Taxonomy (GTDB): domain Bacteria; phylum Bacillota; class Clostridia; order Tissierellales; family Peptoniphilaceae; genus Murdochiella; species Murdochiella vaginalis. The sequence goes on along the minus strand of NZ_LT632322.1, from coordinate 1,420,847 downwards.
GCGTGGTCCTGCCTTTTCTGTCGGAATCCTGCCACAACGCTTTTTTCGTGGTAAAATGAAAACAACCGGCAGACCGGATTCCATTCGTCCGGCCTGCGTCTCGTTGAAACAGAAACCCTCGCCCATCTTCGGCCGCACTGTTGCCGCTCGAAAGGGCAAACACCAAATAGGAGGAAAGTATGAAGTCCGTAATTAAAACCCATCCGCTTTGGAAACGGGGACTGGCCTTCTTCGCCGCATTCGCCATGATTTTGGCGATGGTGATGCCGTCCGTCCCGGTTGCTCGTGCGGAAGAAGCGACCACGAAGTCGCTGGATGCGGATCTGCTTGTTGACGGAGATACCGGAAAGCAAGTGCTTGAGAAGAAGTATCAAGATGAGATGACGTTTACCGGTACGCTGGATGTATCGAAGATTAAGAAACAGATGCAGGATATCGAAGATACTTATGGAAAATTTGTATCAGTTGATAAAATTATGCTGGATCCGAAGACTGTTCAGAGCACCTTTACCGCTACGTTGAAGTTGCCGGAAGGGTTGGAGTTTACAGCTCAATCGGAAGGCGCCTTTACGGGCGCAAATGGCGTGTTTACGTCGACCTCGGAAATTGATAAAGCGAGCAACACTGCGACCATCAAGTTTTTACTGACCAATCCGACTGGTTACGATACGTATCTCAAATTGAAGAAGGCGATCACCGAAACGGTTGATGATACATTTACGTTCTCTGTTAGCCATGTAAAGTTCGCTCAAGGAGCCCATCCGCATACGCCGTACGTTGCTACCGGTACGGTAGAAGGCGATATGCAAGCGACGGCCATATTATTCGGTCACACAAAACCATTTGCCTTCAAATGGAACGGCGTGCAAATTGCGGATAAAGCCTACATGAATCAACAAGATATTTCCGCTGCGGTTAAATATACAAAATACGTCGAACACATCAACTTGCTTGGCGACATCAAGGTAGGCGACGAGACGCAGAATAAGAGCGTGTACCGCGTCAAAAAAGACGATAAAGTTGCCTTTACAGGCACGTTGGATGTTTCTCCCGTCAAGGCTCAGCTCGCTAAAATTGAAGGACTGTTCAATCCCGGAAACCAAATCCCGGATACCATGATCGCATTGTCTGGTTACAAGGGCGAATTTAAGACTACACTGGCTTTGCCGGCGGAGATGGAATTTGATCCGGCGACCAATCCGACAGTTACGCTCTCGGGAGATAACGAAAAATATGAGATTAAAGCCCAAAGCGTCGACCCGGCAACAAAGACTATTACCATCACAATGGTAGTAAAAAAAGAGGTCAAGACATTTGCGGATCTCAAGGATGCTGTGAATGGGATGAAAGATGAACTGCAAGTTACGGTTGACGGAGTGGTATTCAATAGCCAAGCAAGAAAAGGTAAGAATTACACCGTAACGGGTACCATGACCGGTGGAATTGAAGCGACAGCTACTTTAACGCCCGCTCCGGCCGCCCGATCCGTAGCGGTCGTTCAGTTACCAAATCCACTGTATTTCAACCTTTCTTGGGATGCCATTCAGAAACCGGAGGGTCTGGATTCTACGAAACCGGTTGGTACAGATGACATTACCTTTACCGTAAGAATTCCGAAGCCCACTCTTCCGACGCCGGATGAGCCGTCCTCTTCCTCCAGCTCGAGCTCTGTAAAGCCGGTGGAACCGGAGCAGCCGTCATCGGAAATGCCGGTAACGCCGAAGCCGAACAAAAAGCCGGTCGCGCCGAAAACGGGCGACATTTCTGCAGTGATCTATGCGGGCAGCGCGATTCTCTCCACAACAGGCCTGGCTGCTTTCGTCCTGAAGAAGAATAAGCGCAACGACAAGTAACGAAATAACACGCGCAGCGAGGACTGTGCGAACAAAAAGAAGGGCATGAATTAATTGCCCTGCTCTCCGCGCCGGAAGGCGTCGGCGGAATGCCGACGTCTTCCGGCTTTGTTGTATTTAAACCGCATGCATGCGAATGGTGTGCTGCGTTCACTCCGATTGCCGAAGAAAAAAGCATTTCGTTCTTGACAACCTCGAAAGAGGGCAGTATAGTATACACATAGTTAGTTACTCAAGTAACTAACTAATAAACTAATCAACAAGTCGAAAATCGACAAGGTCGACGTCACATGGATCAAAGAAAGGAGGAATCGATGCACCTGGACGAAGCCAATGGGGTTCCCCTGTTTCAACAAATCAGTGAGGGATTGGAAAATGCCATCTTGACCGGAGCATATAAGGAAGGCGATCAAATTCCGTCCACGACGGAATTGAGCGTCGGGTATCGCATCAATCCGGCGACCGCATTAAAGGGAGTGAATCTTCTGGTTGAGGAAGGCATTCTTTATAAAAAAAGAGGATTAGGCGTGTTTGTTGCTGAGGGCGGCGTGGATCGGATTCGCCAAAAGCGAATGGATGAATTTCGTGACCATTTTGTTTGCCCCTTGCAAAAGGAAGCAAAGCGGCTCGACATCTCCACCGAAGAGGTGATTAGCTGGTTGCGTGACGACAACGAGTAATGACAGATAGGAGGAATACGACGATGAGTTTAGAAATAAGCGGCGTATCCAAGCGTTTTGGAAAGCTGATGGCGCTGGATCACGTCAATGTACATCTGGAAAAAGGAAAAATCTACGGTCTTTTGGGCCGAAACGGAGCGGGGAAATCCACGCTGTTAAATATTTTGAATGGGCGTATGCGCCAGACAGAGGGGGCCTTTACGATTGAGGGCGAGAATCCGGGCAATGATCAAGCGTTGCGAAAAATCTACATGGTGGGGCCGGACAATCTCTTCCCGGCAAAAAAATTGAAGGACATTCTAAAGATTACGGCCACTTTTTATCCCGATTTTGCCCTGAACGAGGCATTAGCGGATCTGGATCGCTTCGGTCTTTCCCCGGATAGTCGCTTCGATAAACTTTCTACCGGGAATAGTTCTCTTTTTAAGTCCGTGGTGGCGTTGCGCAGCGGAGCGGACTATCTCTTCTTAGATGAGCCCACGTTAGGACATGATGCCGTCAACCGCGAAATGTTTTATGAAAATGTGTTGTCCGTGTTTGCCGAGACACAGAGCTGCATCGTGCTCTCGTCGCATCTGATTTCGGAATTGGAGCCGCTTTTACAGGAGGTCATTTTTATCCAGAAGGGCCGGATTCTCATCCAGGAAGAATTGGAAGCCCTGATGGAGAAGTACCGCCTGCTTTCGGGATCCATCGAGCAAGTACATAACCTTGTGCAGGCTCATCCGGAGATGACGGTCATTCAAAAGCAAGAAGTGGGCGCGATGGCTCAGTGGGTGGTGGAAAGCGATGCGTGGGAGGCGATTAGCACGGCTTCTTTCGGAATTCCAGTGCAAAACGTGGATTTGCAGCGTCTCTTTATCGCCTTAACGAAAGAGCATCCGGATGCCGCAGCGAAGAATACAAGCCAAAAGCGATCCTTTTTGGGTCGGATCAACCAAGATGAAAAGCGATAAGAGGGGGTGAATAGCATGAGATTGCAGGCGACAGGAAAATATATTGTTTGGGAAAATTGCAAGACACTGCTTTATGTGGTGCTGGGTCTGTTCGGCATAGGGATTTTTCTTTCCCTACTCGCCGGCTTTTTCAACAACAACGTTCAACCCAGTGTTTCCGGACTGGACATGTCGATTTTGCTGATGTTTTTTGGGGTAGGTCAGTTTACATTTAATCGAAAAATGGACTTCACCTTTCAGAACAGCCTTTCCGCTTCGGCAAGAGCGTGGGGTGTCTATCTGGGATATATCGCATTTGCCTTTGGCGCATTTGTTTTGATGCTGATTCTGGTTCCTGTGTTCACGATCGCATTGAACGCTTTTGGGGGAACCACGAAAGACATTATGGTGTTTTCTCTCTATCAAAATGGCGTGAAATGGGGAATGGGTTCGGTCCTTTTGATGCTCTATTTCCTTATGGCGACGGTAACGATGCTGTTAGGCCTTTTACACTATCGCATGAAACCCCTGCAAATCGCCTTGTTTTGGATCCTCGTTTATATTGTTCTTACGTTGCTCGTCCAATCCGTCCTAACCATCCTAGGAGGAACCGGTTCGGAGAATGCGTTGGTGAGCTATATTATTGACGTTTTTCGCCGTCTCATACCGTGGCTGGCCGAGAAAAAAAGTCATCTGCTTCTTTTCGAGACCGGAATCTTTGCCGTGTTGAGTATGTTCAGCTGGGTCGGTCTTTACCGTTTACAGCTGCGTAAGCGGTAGATGTACATTTGTAAATGATGTGAGACAAAAACGAGAGAGAATCTCCGGTATGTTGCTTTATTGCTGAAGGGCTAACAGTCAGCAATAAAGCAATTTTTTTGAGGAATGCTAATCATCTAAGGACCGCTTACGAAAAGTTTTTTCAAGGGAGCGTAAGGCTTAAGAATATAAACCGTTATTGCGCGGAAGGTGGTGGGGGTTTAACGGAAACGCATTACCCCCACCATCGTTTATGCCCTTGGTGATGGTGGGGATTTAGCGAAAACGCGTTACCACCACCATCGTTTATGCCCTCGGTGATGGTGGGGATTCAGCGAAAACGCGTTACCACCACCATCGTTTATGCCCTCGGTGATGGTGGGGATTTAGCGAAAACGCATTACCACCACCATCATTTATGCCCTTGGTGATGGTGGGGATTTAGCGAAAACGCGTTACCCCCACCATCATTTATGCCCCTGGTGATGGTGGGGATTTAGCAAAAACGCCTTACTACCACCATCATTTATGCCCTTGGTGATGGTGGGGATTTAGCGAAAACGCGTTACCACTACCATCATTTATGCCCTTGGTGATGGTGGGTTAACCCGCGATCAATAGGGCGCGAGGGGCCAACCGATTCGTGCCTGTGTGGAAACGGCGCCGATTGGTTATAATAGAAACGGAAGAAATGGAAAGGAGGATGCAATGAACACGAAAAAACGAATGGTTACGGTCGGTTTGCTCCTGGGAGCGATCCTGTTCTGTGCCTGCAATGCCCCGAGCGGAGCGGGGAAATCCTCCGACGAGGCGAGAAACAGCAGCATCGTGAACGAGCTGTCTTCCGACGGTGTCCAACAAGGAAGTGCTTCCGGAACAGAAGAGAACCCTGGGGAGAGCAAGCCGCTCGGCGAGAATCCTTCCGAAGAAGTTCCCCGCATGGTGCAAATTGACGGAAAATGTTATCGCGACACAGGTTTTGTCAACAGTGGCGTGACCTGTGGTACAGCTGACGGGAAAATCACAGCAAGTGTCGGGGCGAAAGAGAAACCGACCAAGGACGGTGAATCCAACTTCGGTACGGGCATGGAATACCAGCGCTGGAATGAAACCGCCGTCTCGGTGAAAGAGAACGATAAATGGATCCTTTTCGTGGATGAGAAGGCGGATGCTACGTCGATTCCGGATGGCGTTGCGACGTTTACCGGCAAGGTTCGTGAAGCGGAAGTTATGCCGAATACGGAGGAGATCCGACTGTTGGTGGACGTTACGGAAGTGCCGGAACGCTTTCTGCATCTGCAAAAAACGCTTTCGCCTGCGGGAAAGCCGATTGCGGTGGTGATCGGAAAGAAGACCCTTTTATTTCGGAACGACGAACCGATTCTGTTCGACCGGATCCAAGGCAAATCGGCGGACGAGTGGAAAGGGCAGAGCGTGCAGGTTTGGTTTGACGGCACGGTAACGCACGACGATCCGGAGATGAGTTATCCGACAGCGCTGGGAATGGTGTATGGAGTGCGTTTTCTGGAGAAATAACGGGTGTCTTCCGCAGATCTCCCTGGCTCTCCTGAAAGAGCAGAGCGCCTTTCGGCAAGAGAACGCGGGTGTTCTCAAACGAGGACGAGCGCATACTGGACGCGGGATGCCCTACGCAGGAAGACAAAGAGAAGATGAGGTAGTTGCTTGAATATATTATGGAACAAGGTCAAAGAAGTGCTTATGTCGGTGTTGCCGGTCGTGCTCATCGTTTTGGTGCTTCATTTTACGGTCGCTCCACTACCGCCGGCACTTTTGCTCGCCTTTTTGGTGGGCGCGGTGCTGGTGGTTGTGGGGCTGACCATTTTTCTTTTTGGGATTGACCAGGGACTGGAGCCCATCGGACAGTATGCCGGTCGTTCGATCACGCATACGAACAGTTATCCCATCGTGATGACGGCAAGTCTCATCTTGGGCTTTTTTATCTCCTTTGCCGAACCGGATCTGCATATTTTGGCAAAACAGGTGGATGCGGTCACGAGCGGTGCGTTTAATCGCTGGATTCTGGTGATTGCTGTTTCAATCGGCATTGGCGTGATGATGACGATCGGCATGTTGCGCATTCTGCACAATATTCGCGTGCGCTATGTGTTTGCCGGCGCATATGGATTGATTCTACTGCTGTCCCTGTTTTCATCCGTGGATTTTATGGCCATCGCTTTCGATTCCTCGGGGGCGACGACCGGTGCCATCACGGTGCCGTTTATGCTTTCTTTGGCGTACGGTATTTCCGCCATGAAAAAGGACAGTAAAATCGGTGAAGCGGACAGCTTCGGTGTGATCGGCATTTCCTCAACGGGTGCCATTTTAGGGGTGCTGATTGTCGGCTTGTTTTTTGGACAAGGGAAACTTTCCGGAACGCTGCCGGAGACGATCGCGGAAAACATGCCGTTATGGCAGATGTATCTTTTTCAAATCCCGCTTTTGGCAAAGGAATCTTTTCTTTCTCTTTTGCCCATTTTAGTTACGTATCTGCTTTTGCAAAGAGGAGCTATCAAGCATAAAAAGAGCATGATGATCGATATTCTGCGCGGGATGGCATTGGCATTCTTGGGATTGGTCATCTTTCTTCTGGGAGTCAATGGCGGATTCATGCATCTGGGAACCGAGTTGGGTACGCGTCTTGCCGGAACTAATCCGTTACCGGCGCTTTTGGTCGCATTTTTCCTCGGTATCACGACGGTTTTGGCAGAGCCGGCGGTACACGTGCTGACACATCAAGTAGAGGATGTTACCGGCGGATCCGTAAAGCGTAGTCTGGTTTGTCTGTTCCTTTCTTTGGCTGTCGGGGCCGCAATTTTCCTATCGGCCTTGCGCATCCTCGTACCGCAGATTTCCCTTTGGATGCTTCTTTTACCGGGCTTCGGCCTTGCCGTGCTATTATCCTTTTTTGTGCCGGATCTCTTTGTCGGCATGGCCATTGACGCCGGCGGCGTGGCATCCGGACCTATGACCGCAACCTTTTCCTTGGCTTTCGTGCAAGGAATTGCGGCACAGACGCCTACGGCGGATGTTGTTGCAGATGGCTTCGGCATGATTGCGGTCGTAGCCATGGTGCCCATCCTAGCCATTGAGCTGTTGGGAGCACTTTATCAGGCAAAGATGAATGCGTCGAAGGCGCGCATAAAGGCGAAAGGAGAGAAGTGATATGGAGGCAAAAAGACAAAGGGCGTATATGGTGACATTTATCTTGAGCCCGCCCTCGGCTAAGAAATGCCTTTCGCTGGCGAAAGAACAAGGTGTGGAGAACATTTTCGTGTTGCGTGGAAAAGGCACTGTGAATAATCGGACTCTTCAACTGTTAGGAATTAAGCGCCAGGATAAAGTAGTATTGAACATGCTGTTGGATGCGAATAAAGCCCGGACGTTTTTGAACAGGACGTCGGAAGAGCTGGCGTTGCACAAGCCCAACCATGGCATTGCCTTTCTTACGCCGATCGAGCGCATGATGTATGGTGAAGAGGAAATGAGTGCGAACTCCATGATGGATATTCTCCCGGAGGAGGAAGACATGCAATATAAAAAACTAACGGTCGTCGTCAATTTGGGCATGGCCGAAGAGATTATGACGGTGGCACGTGAGGCCGGGGCAAGGGGCGGGACCATCTTGCACGGCCGTGGCACCGGCGAGCAAGTGCCGGAGAAGCTTTTCGGCATCGAAATTGAGCCGGAGAAGGAGCTACTGTTGATTCTTGCTACCGAGGATGTGGTGAATTCCGTGATTGCAGCATTGGAAGATGCATTTGATTTTGCTCGTCCCGGCACCGGCATTCTCTTTGTTGAGTCCATTTCGGATGTGAGAGGATTGGTGAGCAAATGATCACGAGCATACTAGTCGGCGCACTGATCGGTGCGGTCGCTGCACGCATTATGGATCACAAGAAGCTCGGCTGCCTTGCGAATGTCCTCGTCGGGCTGAGTGGCTCGGCGCTCGGACAGGCGTTATTCGGCTCCTGGGGACCGCATCTGGCGGACATGGCCGTCGTTCCATCGGTGATCGGCGCCATGCTTTTGCTGCTGATTATTCCGGGAAAGAAACGCTGAGCGGAGCGCCGCTGGGAATGACGATGGCGGCGCGGTTAAAGGCGGAGCGCCGCTGGGAATGCTGTTGGCGGCGCGTTTAAGATGGAGCGCCGCTGGAAATGACGCTGGCGGCCCCTGACAAATGGCAAAAAAAAGCAGTTAGACAGGGTCACCGACCCTGATAAACGACGAAATGCATCAATTGACAGGGTCGAAAAGCTCCATTTAGACCCTGACAAACGGCAAAAAAAGCGGCCAGACAGGGTCGCCGCCCCTGACAAACGACGAAATCCATCAATAGACAGGGTCAAAAAGCCCCATTTAGACCCTGACAAACGGCAAAAAAAGCGGCCAGACAGGGTCGCCGCCCCTGACAAACGACGAAATCCATCAATAGACAGGGTCAAAAAGCCCCATTTAGACCCTGACAAACGGCAAAAAAAGCGGCCAGACAGGGTCGCCGCCCCTGATAAACAACGAAATCCATCAATAGACAGGGTCAAAAAGCTTCATTTAGACCCTGACAAACGGCAAAAAAAGCAGTTAGACAGGGTCGCCGACCCTGACAAACAACGAAATCCGACGCCAATCAGGGTCCAAAAGCTCCATTTAACCCCTGACAAACGGTAAAAAAAGCAGTTAGACAGGGGCGCCGACCCTATCAAACGGCAAAAAAAGCAGTTAGACAGGGTCACGTAGGCGGAGCGCCGCTGGAAATGACGCTGGCGGCGCGTTTAAGGCGGTGCGCCGCTGGAAATGCCGTTGGCGGCGCGTTTAAGGCGGTGCGCCGCTGGAAACGACGTTGGCGGCGCGTTCCTTATGCTTGCGCAGACTCCTGCGTTTCATAAATGAATTAAAGAGGAAACATGACCAATTCGAACATTCCGCAGCGCCTGCAACGTCTGGCGCTGTTGCTACAAGAAGAAGGCATCCAAAAACTGAATGAGTCTCGTGTGCTGGTGCTCGGCCTTGGCGGTGTAGGGTCGTCCTGCGTGGAAGCGCTGGCGCGCGGCGGCATAGGCCATTTGGCGTTGCTGGATGGGGATGTAGTGGAGGAGAGCAATATCAATCGCCAGGCGATTGCATTTACATCAACCGTGGGACGTGCAAAAACGGAGGTCATGCGGGAGATGGTGTTGGCCATCAATCCGGGCTGTGACGTTGATGCGCGAAAGCAGTTTTTGACGCGCGAGAACACGGCGGACATGTTGGATTCTTTTGCGAAGCCGGATGTGGTGCTGGATTGTATTGATACGGTTTCGCAGAAGCTCGAAATTGTCGAATGGTGTGCCAATCAGCAGATTCCGCTGCTTTCAGCCATGGGAGCGGCAAACAAGCGTGACCCCATGGCGCTTCGCTTTTCTCTTGTTGAGAAAACCTTCAACTGTCCGCTTTCGAAGGTGATGCGTCGGGAATGCCGAAAACGCGGCATATCTCAACTGGAAGTGATTTTTTCTACCGAGTCGCCACTCAGTCCGCAGCCGCCGCGCACATCGCTTGCGACGAAAACCGCAACCCGTTCGGGCAAGGCGGAGACGCTGGGCTCCATGAGCTATATGCCGCCCATTATGGGGCAGATGATGGCCGGGAAGGTCATTTGCCGACTGGCAGGGCTGGAGAAGATGCCGAATCCGCCGAGGAAGAAACTTGCAGACGAGCGGATGTCGAAAGAGGGAACACCGAACGAGCGTAAGACAAAAGAGAAGACCGTAGAAAAGCAAACAGCAGACGATTGGGCAAAGAACGATGTGTCGGCGAAACCATATCTTTTAGACACACACGCGCATTGGGACTTTTTGCCTTCGGCTTCTCGTGAGAAAGCCGCAAGGCTGCTCGGCAAAGAGAACATTCGCCTGGTAGCGCAGACGGTTTTGCCTTCCGCCTTTGTAGCACTGGACAAGGAAAGAGAAGGTGCGATGAAAGCGGACCATGATGCGTACCCTCAGCCGATTTTGTCTTTGGGCTTCCATCCCTGGTGGGTGGATACGCCGGAGAAGAATCGCCGGGAATTGGATTTTTTTGCGGAGGCATTGCCTAGAACGCGCTTTATCGGTGAAGTCGGCCTGGATTTCAGCGAAAAACGTCTGCGGGAGGCGTCTGCCGTGGAGCAGCAGGCAGTACTGCGGCACATCTTTCAGCTGGTACGGGAGCGGGCGGCGGAGTCGAACACATCGTATGTGTTTTCCTTTCATGCCGTACGTGCGCTGACGCCACTGTTGGATCTTTATGAAGAAGAAAATCTGGTCATGCCCAACGTGGTTCCCATCGTCCATCGTTTTGCCGGAACAAGCGACGAGCTGACGCGGCTCATACGAATGGGCGGACTTCTTTCCGTGCATCCAGCGATGCTCCGAACGAAGCGCGGGCGCGCCTACGTGAAGCAAGTGCCGGCGGATAGCCTGTTGTTGGAGACGGATTTACCGGCAAACCCGATACCGGCGGAACAAAGCTTCTCCACAAGGGAAGAGAAAAACGACATGGCGCAAACCATTACGACAGAGGGTACGACGCAGAAAGATGCATATGAAACGGTTGCACGCACCTATGCCGAGGAAATTAAACAAAGTCTTTACGAAACGCTCGCACGCCTTTCCGAATTGCGCGGAGAGGATATGACGAACATCATCATGAAAACGCAGAAAAGACTTTACGGCTGGCCGAAAGACGAGTAAAAAAGAAACGAAAGACGAGTAAAAGAGGAAACGAGAGGAGGGCATATGCCCAAGTCGACACAGGGCGCTCCTGGGAAGAAAGTGCAAAAGGGGTACGGTAAACCGCAAAACGGCGTCCAAACCATCACAAGAACCTATGATACCGGCGAATTATTGCGTCGGTTTTTGCCGTATTTGCTGCGCTATCGTGGCCTATTGGCATTTGATTTATTTTGTGCGGCGTTGACGACGCTTTGCGATATTGTGTTGCCGCGCATCATGTATAGCTTGACCAATACGGCCATGATGCACCCTGAGGCGATGAGCATGGGCTGGATCGGTCAGCTGGCTCTTATTTATATCATCCTGCGCTTGATTGATGCTGCCGCCTATTATTATATGTGTTCCCAAGGGCATATAATGGGCGTTTACATTGAAACGGATATGCGCATGGATGCGTTTCGCAAGCTGGAAACGCTCAGTGATGCCTACTATTCCAACACGAAAATCGGGCATATTATGGGGCGCATTACGTCGGATCTCTTTGACGTGACGGAATTTGCGCACCATTGTCCGGAAGAATTTTTCATTGCGGCCATTAAGATCGTGGTGTCGTTCATCATCCTGTCGTTCTCGTCACTGCCCTTGACGGTGCTGATTTTTGCCTGCATGCCGCTAATGCTGTTTGTTTCGATTCGATTGAACCATCGCTTCCGGGCGGCAACGAAATCGCAGCGTGTGGAAATCGGCAATCTGAATGCTCGCATTGAGGATTCGTTGCTGGGGCAGCGTGTCGTGAAGGCCTTTACTTCCGAGGACATCGAGCTGGATAAGTTTGCCGAGGGCAATCACCGCATGAAGGAAATTAAAAAAGAGCGCTATCGGGCCATGGCGAATTTCAATATGTCCACGCGTCTCTTTGACGGACTGATGTATACCATTACGATTGCAGCGGGCGGGCTCTTCCTGGTAAAGGGTAAAATTACCCCGGGCGATCTGGTCGCCTACGTACTGTATGTGACGACGCTCATTGCGACGATTCGCCGCATTGTGGAGTTTGCCGAGCAGTTTTCCATGGGCCTTACCGGCATTGAGCGCTTCTTTGAACTGATGGATACGCCGGAGGACATTGTGGATGCACCGGATGCCAAGCCGCTCGTGGTACACGGCGGAGAGATCGTCTTTGACCATGTGACATTTGCCTATCCGGATGAAAACAACCGCGTGTTGCACGATCTTTGTCTTACCATCCATCCGGGCGAAAATCTTGCGCTGGTGGGTGAGAGCGGTGGAGGGAAAACCACCCTTTCTTCGCTGATACCTCGATTCTATGATACGACCTCAGGCAGTGTGAAAATTGACGGGCAGGACGTAAAGACCTTGCAGCTCAAGAGCCTGCGACAAAATATCGGCATCGTGCAACAGGACGTGTATCTCTTTTCGGGCACGGTCGCGGAGAACATTGCCTACGGACGTCCCAGTGCGACGGAAGAGGAAATTCAGCATGCAGCGGAGCTGGCCGGAGCACATGCCTTCATTACGGACTTGCCGCACGGCTATGAAACGTATGTCGGGGAGCGGGGTGTTAAGCTTTCCGGCGGTCAAAAGCAGCGGATCGCCATCGCGCGCGTGTTTCTCAAAAATCCGCCGATTCTGCTTCTGGATGAGGCGACCAGCGCGTTGGATAATGAAAGTGAAATGCTCATCGAGAAGAGCCTCGAGGATCTTTCGTCCGGGCGCACGACCCTTACGATTGCCCATCGCCTGACCACCATTCAGCATGCGGATCGCATCGTCGTTTTAGGGAAAGAAGGCATTGAAGAACAGGGAACGCACGAGGAACTGTTGGCCAATAAAGGAACCTATTATCGCCTGTGGACGGGCGGAAAGCGAAAAGGAAAAATAGATCAATAAGAGCCCTTGCTGTTGCGCGGCATGCGCCGATCGCCGCGAACGATATATTTCAGAAAGGAGCACAACCGTGCAAACTATAGCGATCATTACCGGCGCGTCGTCCGGGCTGGGATGGGAATTTGCGACGCAATTGGATGCGACCGAGCGCGTGGATGCGTTTTGGCTTATCGCTCGTCGCAGGGAGCGTTTGGAAGCGCTCGCCGACACCTTAACGACGCCGGCACGATCATTTGCCGGCGATCTCACCGATCCTGCTTTTTTAGAGACGATTCGTTCGACGCTGCAGCGCGAGTCGGTACAGATCGCCACGCTGGTGAATTCCGCCGGATTGGGTAAAATAGGAAAAGTGGGAGCGCTCGGCGAAGAGGAAAATGCGGCGATGATTGAGCTCAATGTCCTTGCGCTTTCCAGGATGACTTCTCTCTGTTTGCCGTATATGCAGCGGGGCGGACGCATTTTCCAGCTGGCATCGGTCGCCGCTTTTTCACCGCAACCTACATTTGCTGTTTATGCTGCGACGAAATCCTTCGTTCTCAGCTATTCGCGTGCGTTGCATCGGGAACTGCAACCGCAGCATATTACGGTTACGGCGGTGTGCCCGAATCCCGTGGAGACCGAATTCTTTGATCATGCAGGCTCCGTAAAAGCTGCATCAGCGATCAAAAAAATCGGTGTGGAACAGGCACATACAGTGGTACAAACGGCGCTTCGGCGTGCGGAAAAGGGAAAGGACATTTCCCTTTCGAGCGGTATGGCAAAATGCATTCACGTTGTGACCAAACTTCTGCCCCACCGTTTTGTGTTGTGGGCTGAAAAATGCATGGGTCTATATTGAGCAGCGCATCGGGAATGAATTCAGTAACGCATAATGCACTCCGCTTTTATCCGTGTGGCGGAAGGTGCAATGCGCGGTATACTGCGTAGAAAGGAACGATCATGGAATCCATCGGAACGGTGCTGTATGACTATGGCGACGGACTTTATGTTAATTTGACCAATAAATGCCCCTGCCGCTGTTCCTTTTGTGTGCGGGAACAAATGGATGGCGTGGGGGATGCCGATTCGCTGTGGCTGAAACGCGAGCCCGCGGCGGAGGAAGTGAAGTCGCTTCTTGCGGAGCGCGATCTTTCGGCGCACAGCGAGCTGGTCTTCTGCGGGTACGGTGAACCGACGGAACGACTGGATGTGCTTCTCTCGGTCGCACGCTATGCCAAAGAAAAACGGCCTGACTTGCCCATTCGCATCAATACGAACGGCTTGGCGGACTTGCTTTACGGGCGGGATACGACGGGCGATTTGGCGGGCCTCATCGATACGGTATCCATCAGCTTAAATGCCTCCAATGCCAAAAACTATGCGGCGCTCTGCCGTCCGCAATTTGGCGAGCGCGCCTTTGATGCGATTTTAGACTATGCCTTCCGGGCCAAAAAAGTGGTTCCGGAGGTGGTTTTTTCGGTCGTGGGTTTCAGCCTTTCAGAAGAGGAAATTGCGATTTGCCGGGGCATCGCTCGGCGATTGGGCGTCGCGTTTCGCGTACGGGAAGCAGAAACCGGACATAGAGAAAAAGGGAGACAGCTATGACCATTCTGGAGTATGTGATCGATCAAAAGGACGTCTCTTTTGCAGAGCGGCCCTTTCACGATGTGGATAACACCGTTTTGGCGGAATTAGCCTATGTTGATTACGACGGCATTTTTCATGATGAGGCGGAAAATCAAAACGGACTTCCTCTTGCGGAGGTTTCACGACGTTTTTTTGCGACGCATGATGCCGAGGAGATCGAGAAAAACGCGAAGTTCTGTGATCGTGCGCCGCTTCTTCTGCGTGAAATGGCCAAGGGAGAGCGGTATCGCGATATGCGGTTTTCCCACTATGTGAACGAGGTGAACGAGGCGGACGAGGAGGATGCCACGCAGTTTTCAGCGCTGGCCTTTCATCTGTCGGAGGATACCTGGTACGTTGCCTATCGCGGGACAGATGCTTCCTTTACCGGTTGGAAGGAAAGCCTATTGATGAGTTATCTGGAGGAGACCGGCGGATGCAAGGAGGCGGTCGCCTATCTGGATCACCTGGGCAAGGAGCATCCCGGAAATTTGATCGTCGGCGGCCATTCCAAGGGTGGTTATTTCGCTATGTACGCGTCTATTTTTTGTGCGCCGGATGTACAGGATCGCATCACGATCGTCTATAATAACGACGGTCCCGGCATGCACGAGGAGATTATCTTTTCCTCCGAATACCAAAACATTCGCCCCCGCATGATGAATATTGTTCCGGATTCGTCCATCATCGGGCAGCTGCTGTTTAATCAGGGCGAGCATAAGGTGGTCAAGAGCGAGGCACAAGGCATTTTTCAACATGATGCGTTCACGTGGGTCATAGAGGGCACAGAGTTTGCGGAAACGAAATTGACCCCGTTTAGCCTATTTGTGCAGGCGGCGCTGGGCAACTGGCTGGATACAGTCGATAGGGAAAGTCGTGCATCCATCATTGATACGGTGTTTAGCGTTTTAGAAGCGACCGGCTCGGAGTCTTTTACGGAATTGCACGAAGAACGGCTAAAGAGTGCCCATGCGGTTTTGTCCGGTCTGGTTTCGTTACCGGAAGATAAGCGCAAGGAACTGTTGGGCGCCTTTGCAGCTTTCATCAAAAGCAATCAGAAAGCCGCCATTCAGTCTCTGTTGCCGTAGACGGCAAAGGTGGTGAAACGGCATTCCTCCGTTCGTGAGGGGGACGTCTGGCTATAGACGACTTCGTTGTATAAAAAGGGAGGTTTTATGAAATTACAGGCATCTTCGTATTTGCTTGCCCAGAAGGACAAGCTGAAGGAAATAATTGCTATTCTGGCGAAGGAATTCGCCTATGTTTCCATTTTGGGAACGGATGTAGATGGAAAAATGTATGTGGTGAGTACGACAAAATCCGCCATTGAGCCGTCGATGGATCAGGAACGCGGATTCGTCTTGCGCGTGTTTCAGGATACGGGCGTGAGCGAATATTCCTTTAATGTAGTGGATGTTTCGTATGTAGTGGATCGCGTGCGCGAGATAGCGAAAAAGGATCGGGAGCGCTTCCGGGCCAAGGGGATTCTGCCTTATGCCAAAGCGCCAAGCGATGAGCCTGCCACGGTCTACCACCTGGGCGAGGCGAAATGCCTTCCCCAGAACGATGATCCCGGTGAAATTTTGGCGCGCTTGCAGGCCATTCATGATGCCAACATCGGCACGTGCGAAGAAGTGTCTTTCCTGCAGTTGACCCATTCCGTGACGCAGATCAATAAGATTTTTCTTTCGCCCCATCGCGATCTCTACCAGTCGTATGCCTATGCCAATGCAACCATCGTTGCGCTGGCGACGGACGGGGAGAAGCGAAAGATTGAATACAAGGGCCTTTCTCTTCTGGGTGGATCCGAGCTCTTGGACGAAGTGGAAGCGAATGTTCCCGGTGTCTGTGCGCGTGCGGTGGAGCTGCTGTCCGCGGAGCGTGTGGAGCCGGGCGAGTACGATATTGTGTGCGAGCCGGATTTTACCGGACTCATTGCGCATGAAGCCTTCGGCCATGGCACGGAAATGGACATGTTCGTGAAACACCGTGCAAAGGGAGAGGAGTACCTGAATAAGCGCGTTGCCTCGGATGTCGTCGTTATGCATGACGGTGCCAGTGCGATTGAGGAAGTTTCCAGCTATGCCTTTGATGATGAAGGCAATCTTGCCAACGATACGGTCATTATTGATCACGGTATTTTTAAGCGCGGCATGTGTGATACGCTTTCAGCCATTCAATTGGGCGTGGAACCGACAGGAAACGGCAAGCGTGAGAGCTATAAGCGCAAGGCGTACACCCGTATGACCAATACCTTCTTTGAAGGCGGAACGGATTCCCTAGAGGAGATGATCGCCTCCATTTCCCATGGCTATCTGTTGGAAGGCATGCATTCCGGCATGGAGGATCCGAAGAACTGGGGCATCCAATGCGTCGCCGCTAAGGCGCGCGAAATTCAGGACGGCAAGCTGACCGGCAAAATCGTCAGCCCGGTGTATCTGACGGGCTATGTGCCGGATCTGCTGGAGTCCATTTCGATGGTTTCGCCGAAGGTGGAGATGTCCGGCACGGGGTATTGCGGAAAAGGCTGGAAAGAATGGGTCAAGACGTCCACCGGTGGCGCATACATTAAAGCGCGCGGAAAACTGAGTTAGGAGAGTCGTATGCGGGAAACGATTTTGAATATATTGAAGAAAAAAGAGCTTGCCGGTTGGATTGTTACGGAGGAGAAGCTGGCGTCCACGGAGCTGTTCTTTGTGAAAAACAAGCTGGACCAGAACCGTCTGTGTGAGACGACCGAAACCACGGTAGAGGTCTTTGTCGATTTTGAAGAAGCGGGTGCGGACGGCGTCGAACGCTATAAAGGCAAGGCGGAGGCGCTGCTTTCTGCCGGAGATTCTCCGGAGGAGATCGAGGCGCGTATCGACAACGCCATTGTCTCGGCTCGCTTTGTGAAAAACAAGTGGTATCCGATGGCGACTAATGATGCGCAGGCGAAAGTCACTTCAGAACAGTCTCATACGGAGCCGTCCAACACGGAGACGCTGAAAACGCAGTATGATGCGCTTTATGAGGCGCTATTTACGGACTACGGCATGTCGTCGCAGGTTAATTCGGTGGAGCTTTTTGCTGTGGACGGAACGCGACATGTGGAGACCTCTACCGGCACGGAGGTGACGTATCCGGTGCATCGCTTTGTTTTTGAGCTGGTGACAGATGCCGAGGGAGCGACGGAGAGTGTGGAAATCTTTAACGATTACACCTTCGGTCTTCTTGATGTGGAGCAGGTGCGTGACGTGGTGAAGACACAGTTGGCTGATACGGAAGCGCGCGCTGCTGCGGTGAAGACACCGAAGCTGGAAAACATCAATGTCATTTTGCGCGGAAGCGCCGTGGAGGATCTTTTGAGACTTTATGTGGTGCAGGCTTCGGATGAGGCTGTTTACAACGGCTTTTCGCGTGCCAAGATTGGCGAGCGCTTTACGGGCGAAGATGCCCTCCAGCCGCTCAATATTCGCATGGATCCCACGCTTTCTCATGCCGTGGCCAAGGCCCCGATTGATAAGGATGGCGTGTTGTTACATCCATACGATCTTTATCGCGATTCAGTGGTGCAGAATTTCCGTACATCGCAACAATTCAGCTCTTACATGGATCGGGAAAACATCGGTACGCCGATTCCGTTTGTGGTAGAGGGATCCGATACGCCTTACGACGCATTTTTGGATGAGGACTATCTCGAAATCTACGTTTTCTCGTCGTTCGTGGCATCTCCCATTGAAGGAGATTTCGGCGGGGAATATCGTCTGGCTAAGCTCGTGCAAAATGGGAAGACGACGTATATTACGGGCGGTTCTCTTTCCGAGAATCTCTTCGATGCGCAGGATCGCATGGTATTCAGCAAGGAATGCGAAAAGCGCGAGAATTCTTTGGCTCCCAAGGCAATTTTGATTCGGAAGAAGTAAGTTGCCGCTTTGTGATTGGTGTGGAGCGGAAGTCTTGACCGGCCTATGGCCGAATGAACGCGACGGTGCGCCATGAGCGCATCCGTCGCTTTTTAATGCTTTGAGATCGGGCGGAGTGCGGAGTGAACTTCGAAGACCGAAGGCACCTTCGAAAAAGGGACTAGCGGAGCGCCGCTGGAAATGCGGATGGCGGCGCGGTTAGGGCTCATAAAAGATGCACGCCCCTGACGAATGGTACATTTCGAGATAAAACAGGGCCCGATGTACCCTGACGACTTGCCAAATTGAGGTGTTGTCAGGGCCCGTGCCCCTGACGAATGGATGAAACGAGATGTTGTCAGGGGCGGTACCCCTGACGAATGGTAAAGTTCGAGTTAAAAACAGGGCCCGCTGTACCCTGACGACTTGCTAAATTGTGGTGTTGTCAGGGCCGGCGCCCCTGACGAATGGTACATTTCGAGTCAAAACAGGGCCCGACGTACCCTGACGACTTGCCAAATTAAGGCGTTGTCAGGGTTGGCGCCCCTGACGAAAGGCTGAATCGAGGTGTTATCAGGGTCGGCACCCCTGACGAATGGTAAATTTCGAGTTAAAAACAGGGCCCGCTGTACCCTGACGACTTGCTAAATTGTGGTGTTGTCAGGGCCGGCGCCCCTGACGAATGGTACATTTCGAGTCAAAACAGGGCCCGACGTACCCTGGCGACTTGCCAAATTAAGGCGTTGTCAGGGTTGGCGACCCTGACGAATGGTTGAAACGAGATGTTGTCAGGGGCGGTACCCCTGACGAAGGGTACATTTCGAGTTAAAACAGGGCCCGACGTACCCTGACGACTTGACAAATTGAGGTGTTGTCAGGGCCCGTGCCCCTGACGAAGGGTACATTTCGAGTCAAAACAGGGCCCGACGTACCCTGACGACTTGCCAAATTAAGGCGTTGTCAGGGTTGGAGGCCCTGACGAATGGCTGAAACGAGATGTTGTCAGGGCCGGCGCCCCTGACGAATTGCTAAATTAAGGTGTTGTCAGGGCAAGCACCCCTGACGAATGGCTGAAACGAGATGTTGTCAGGGCCGGCACCCCTGACGAATGGTAAATTTCGTGTTAATGTCAGGGCCCGACGGCCTCAAAAGGAGCGCCGCTTAGTCCGCCGTTGGCGGCACCGTTACAAAAGGAACGCCGCCTTCGGCGGCGTTATCAAATCGCCGGCCGGAGGCCGGCTCCTTCTGGTTCTGCTATTGCGAAGGCGACGCGACTGCCGACCGCAGGCTGGCACCTCTGAAACAGAGGAAAAGGCAACCTCTGTTTCAGAGGTTGCCTTTTCCTTGCTTAACCAATCCCAAAAACGCCTCATGCAGGCGGGTATCCTCTGTCAGCTCCGGATGGAAGGCAAGGCCGATCTGGGCTCTGTAGCGCACAGCAACGATGCGATCTTCAACGGTACAAAGTACCTCAACTGCGCCGCCACCGCCGCCATTCACGACGCTCGGTGCGCCGCCGCGGCTTCCGTTCACCTCAACCGTCGATACGCTATCATTTCCATCCAGTGCAGCAATATACGGCGCACGAATGAAAACAAGGGGAAAGCCGGTGAGATTGCCCACGTCTGCGGCAGTGGTAAAACTGGCGAGCTGTCTGCCGTAGGCATTGCGCCGAACGGTGACGGGAAGTGTCGCAAGATGGGTCGTCTCGTCGTCCTCAAGGTGTTGGGCTAAGAGAATGAGGCCGGCGCAGGTCGCGAGTACGGGCATACCGTTTTGGATGCTCTCGCGCAGAGGCGCCAACATATGGAGCTTGCGCAGCAGGCGTCCCTGTACCGTGCTTTCGCCGCCGGGAAGGACGATGCCGCTGAGGCCGTCGAGATCGGAAAGCTGACGAACCTCCCGCACGTCGGCGCCGAGTTGGTGAAGCATCTTTTCGTGCTCGATAAAGGCACCCTGGAGTGCCAGAACGCCGATGGGCATTACTGGCCTCGCTCTTCCATAATAATGGCGATTTCACCGGCATTGATGCCGACCATGGCCTCGCCAAGATCTTCCGAAATTTCGGCGATCAATTTCGCATCCGTGAAGTTG
Organism: Murdochiella vaginalis; assembly: GCF_900119705.1. Lineage (GTDB taxonomy): Bacteria > Bacillota > Clostridia > Tissierellales > Peptoniphilaceae > Murdochiella > Murdochiella vaginalis. Next base: position 1,400,416 of record NZ_LT632322.1, on the reverse strand, counting down.
GTGACGGCCTGCACGATGGCGGAAGCGCGTTTGGCAGGATTGCCGGATTTGAAAATACCGGAACCGACGAAAACGCCTTCGGCACCGAGTTGCATCATGAGCGCAGCATCGGCCGGGGTCGCGACGCCGCCCGCTGCAAAGTTGACGACCGGCAGTTTGCTGTGATCATGGACATAGCGCACCAAATCGTAGGGAACCTGCATAGCCTTCGCGGCTTCAAAAAGCTCGTCCTCCCGCATGGCGGAAAGCTGGCGAATCTGGGCATTTACCTTGCGCAGATGGCGTACGGCCTGGACAACGTCGCCCGTTCCCGGTTCACCTTTCGTGCGAATCATGGAAGCGCCTTCGCTGATGCGACGAAGCGCCTCGCCGAGGTCCCGCGCGCCACAGACGAATGGCGCCTTGAATGCGGTTTTATCAATATGGTAGACGTCATCCGCCGGGGAAAGCACCTCGGACTCATCAATAAAATCGATGTCGATGGCCTGAAGAAGCTGCGCTTCCACAAAGTGGCCAATACGGCACTTCGCCATCACCGGAATGCTGACAGCCTGTTGAATGCCGCGAATCATCTTGGGATCGCTCATGCGGGACACGCCGCCGGCAGCACGAATATCCGCCGGGATGCGTTCCAGCGCCATGACGGCGCAGGCGCCGGCTTCCTCAGCAATCTTTGCCTGTTCCGGCGTGGTGACATCCATGATGACGCCGCCTTTCAGCATTTGCGCCAAACCGCGATTGAGCTCCACTTGTGTTTTTTCCATACTGACCTCCTCATGTGTTTTTTAATGCTCTCGAGTGTTAATTAATTCTCTCAAGTGTTTTTTTTTCGTAACGTTTTGGTTGTGCTGGGCGACCTTATTGTCCCTCACGCAGAAACTTCAAAACATCCTGGTATACGATTTGTCGATCCTTTTCCTGCAAAATCTCGTGGGCCATGTTGGGATAAAAAATGCTCTGCACCTTTTTGCCGACGGCACGGTAGCGATCCTCCGCTTGCCGGACGCCCTTGGTATACTGACCGACTGGGTCCTTTTCGCCGGCAATGAGAAGAATGCGATCAGCACTGCAATTGCGATAGGTCTCATCATGATTGAGACGAAGGACAATGTCCATTAAGGTTTCATAGCCCTCCTTCGTAAAGGGCTGGCCGCAAAGGGGATCCTCCCGATAGCGTCGTTGGTTTTCCTCGTCCACAGAGAGCCAGGCCGTCGGAGATTCGCCCCGTTTGCTGAAGGAACCCGTGACGAGCTTTTGCAGCTTGTGAAGCGGCTTGCCGGAAGGCTGGGTGAGAAGGAGAAGCTTCAGGAAATGCGCCAGGAATGACGGCGTTTGGCCGGTTCCACAGGCAATCAACACATCCACATCGTAAAGCGACGCGTATATACGTGCTAAAAACGAGCCCATGCTGTGCCCAAAGAAGATGGTCTGTTCATGTACCGGGACACTCTGCCGTACCAAGTCGATATCTTTTAGCACCGTATCGGCAGAAACCATATCGCCGAGGGGATGCAGGCGACTAATACTTTTTCCATGGCCCAGATGGTCATGAATCAACACATCATAGCCCTGATCGAATAAAAATTCGGCAAAGTCATGATAGCGTTCTTTATGCTCTTGCATGCCATGCAAGAGTTGTACCAATGCGCGCGGCACATTGCCGACGGCATCGACCTCGTGCACATAATAAAGGACGTCGAGCGGCTGATGACAGGCGCTTTCGACCGAATACTGTTTCGGTTGCATAAAATCTTCCTTCCGGTTTAACAATCGTGGCGTGCGAGATCACGCGTCGCTACGATGTTGGCGTCCGTGCCGAAGAGATGGGGAATAATGCATTCTCCGCAACGGACGGGAGCAACGACAGCGACCGCATTGATCAGCGCCATGGTATCGAAAATCTTCTCTTTGGGAATTTCCCGATCGGTTTTAACGGGAACCACCGGCAAAACGCCGTTATGCACGCGTACGGTGGAGGCGATATTGCGCAGAGGGGCCGTCAATTCCTGTTTGGCATATTGTTCTCCGCGCGGGCAGCGATTGCCCGTCACGCGAAGTTCACCCTTTTCCTGTTGTACTGTCAGCGCGCAACCCATGGGGCAGACGATGCAGACCATTTCCTTTTTTGTCATGACTCCTCCTTGGCGACAAGCCGCAATGGAGAAACAGCCTGTGCACACCGTTCATAGGGAACGTCCACATGAGCCATTTCTGAAGGAATGAGCACATTTCGCTTGTAGGTTGCAAGCAGCACATCGCCGCTATAAAGCGACAGCAGCACGTTTCGCATGCGCCGCGTTGGCCGGAAAAAGAGACGCACGCTTTCCTTTGTTTCGGGATCCACGCGGGAAGGAAGGAGATAGGAAATGCCTTCGCCCGCAGAGGTCGCCAGCGTAGCGGGTGGAAACGCACCGTGGAGAATGTACTCGGCCGCATTTCTTCCGGCATTGCGACTTTCCTGTGTGACGTAATCCACAATATCGTGCACATGCAATACATTACCACAGGCAAAAATACCGGGAACGGTGGTTTCCATATGCGAAGAAACCTCCGGACCTTTTGTACGCGGATGCAGCGTGATTTGTGCCTGGCGAGACAGTTCATTTTCAGGAATCAGGCCGATGGAAAGCAGAAGCGTATCACAGGGAATATCGCGTTCCGTGCCGGGAATTTCCTGCCATTTATCATCCACGCCACAAATGGTTACACCCTGCACACGTTCTTTTCCGTGAACGGCCTTAATTTTATGGTGCAGGTACAGCGGAATGTCATAATCATTGAGACACTGCGCGATGTTGCGCGGAAGGCCGCTCGATTCCGGAGCAATTTCCACAACGCAGGGAACATGTGCTCCTTCGAGCGTCAGGCGACGCGCCATGATGAGCCCGATGTCGCCGGACCCGTAGATGACAACTTCCTTGCCGACCATGAGTCCTTCCATGTTCATGAGGCGTTGCGCGGTTCCTGCCGTGTAGACGCCCGCCGGACGGTAGCCTCCGAGCGCGACAGAACCTGCACTGCGTTCACGACATCCCATGGCGAGCACAATGGCTTTGGCCTGAATGGTCATGATGCCGGAGGCATTCATCGCGACGATCTGCTTGTCGGGTGTCATTTCCACGACCATCGTCTGCAACACATAGGGGATGCCCATGGCAACCACTTGATCTACAAAGCGTTTGGCGTACTCCGGGCCAGTCAATTCTTCTTTAAACTCCTGTACGCCGAACCCGCTGTGAATGCACTGATTGAGGATGCCGCCCAGTTCCCGGTCGCGTTCGATAATGAGCAGGGAATCGACACCGTTTTTTTTCGCTTCGATGGCAGCGGCAAGGCCGGCAGGGCCTCCGCCGATAATCACGAGATCAATCTTTTTCATGCGAACCATCCTGTTCTGTGGCATGCCCATCTTTCAGATGGCCGACGAGTAGATTCGATCCACGGCTTTCCTTCTGTAAGGTGATCGGATCCACACCCAGCTCACGCGCTAAGATGGCAATGACACGGGGTGCACAGAAACCGCCCTGGCAACGACCCATGCCGGCGCGCACACGGCGCTTTACGCCGTCTAACGTGCGTGCTCCGCCCGGCCGGTGAATGGCCTCCACAATTTCGCCTTCGGAGACGGTTTCACATCGGCAGATGATGTTGCCATAAAGTGGATTTTTGGCGATTTGTTCCGCTTTTTCCTCTGCGCTGAGATGCGCCATGCGCACAAACGCTTTACGATGCGGCTGAAAATTGGGCTTTTCCGCAGCAGAAAGTCCATTTTCATGCAACAGACGATCCACTTCCTCCGCAATGGCAGGCGCCGAAACCAATCCCGGCGATTCAATGCCTGCCGCATGGATGACACCCGGCATGTGCTTCGAAGCGTAAAGATGAAAATCGCCGCTTTCCGGTTTGGCACGTACCCCGGTAAAGACACGAATGGTTTGTCCGAGGGCCAGATCCGAAACTGATTTGCGGGCAAGGGCGTCGACATGACGCAGATCCTCGTCGTTTACGCTGGTATCGTGTTCATCATAAACGGCGTCCGCAGTGGGGCCCACCAGTGTGCTGCCGTCATAGGTCGGCGCGACCAGCACGCCTTTGCCTTTCGCCGTTGGGGTTTGAAAAAGAACGGTATGAATGCACTCGTTATTGGTTTTATCCAACAGGCGATAGACACCTTTGGTGGGGCGCAAACGGATTTCGGTATCGCCGGTCATGGCGGCGATACGAGCAGACCCGAGACCGGCGGCATTTACGACAAAGCGCGTTTCCATGTCTCCGCGTTCCGTATGCAACACGAGATGATCGTCGCGGCGTTCCATGCCGGTTACCTCGGTTTCTGTAAAAAGCGAAAGGCCGTTTTCTATGGCATTTTCGATCATGCCATAGGTAAAGTTAAAGGGATCCACGACACCGGACGTCGGGCAATAAAGCGCTTTTTTCACGCGCTTGGAAACGCGCGGCTCTACCGCAAAAATTTCCGGCGGATCCAGCAAAGAAAGAGGAGCTACGCCGTTCGCTCTCCCGCGCTCCAACAAAACGTGCAACTGGTCTATGTCCTCGTCGTCAAAAGCCAGGACCAACGAACCGACTTGATGATAGGTAAATCCCAGTTCTTCACTGAGCTTCGCCATCAGGTGATTGCCGCGGACATTCATCGCCGCCTTTTTCGTTCCCGGCACACAATCAAATCCGCCATGTACGATGGCGGAATTGGCTTTCGTGGTTTCCTGTCCGACCTCGGTATTTTTTTCCAGCAATCCGACACGGATCGCATACCGGGACAGCTGTCTTGCGATTGAACAGCCGACGATGCCGCCACCGATAATGAGTACGTCAAACATCTTTTCTCCTTCGCATCCCATCAGGGACGTTCGGTTTCCTCTAAAAACTCATTGATGACAGCTTCGCGCAATTGCTCATAATGCGTAAAGTCTTTTCCGCCGACGGCTTTTCCGTCAAAGTGATCGGCACGCAGGCAGAGGTTACTGGAGCTTGTGACCAGAATTTCATCCGCCGACGCCAGTTCGTCCAGTGAAAAAGCTTCTTCGCGGTAGGGAATGCCCAGACGATCACAGGCCAACAGAAGGTGATGGCGCGCAATGCCCGGAAGAATCAGACAATCGGTGGGCGCTGTATAGAGGACACCATCTCGTAGAATGTGCACGTTGCTGTGCGAACATTCGGTGACGCGTCCGCCCGGACGATAAAAGACGGCTTCCTGACAGCCGGCCTCTTTCGCCTTTTGCGCAGCCATCACAGAGGGAATCAGATTTAAAGTCTTGATATTGCAGTGAAAAAAACGTGTATCTTCGCAGGTGATAAGGGATACGGGTTTTGTGCCGTCGTTGACTTTTTGGGGTTTAATCATCACCCACAGATTTCCCTTTCCGGGGGTATAGGTGTGGTTGCGCTCCGCCGTTCCACGGGTTACCTGGTAGTATACAAACAGATCCTCGTCGTCGAGCTTTTTGACCAGATCACAGAGTAAGGAAGTAAAAGCCTCCTTTTCCATGGGCATCTCGATCTGAAGCGCTTTGGCGTTGCGATAAAAGCGATCCACATGCTCCGTTAGGGCAAAAATGCGCTGCTTGCGGCAAGGGCCGGCATCGTACACACCGTCTCCAAACCAGCATACGCGGTCATTCATGGGAATAAAGATATTCTCAATCAAATCCACCTGTCCATTGTAATATCCCAGATTTTTCATTCGACTCTCCTGCTTTTTTTCACATTAGCTACAGTATAGACCGCCCCCTCGGAATTGTAAAATGCAAGGTTCGGCATGCGTCGAATTTGCCATAAATGAAATTTTTCGTATTGCATTCAACACGATGATAGACGGTTTCGTCCGTGGGAGGCAAAGCGTTCGAAGGGGTATAAACGAAATGAAAGAGTCGCACGATGCGCATAGGCATGGTGCGTGCAGTATAGAAGGTGCGGCATCAGGAAAGGATCGTGTCACCTGTGCCGTTCCCGACGAAAAAGGGGGAGGAAACGCATGAAGAAGATTTTAGTGTTATTGGCGGAAGGCTTTGAAGAGATTGAGGCGTTGACACCGGTGGATTATTTACGCCGCGCGGACGTGGAGGTCGATATGGCCTCTCTCACCGAAGATCTTTCGGTTACCGGTGCGCATGGCATTGTGGTTTCGGCGGACACCACATTAGATGCGGTGGATCCTGCCGTTTATGACGGGGTTTATCTTCCGGGCGGCATGCCGGGATCTCTCAACTTGCGCGATGATGCACGTGTGTTAAAAATCGTTCGCGATTTTGCCGGATCCGGAAAAGCGGTGGCAGCGATCTGTGCAGCGCCCATCGTGCTGGAAAAAGCCGGCGTTATTGCGAATAAGCGCGTGACGGGGTATCCGGGAACGGTGGATAAGCTGGAAAATGTCGGAACCTATGATGCCGATGCCATTGTGGTGCAGGATGAAAACATCTTTACGGGTCGCGGAGCTGCCGCGGCGGTGTATCTCTCGTTTGCTTTGATTACGGCCCTTTGCGGGGAAGAGACGACGAAGCGCGTGAAGGAAGGCATTCAGCAGCAGGCAGTGGAAGCACTCTACGGCTTTTCGTCATAAGCAGGAGTTCCACGTTTGCTTTCATAAAGCGGCAAGTTTCCTATTTTTGCAGAAAGATAAAGGGAAGGCGAGTGTTCGCCTTCCCTTTTTGCGAAGCAATATTTGCGTGTTTTTATAAAACAGACCGAAGCGACGTGTTACTTCAAGAGCGCTTTCGCCAAATCTTCCAGCGCCGCTTTTTTCTCCTCGTCATCCGGGCCTTCATAACAGGCCACACCGTCATCCATAAGGCAGAGGCCGGCAGAACGAGCATCATCGGTCCAGTCTTCCATCCATTGTCCGTCGTTCCAAGAATAGGATCCGAAGAGGACGACCGGTTTTTTGCCGATTTCGGCTTTGAGATCCTCATAGAAGGGCTCAAACTCGACCTCTTCCAGCTGCTCATCGCCCATAGCCGGGCATCCGAGCGCCAGACGATCATAGCCGAGGGCATCGGCAACGGAGACTTCGCTCACATTTTTCACCTCTACGTCGACGTTTTCCTTTTTCAGCGCTTCTTCCAGAACGTGTGCCATGGCTTCCGTATTGCCGGTTCCGCTCCAATAAATAATTCCAACTTGCATTATTTTCTCCTTTTTTTATTTATTTTGCTGCATTCGCCTTTGCGAATGACTTGATGAAAATCACATGATTGGTTTGGCGAAAAGACTTACACGGCCACGGATACGCGATCGATAAGCTGCGGCAGGGAACATCCCTCCTGCATTGCCTTCAGCCAACATTGTCGGCAGGCACGAAAAGCGTTAAATGTCGCTTCCGCTTGTTTCGGCCGATGATATACGCGCCAAGAGCCGCGCAGGGGATAGGCGTTTTGCCCGTGATCTTCCATAAACCGCAACACGTCTTCCACGGGATAGCCTAAAAATAGGCCGATCTCATCGGGAAAGGAGGGAGAAAGACGTATGCGTTCCTGCAATTGGTCCAGAAGTCGGGTGACCAGATCGGCACCTCGTGTTCTACAGGAGGAAAACATCCTTTCCGCGCCGATTCGCCCGTCGCTCGTCGTGTCATAGCGGTATCCCAGACTATGTAAGGCATAGCTAACATCTGGGCGCAAAAACCATTCCGTGAGGAGGCGGGAGCGGTAGATTAGGATGCGATACGCGCTTCCACATTTTCCCAGTAAGGTAAAGTGGATGTCAAAGCGTGCAAATTCATGTCGGCCATAGGCTAGAATCTCGTCCATTGCGACGTTGTCCGTTTCCCAACAAAGGAGGGAGGCCGGCTTAAGACCGGCAAGTGTTTCGGCTCCATGACGGACAATCGCCTGCTGGAAAGGGTACAGAGGATTCACCAGATGCTCCTTTTCTACATCGCGATTGCGCTTGAAAAAGCGCTCGATACTCTTATTTCACAAGCAGCGCACGTCGTGTTAGCTAAGGATAACAAGATGGCGTTCTTCTTGTTAGCTAACAATAACAAACGAGGCACCACTTGTCAATTCAAGTTTTTTTGCTTGCGAAACGGTCAAAGCAAAGGGAAAACGTGCCCATTTTACGCAAGGCATTGAATAATTGTTGTAGTTACGTATAGAATACCACTATCGTCTTATATAAGACGGCTGTGATGGGGTATCATCCGGACGGAGCTTTGGAGAGGTTCTGCCGGCTGCTGTGTGCTCATTATTGCCGTTGGTAGGAAGAAGAAGGAGAATAGTATGATTGAGCAATTATTCAAGTTGAAGGAGAATGGGACTACGCTTCATACCGAGTTGCTGGCCGGCATCACGACCTTTATGACCATGGTTTACATTCTGGCGTTAAACCCGACCATTCTCAGTGCGGCCGGCATGGATCCGGGTGCGATTCTGACGGCGACGGCGGTAGCTTCGGCGATCGCGTGCTTCTGTATGGCGGCATTTTCCAATAAGCCTTTTGCGCTTTCCGCCGGTTTGGGACTGAACGCCTACTTCGCCTATTCCGTTTGTGGCGCGATGGGCTATTCTTGGCAAGTCGCGTTGACTGCGGTTTTTACGGAGGGCGTGATTTTTATCCTCTTGTCTTTGACCAATGTTCGTGAAGCGATTTTTAACGCCATCCCGGCACAGCTGAAAATCGGTGTTGCTGTTGGGATTGGCTTTTTCATTACCTTTATCGGCGTACAAAACTGTGGCCTCATCGTAGAGGGACCGACGCTGGTGAGCTTGTATTCCTTTACCAAAGGAGCCGAGACCAACGCTTCTCAGGGCGTGGCGATCATCCTTTGTCTGGTTGGCGTCCTATTAACGGGCTGGATGCTGATTAAAGGCGTAAAAGGCTATATGCTCTGGGGCATGTTGGCTACGTGGGGCCTTGGCATCATTGCGCAGCTTTTGGGCATTTATGTACCCGCTCCGGATGCAGGTTACTATTCGCTCATTCCGTCCGCTGTGGTTTCCATGCCGAAATCCCTTGCGCCGACACTGATGAAGTTGGACTTTTCCTTTATCTCGCATAATTTCCTCAATTTTGTTGTTGTCTGCTTCGCCTTCCTCTTTGTGGATATCTTTGATACGCTCGGTACGGTAATCGGTTGCGCTTCCAAGGCCAATATGTTGGACAAAGACGGCAAATTGCCGGGAATCAAAGGCGTCCTGTTGGCCGATGCGATTGGCACGACCGTCGGTGCGATGCTCGGCACGTCGACCATCACGACCTTCGTGGAATCCTCTTCCGGCATTGCGGAAGGTGGACGCACCGGTTTAACCAGTGTGGTGACAGGAGCACTCTTCCTGGTGGCTCTTTTCCTCACGCCGCTGTTTTTGACCATTCCTGCGTTTGCGACGGCACCGGCCTTGATCATTGTCGGTTTCCTCATGATGCAGCAGGTTTCCCACATCGCCTGGAATGACATGACCAAAGCCATTCCCTGCTTTGCCTGCATTACCATGATGGGCTTCGCATATTCCATTTCGGATGGCATTGCCTTCGGCTTTATCACGTATACGATTCTGCACGTTCTCACCGGCAAGGCGAAAGAACTTTCTTGGCTGATGTATGTGCTTTCCATCCTGTTTGTGCTGAAGTACTTCATCATCTAATGTTCCTGTATTTGACACCCCGGGATCGAATGTTCCTGCATTTGACGCCCCTGCGATCGAATGTTCCTGCATTTGACGCCCATGCGATGAAAGGCATGACTTTTAACCTTTCGGCGAATCCAGGCCACATAAGTGAGATGACCGCCTATTCCTCGCTGAGCAGTTGCAGCTGAAACGCCCCTGGACGTCGCTTTGGGGCCACGATTAATAACGCGATTCATACACGATTAATAAATGGAGCCGGCCGTAGGCCGGCTTCACATCTTGCGCCGCTAAATTCTTTTAGCGGCGCTTAAAAATTACACAGCTTGACCATATGTGTTTACCATATGAGTTGCTCCATCGTCGCCGCTTTCCGTCGCCCGCTTGATTTTAGTGAAATATGGCGCTGGCGTACAAGAGCTAGTTGCCTTCAGAGGCGGTATTTGTCTCGGGTCGTCTCGCACTCGGAGCTCATGTGTAGTTTCCGGAAGGGCAGAGATGGTTCGCGTTTCTTGCTTCGGTTTGCTCGCTGATGGGGGATGGTTCGGCCTATTTCGTAGCGCACCCCTGACGAACGGCTGAAATGAAATGTTGTCAGGGTACGCGTCCCTGACGAGTGGCCGAAATGTGATGTTATCAGGGTACGCGCCCCTGACGGAGGGTGAATTTCGTGTCCATGTCAGGGGCCAGTGGACCCTGACGGATGTCCGAAATGCGATGTTATCAGGGTGCACGTCCCTGACAGAGTGTGAATATCGTGTCCATGTCAGGGGCTGATGGCCCCTGATGACTGGTCGCAGTCGGGCGTTTAACAGGGGCGGCGTCCCTGACGAGTGGTGAATTTCGTGAAATGTCAGGGACCAAAGGACCCTGACGAACGGTCGAAGTCGGGCGTTTAACAGGGGCGGTGCCCCTGACGGATGTCCGAAATGTGATGTTGTCAGGGTACGCGTCCCTGACGAGTGGTGAATTTCGTGAAATGTCAGGGACCAAAGGACCCTGACGAACGGTCGAAGTCGGGCGTTTAACAGGGGCGGTGCCCCTGACGGATGTCCGAAATGTGATGTTATCAGGGTACGCGCCCCTGACGGAGGGTGAATTTCGTGTTCATATCAGGGCTTGCATCCCTGACGAAGAGAGAATTTCGCATTAACACCAGGGTCGGAAGGGCTCAGAAGGAGCGCCGCCGGAATAACGTTGGCGGCGCGTGGAAAGTGGAGCGCCGCTCAAGCCGCTGGACGGCGCAGTTTTATCAGCATTAGCCGAAGGGTGAATCCAAATGGACACCGTTTGGTACTACAATGCTGCCTCTCAGTTGCCGGCCGCAGATCGGCTCCACTTTCGGTGGCACCTTAGGATGCCGGCCGCAGGTCGGCTCCGCTTTTCGTGGTACTTTCTGTAACCATATCCGCAAACGGAAGAAAAATCACTTCAACCGCTTGACGAGTCACATGAAACAGGGTAAAGTAGATGTGCGTTAGACGGGACTAACAACTAATTCGTTGCAATATCGTTCATAAGCTTAATTTTTGAACGTTTTTGCCGTAGAGTTAGCTAATACTAACAATGACGCGCCGACGAAGAGTCAAAACAGGGTGAAGGCTGAATTGCGGGTGCACGAAAATCAATAATGGCATCCAAAGGAGAAAGAAAATGCAAACATTACGAGACGTTGCCGTGGGAGAGACGGTAAAAATTGTCAAATTACACGGTCAGGGTGCCGTCAAGCGGCGCATGATGGATGTTGGCTTAACCAAAGGAGCCAGCGTCCATGTACAAAAAGTTGCTCCGCTGGGGGATCCGATTGAAATCACCGTGCGTAATTATGCGCTGTCGATACGCAAGGCCGATGCAGATATGATCGAAGTCGTTCCCGAGTAGGAAGAGCCACTTTAAAAAGCTGTAAGGGCGCGACCCGCTTGTGCGACAGAATGTATCAGAGCACATGGGAAGCGTCAGGAAAAAGAACAAACCATACAGAAGAGAGGAAAGGTATGCAGCTTCGTATTGCATTAGCCGGCAACCCAAACAGCGGAAAAACGACCTTGTTTAATGCGTTAACCGGTTCCAATCAATATGTCGGCAACTGGCCCGGCGTTACGGTAGAAAAAAAGGAAGGAAAGTTGAAAAATCACACCGATGTGATCATCGCGGACCTTCCGGGCATTTATTCTTTATCTCCCTATACACTGGAGGAAGTGATTGCGCGCCGCTACCTGTTTGAGGAGCGCCCGGACGCAATTTTAAACATCGTAGACGGGACGAACTTGGAGCGCAATCTCTATTTAACTACACAACTTCTAGAACTTGGCATTCCCATGGTCATTGCTGTCAACATGCAGGACGTGATGGAAAAATCCGGAGATCATCTGGATATGCCGGCCTTGTCTAAAATGCTGGGATGTCCGATCGTATCCATTTCAGCGCTAAAGAATCGCGGCATTCAGGAAGCTGCGGAAGCCGCCATCCGTCAGGCACAGGAAAAGGCAATTCCGACGATCGGTAAGCCGTTTGCCGCAGACGTCGAATCGCTATTAGCTGAGATCGACACGATGCTTTCGGATACGGTACCGTCAGAAAAACGGCGCTTTGTAGTGACGAAGCTTTTGGAGCAGGATCAGGCCATGGCGGAATCGTTACAGCTTTCCGAAGAGACCCAACAGGCGATTTCCGAAAAAGTGGAAGCGCTGGAAGAAAGTCGGGATGATGATGCCGAAAGCATCATGACGTATGAGCGCTATCAATACATTAAATCGTTGATTCATCCTACGTATCAGAAAAAAGGAGCAGGCAAACTGTCTACTTCGGATCGGATTGACCGCGTGGTGACCAACCGTATCTTGGGGCTTCCAATCTTCGCTGTCATCATGTTCTTCGTGTATTGGGTAGCCATGGTTGCGGTCGGTACGCCGGCAACCGATTGGGCAAATGACGGTCTTTTCGGTGACGGCTACCATCTGTTTGGCATGGGTACCAAGGAATACGAAGAAGACAATGATGCCTATCAGAATGCATTATTGGCGGTGCAGGCCTTCGCGGAGGTAGATCCGGAAGAAGAAGGATTCGACGGCCAAGAAACATTGAATGAACTAAAGACAGTAACAGGGGAGCCGACACAGACTGTAAAAACGGTGGACGAAGAGACCTTGAAAGAAACGGTCAAAACGGTATATTACAATGCGCTGCCGAACATGACGGAAAAAGAGATGGAAGAGAAAGATATCATTCCTATCACGTTCCAAGATGCGGTAACGTATTTTACCGCCCATGGCTTTGATGCGCCCGATCCGGCGGATTACGGAACTTGGGTACCCGGTGTGCCGGTTTTAATCGGCGATCTCTTAGAGAAGATTCATGTCGACGGATGGCTTAAGGGCCTGATACTCGACGGCATTGTCGCCGGCTGCGGCGCAGTTCTGGGCTTTGTTCCACAGATGTTGGTACTTTTCTTCCTGCTCGCGATTTTGGAAGATTGCGGCTATATGGCACGTATCGCCTTCGTTTTGGACCGTGTCTTCCGCAAATTCGGGCTTTCCGGAAGATCCTTTATTCCGATGCTCATCGGCACCGGCTGCGGCGTTCCGGGCATTATGGCGAGCCGTACCATTGAAAACGAAAGTGATCGGCGCATGGCCATCATCACCACAACCTTTATTCCCTGCAGTGCGAAGCTTCCGTTCATTGCGCTGGTTGCAGGTGCCATCTTCGGAGGAGACTCCTGGGTCGCCACCTCCGCGTACTTCGTGGGGATGCTTGCGGTTATCGTCTCGGGCGTCATGCTGAAGAAGACGCAGGGCTTTGCGGGTGAACCGGCTCCCTTTGTCATGGAGTTACCGCCCTATCACGTTCCGACGGTGGGCAACGTCTTACGCTCTATGTGGGAGCGTGGATACTCCTTCATTCGCAAGGCCGGTACCGTGATTCTGCTTTCCACCATCTTGGTTTGGTTTACTTCCTATTTCGGCATTGTCGATGGCAGCTTCCGTATGCTGAAGGAGGATGAGCTGTCCATGTCGATTCTAGCCTCCTTCGGTAATGCGATTGCCTGGATCTTCCGCCCGCTGGGCTGGGGGAATTGGCAGGCAGCCGTCGCCTCTGTGACGGGGCTCGTAGCGAAAGAGAACATTGTCGGTACCATGGGAATCCTATACGGATCGTCCGGTTCTGTCTGGACGGAAATGGCACGGGTCTTTACGACCATCTCCGGCTATTCCTTCCTGGTCTTTAACCTGCTCTGCGCTCCGTGCTTTGCCGCCATTGGCGCCATTCGCCGTGAAATGAACAACACGAAGTGGACGCTCTTTGCGATCGGCTATCAGTGCGGTTTCGCGTATCTCATCGCGCTGATGATCTATCAGTTCGGTTCATTCTTTACGGGGTCCGGATCGATTTTGGGCTTGATTGCTGCGTTGGCAGCCTTGGCAGGCATCCTCTATATGCTCTTTATTAAGAAATACCATGCGCCGGAAGCGAAAGTTTCTCATCGCCATCCAGCGCTGGAACAGGAATAGAGATAGGGGCGCTTAGATGCGCCGAAAAAGAAAGGACGACATATTGTCCTTCATCCCGTTGTCGCAAAGACGACAGCAAGAAATGAAAGGAAGCAAGTATGCTGCAATGGCTTAGCGAACATCTTTCCACTGTGCTTGTCGCAGCGGGTCTTCTGGCAATCGTCATCTTAATCATTAAGGTAATGATCGCCAATCATCGAAAGGGGAAGAGTGCCTGTGGTTGTGGCTGCGGCTGCAGCGGGTGCTCCGGATGCTCCACCGACTCCATGTTGGAGAAGCATCACTCCTAATTACTACGTTATAATCGGATGTGCTCCCACCACATTCGTAGACCATCCTTCACTCCATCTTGAAAAGGGGAAGCCTTTCGGCTTCCCCTTTTCGTTGGCGTATTGTCTCTCAATTATTATTGAATCTATTTTCTAAAAATATGAATTTTAGTTTGATATTAATAAATATTACAGAATTTAATGAGCGGAATACAATAGATTTGAAAGAGGAATAAAGTACTGGTTGATTGGAGAACGAGTTTATATGAAAATAAAGTATCGTCGTGTAGTTTCATTGTTACTTGCGATTTCCGTTTCTTTCTGTGCTTGTAAATTAGAAGGGAGGACGGAGTCATGATTCGGTGGTGTAAGAGCTTTAGCGATGATGCGTATCGGATATTTCAAGAAGTACGTCAACCGTATACAGAAACGAATCGTTCATACAGCCTCTTTTCCGTTGCTTTAACTTTTCTTCTGGGGCAGGCTGTTGCGCGTCCTTTACGTATATTGGTTGACATCGTAAAGCGATATCAAGTGGGAAATCCGCCCGTGCAAAGTGCGGAAATCTTTAGATATTGTTGGGATTTTTTCTTCTTTCTTATTCCTCTGATTTTGGTCGGACTGGGGATTCATTATCGAAAGAAGTGGTAAAGGCAATTTAGGACAAGAAAAAGGGGAAGCCTTTCGGCTTCCCCTTTTCGTTGCAACTATGTTATTCGATTTATACTTTAGAGCGATTACTTCTTCTGCACGTACTTCAGCGAGTCCAACGTGACGGCGGCAATGATAATGATGCCTTCAAAGACGAACTGAAGGTTGGTATCGATACCCAAGACCGTCAAGGAGTAGGTGAGGGCGGTGAAAATTAGGACACCGACGACAACGCCGGAGATGCGGCCGATACCACCGGTAAAGGAGACACCACCGACAACGCAGGCTGCAATGGCATCCATGTCCCAGCCTTGGCCATATGCAGCGGAGCCGGAACCCACCATGCGCATACATTCCAGCCACGAGCCGAAGCCGTAAAGGATACCGGCCATCATGAAGGCACACATGGTGACCCAGAATACGGAGATACCGGAAACGGCAGCCGCTTCGGGGTTTCCGCCGACGGCGTAAAGGTTTTTGCCGAAGGTGGTTTTATTCCAGATGAACCAGACGAGGATGATGGCAGCGACGGCCCAGAGAATAATCGTAGGGAAGCCGTTAATCTTCGGAATGATCATATTCGGAATTTCCGATTCAATGGCACCGAAGGACACACCCTTTGTCGAATAGGTGATTAAACCGAAGATAATCAGCATGTTGGACATCGTGGTGATGAACGGATGGATCTTAAAGCGCGCCGTAAAGAAGCCTGCAATCGAGGTAAAGATGGTGCAGAAAACGATACAGGTAAGCAGCGCCAAGATGATACGTACTGGAACTGGGATGCCGGTGAGATCAAAGGCCATACCGAAAAGCTGTCCGGTATTGGGCCCCTTGTGCATAATGACAGTGGAAATCACCATGCCCATACCTACCATACGGCCGATGGAGAGATCGGTTCCGGTCAACAGAATAAGGCCGGCAACGCCGAGACCGAGGAAGATGCGTGGTGACGCCTGTTGCAGGATGTTTACGATGTTCGTAAAGGTAAACAGATCCGTATGCTTCACTCTCGGAGTGATAATGCTCAAGGCAATAAAGATGAGAATAATGACCAGATAGAGACCATTTTTCAGCAGGAACTGCTTCATGTTGAACCGGTATAGGAAGCTTTCCCATTTTTGTGCATAGCTTTGTCCGATGGAGAAGCGGGAGTTGCGGAGACGATCGATCATCTGGAATTTTTGTAAAAATGCCTCGTGACGACGATCTTTAATTTCCTGCAGCGCAACATCATAACGCACCTTGGCGTCGAATGTGTGGTTGTTGTAAACGAACTTTGCATCCTTGATTTCCTGCGCCTTTTCGTGTCCGCTTAATTTGTTAATCTCGGCAAGCTGCGCTTCATATTTCGTTTTGTATTCCGCGAGCTGGCGTTCATATTGGGCTTTCGCTTCTTTTTGCTCTAATACGGCACTGCTCTTCACGAGATTATAATAATCCGGATCGAAGTGCTTGTTGAGATATGCTTCCCCTTCCGCCACAAGCTTATCCACCTCTGCTTTGTTGGCGGCTTCAACGGTTTTCGCTTTTTCCAGCTCACGCGTTAAACGCGCAACTTGCTCGCCCTGTTCCTGCTTGGAGAAATTCTTGTCGCCGCGAATCAACTTGATGGCGTTGTTGATTTCATTGATTTTGGTCGTGCCGTCCTGACGAAGCACATCAATTTTTTGTTGAATTGCACTGATATGTTCCTGAATCGGCGCAAGCAACAACTCCTCTTTTTCCGGAGTCAGGATGCCGTTGTTCGGCGAAATGAGATTATTTTGGCTCATAAGTCCTCTTTTCCTTTACAGATATTTCGTACTCAGACGGAGGAGCTCTTCCTGGTTGGCATCCTTAGTTTCCAGAATGCCGGAGAGACGTCCATTCGACATGACACCGATTCGGTTCGTAATGCCTAAAATTTCCGGCATCTCGGAAGAAACGACGATGATGGTCTTTCCTTGTTTTGCCATGCGGATAATGAGTTCGTAGATTTCATACTTCGCGCCGACATCGATACCGCGCGTCGGTTCATCCATCAGAAAGACATGCGGCTGACGCTCCAGCCATTTGCCAAAGATGACTTTCTGTTGGTTTCCGCCGGAAAGGCTGGTGATCATATCCTCCGGCCCCATGGCTTTGGTTCGCATGATGTCCAGCTCGCGCATCGTTGCCTTCAGCATTTTTTGCTTGGATAGGGCAAAGCCGGACTTATAATGGTTCATATTGGCGATGGTCGTGTTAAAAATTAAGTCACCCTTAGAAAAAATTCCGTTGAGCTTACGTTCCTCAGTGATCATTGCAAAACCGTGTGCCATCGCTTCTTTTGTATTTTCAAAATTCATGCGTTTGCCGCGATAATAGACGGAACCGGCAGCACGCGTTCGAACGCCGAAGATCGTTTCCAGAAGCTCGGAGCGGCCCGCACCGACCAAACCGTAAAGACCAAAAATCTCACCTTCTCTTACTTCAAAGGAGATATCCGTCAGGTAGGGTCGATATTTGGTGGAAAGGTGTTGAACGGAGAGAATCGGTTCTCCCGGCTCATTATCCACCGGCGGAAAGCGGTTATCCAGGGAACGACCGACCATGGCCGAGATCAGCTCATTCATATTCGTTTCAGCCGTGTTTTTGGTGGCAATGAGTTTGCCGTCGCGCAACACCGAAACCTGATCACAGATTTCGAATACCTCATCCATCTTATGCGAGATATATATGAGGGAAATGCCTTGATCACGAAGCTTGCGCATCATGGCAAAAAGCTTGCGTACTTCCGGTTCGGTCAAGGAAGAGGTAGGCTCATCCAGAACGATCAGTTTGGAATGATAGGAGATCGCCTTGGCTATCTCGCACATTTGGCGCTTGGAAACCGAGAGCTGGCGCATCGGAACATCCAGAGGAACGGAGATGCCTAAGCTGCGGAAAAGATCGGCGGCTTCCTTGCGCATCAGGGCTTCATCTACGAAGCCGAGGGGAGTGACTGGATAGCGTCCCAGGAAGAGATTGTCGACAACGCTCCTTTCAAGGGCTTGATTGAGCTCTTGATGCACCATGGCAATGCCGTTTTCCAGCGCCTCTTTCGGACCGCTGAAGTCGATTCCCTTCCCATCCAAAAAGATTTCCCCTTCATCCTTTTGGTAGGTGCCGAAGAGACACTTCATCATCGTAGATTTTCCGGCGCCGTTTTCTCCCATAAGGCCCATGACCGATCCACGTTTCACATCAAGATCAATATGATCCAAAACGCGGTTGCGTCCGAAAGATTTTGACATGCCCCGAATCGATAGAACGAAATCGTCTTTCTTTTCTGTCATAAGCATTCTCTTTCTAATTTTCATTCCGAAAAGAGGCTATCAGGATGGTCCTGATAGCCTCTTTATCATCGGAATCACAAACGATTATTGATTCAGAAGCGTGGTGTAAGAAGAAGCGTTGTCCGTCTTCACCATGTTGATCGCAAACGCATCATACTGGCTCGGATTGCCCAGACGGTTCGTGATGTTGGATTCGGTCTGTCCATCGCCGCCGATGTATTCGACTTTGAGGTTCAGCAGTTTGTCATATTTCTGCAGCAACGGCTGATAGGTGGCGCTCAGGAAGTTATCCGCAGAGTTGTAGATGTTCAGCCATACGTTCTTTTCGGGGCTCTTCGCCGCGTCAAGCTGTTTTGCAACCGGATCGTACGGTTTGGTGGCATCCATGAAGTCTTTGTAGTTGTCCGCTGTAACGGCCAAGTTCAAAGCATAGTAGGAACGCTCTTCTGCGACATATTTGTAGTCTTTGTCGGTGAGGACGTTGCCCGCTTCATCCGGCGTTGCGATACCGGTGTTGACATCTACGCCATCCAAGAGGTTGCGCAATACACGAAGGGTCAGGTACGCCTGAACGTCCGCATGCTGGCTGATGGTTCCGGCATAACCGTCGGCAATTGCCGCAACGGCGTCGCTGTTGGCATCATAACCGAACGTCGGGACCTTGTTCTCTTTTGCCCAGCCATTGAACATGGCCATGCCCATGCCGTCGTTATTGGAAGCGACGATATCGATCTGATCGCCAAAGGAAGCCGACCAAGTCGCAATACCGTTACCGGCGGTCGCAGCATCCCAGGTTGCACCAGCGGAGTTCTTCATTTCCTGCGAAGCTAATTCGCGAACGACATATTTTTTACCGTTTACATCGATCTCGCCGTCTTTTACAACGGTCGCTTTGCCGTCAACATTCGTTCCGGCCGGAGTCGAATCGATGGCGCCGTCCTTTTCAACGGCCGTTCCCAAAGCTTTGCGGACGCCGCGCGTACGGGCGATGGAGTCGTTGTGACCGACATCACCGATGGCAAGCACGTATCCGATCGTGCCGTCGCCGTTGCGATCCAATTTGTCAGCATTCTTCTGAATGTAATCGACAATCATCTGCCCTTGCAGTTCAGCACCCTGGTTGGCGTCGAAGCCGACATAATAGGTTTTGTCGTTGAAGTTCAGCGCTTCTTTGTCCAGTTCACCGGTCGAGCTGTTCGACGGTTGACGGTTGTACCAAACTAACGGCTTTTCGTTGTTTTTGACTTCGCCGGCGGGAGCATTCGATTCTACTGCCGGTGCGGAACTATCCGCAGGAGCCTTTGAATCAGCGGGCTTTTGTCCACCACATGCGGTCATAGCCAGCGCACCGGCCAACAGAAGACCAAGCAACTTCATTGATTTCATAAACATCCTCCTTTTTAGTCGTTGCAAGAGAATCATAAGGAAACGATTTCTCTTCGC
This sequence comes from Murdochiella vaginalis, assembly GCF_900119705.1. Classification (GTDB taxonomy): domain Bacteria; phylum Bacillota; class Clostridia; order Tissierellales; family Peptoniphilaceae; genus Murdochiella; species Murdochiella vaginalis. The sequence goes on along the minus strand of NZ_LT632322.1, from coordinate 1,380,662 downwards.
AAAAAATAAAAACTGATTGATTTCCACGCATCCTTCAGTTTCCACGTGTCAGTATACCACATTTGTAAGAAAGTTGTCGGATTTTCTTCCCGTTTCCGGGCAATCGATTCGCTGCGAACGAGAGCGTAATTCTCGTTATACTATAGTAGACATCGCAATGTATGGACAGATTTGCATTTTCAACATAAAATAAAAAGACATGTTCGGCGTGATGAAACGAAAGCAAGGAAGTACATCCTTTGCGATAACAGCGGCGTCGAAAGGAAAGGAAACGGGATGGACAGCGAACGGGATTCTCAAACTGAGCAGTGGCGTTACGACAGTAGCGCACAGGCGGGTAAGGACGCAGGAATTTTTTCTTTTGCCTATTGGCAGAGACTCTATGCAGATAATTCGGATGGACTGATCGGTTGTGGTGCCGCACTGGGAGCCATGTTGTTTCGGCACTCAGGATTATTGAGCTTTCTTCTTTGGATTGCGGGCCTGATTTTTTCCATTCGGGGTTTAAAGAAACGTCCTCAATGGCCTGCTGTTGTAGGAATCTGTCTCAGTTTAATCGGTATTGTTATTCTGATCGCTGTTATCGGTCTTTTCGCCCTGTTTTTTTCTTTGCTCTTTTAAATTGGGCATTTTGGCAAGCTTAGGAGTGTGATTGCAATGGATCAATCTTCAACCTCAAAACGCAAATGGATCGCGGTCGCTTCTTTTGCGTTATTTTCTATGTTTTTTGGAGCGGGAAATGTTATTTTCCCGACAAGCTTGGGCCGAAATGTCGGAAACCAGTATCTGACTGGCTTTCTGGCGTTTTCGATTCCGGCGGTTGGCTTGGTGCTGTTAGGTGCCATTGCGACCATTCGTGCCGGCGGAACGATCGAGTCCGTTGCACGTCATCTTGGCGGGCCGATATCTATGGCTTTTGGCGGTCTGATTCTTATTTGTATCGGACCGGGGCTAGCGATTCCGCGCACTGCCGCGACAAGTCATGAGATGCTTTCCGGCGCGTTTTTTCCGAGTCTTTCGCCCACGATAACTTCGCTGTTCTTTTTTGCCGTCACCCTCTTTTTTGTCATTAAGCCCAGTCGCGTTGTCTCCGGTCTGGGATTGATTCTAACGCCGGTATTGGTGGGGATTTTAGTACTCTTAATCGGGAAATCGCTGGTATTTCCTCTCGGACCGCTGGTCGATACGGGTGCAACCGAGGTCTTTTCCAAGAGCTTCTTGGAAGGATATCAGACGATGGATGCGCTGGCCGCCCTCGCATTTTCCATCGTGATTATTAAGGATTTTCAGCGCCGCGGCATGGAGGATCCCTCACAGGTGGTGCGTTGCACCGCAATCTCCTCGATCTTTGCCGCTCTTGGATTAGTGGCAGTTTATGGAGGGTTCATGTACATTGGCGCGACGACTTCCGGGCTTGGCGTCGAGGACATAGGGCGTGTTTCTCTCCTGCTTTTTAGCGTGGATAAGCTTTCCGGCTTCACCGGAAAACTTTTGATGACCATTGCCATGTTCTTGGCTTGTTTGACAACGGCGATCGGCTTAACAACTACATTTTCTGACTTTATGGAGCGAATGACAAAAGGCAAGATATCGGCACGCGTGTGGTCCATTCTTTGTGTATGCGTGAGTGCGGTTCTTTCGGTATTAGGCGTGGATCAAATTGTCGCTATCTCTGCACCGATCCTGGTTGCTATTTATCCGATTGCAATTGCCCTCATTGTGCTGAATCTTGTGCAAGGACCGCTAAATAGACGCTCCATTCATATTGGCGCAGTTATCGGCGCATCGTTTCCAGCGGTGGACTTTCTCATTGGTTTGATGCGCGGAACGCCCATACTGGGTGGGAAAGCCGGTTTGATTCCGGAAATGTGGCAAAATTATTATTGGATACTGCCCAGTGTGATTTTAGCGCTCGTCTTCTATTTGGTTTTACCGAAAGAAAAAGAAGAAAAGCCGGTCCTTCACGAGCAAATGAAACAGGAATAGGAAAAGCGAATGACGTATGAACTTGGCGTAATCGGCGGTATGGGACCGCTTGCTACGAATGTGTTTTATCAATATCTTATCGATCATACAGAGGCCCACGGAGATCAGGATCACATCAATACGATCATTTTAAGCCATGCAACCATGCCAGATCGAAGCGCCTGCATTCTCTCCGGCGACACGGCACCTTTGTTGCGGCAAATGAAAGCGGATTTTGATCTTTTACGTCCACTTGGCTTGAAGGCCATTGCCATACCGTGCAACACTTCTCATTATTTTTATGATACGTTTTGCACGTATACCGATACGCCCATCATCAACATGGTGGAGGAATCCATCAAGGAGTGTGTACGCCGAGGCGATAAGAAGGTGGTGGTTCTTGCAACGTCCGGTACGCGAAAAAGCCGCGTTTACGAGCACTATGCTGCAAAGCATGGCTTATCGTGCCTTGCGATTGACGAAGCCGATGCCGAACGCGTGATGGAGATTATCTATGCGGTAAAGAAGGAGAATCGTCGTGATTTTCCGGAACTCTTACGCATGATCGACCAATATAGCAATAAGGGACGTGTTATTTTAGCGTGCACGGAACTTTCCGCCATTCCGGTGGGGGATCGCCCTGTGATAGATGCCTTGAAAGTGTTGGGAAACGAAGCAATCAGAAAGTGTAGGGGAAATGGTCCAGTTTAAGCCGATTATTTTAGGGACGGATATTAATGCATATGGGACAGCACGCTCCTTTTATGAAGCATATGGCGTGAAATCGCTTTGTCTCGGCATTCGTCCTTTGATGTATACGCAGCATTCGCATATTTTAGAAGTGGAAACACGTGAGGATTTTGAACAGGATGAGGTGTTTTTAGCGGTTCTTGAGGAAGTGGGTCGACGCTATACGTGTCCGCTTCTTCTTATTTCCTGCGGAGATGGGTATACTGCGCTCATTACGCGTCATCGGGATGCACTTTCTGTGCGTTATCGTTTTAACTACATTGATCAGGCCATGCAGCAGCAGTTGGAGAATAAAAAAGATTTTTATGCCGTGTGTGAAGAATATGGGCTCGATTATCCGGACACTTTTGTGCTCACGTATGACAAACGCGACTCTTTTAAGGCACCTTTCGGTTTTCCGATGGCTTTAAAGCCGAACGATTCGATTGCGTATCTTCATGCGAAGTTTCCGGGAAAGAAAAAAGCGTATCGCATTGCGGATGAAGCAGAACTGCGCAGCGTCGTGCAGGCGATTTACTCAAGCAGCTACAAAGGAGATCTCATTTTGCAGGACTTTATTCCCGGCGATTTTTCACGTATGTTCGTACTCAACGCCTATGTGAATACGAAGGGAGAAGTGAAGATGATGTGCTTGGGCAAGTGCCTCTTGGATGCCTGTCTTCCGGGAGAAATCGGCAATTACAATGCATTGGTAAGCCTTGGCAACGATGCTATCTATGCACAATACGAACGTTTCTTAAAGCAGATTGGCTATCGGGGCTTCGCCAATTTCGATCTCAAATATGATGTGCGCGATGGGAAATACAAGGTTTTTGAGATCAATATTCGCCAAGGACGCTCTTCTTCCTATATGACGGCCGGCGGGTGTAATTTTACGACCTTCCTTGTGGACGATTTGCTTTTACATGTCGACAAACCGGCGCATTATCATCAGGACAGCGCGTTGTGGCTTTACGTTGATCCGCAGGTGCTTCGCACGTATTGTGCGAAGGAAGACCGTGATTTGGTGGAACGCTATCTTGCAAAAGGGTTTTTCTTCCCCAGTTGGTATGAAAAAGATCGTTCTCTTGGTCGTTTTCTGCTTTATTGGCGAAGACGTCTTTCAACGCGCCGCTACTATCCCAAATTTCAACCGCAACGTACCGAGCAATAGGAGTTTTGCATGACGCCACAACCCATCCCCACCACGACGAAGAGCTGGTTTTTTCAGGATAAACACTTTTTGAAAGAAGTCTTCGCCGTGGCGTTGCCGATTGCCTTTCAACTGCTCATCACCACCTCCATAAATATTACGGACACGGTCATGATTTCTTCCCTGGGGAGCGCGGCGATCGCTGCAGTGGGGATGGTCAATCAATTTGTGTTTTTCTTTCAGGTGATCTGCTTTGGAATCAGCGGTGCTGGGGCGGTTTTTATTGCACAACATTTCGGCAATCGCGATGAACGCAAGGTTCGCTTGTCGACCAGCATTACGATGCAGGCGGCGTTTTTACTGAGCATGTTTTTTTTTCTGGTTGCCTTCCTTCTGCCACATACGCTTCTCACCGTCATGGTCAAGGATCCGAATGTGCAGGCGCTGGGGGAAGCCTACCTTCGCCCGGTAAGCTTTTCATTTCCTTTTTTTGCGCTTTCGCTTGCGCTAATCACGGTTTTGCGTAGCGTTAATCGCGCACGGGAACCGTTGGCGGTTTCCATTTTGTCGTTTTTGACGAACGTGTTCTTCAATTACATTTTGATCTTCGGTAAATTGGGCATGCCCGCTTTGGGCGTGGTCGGCGCTGCCCTCGGTACACTCATCTCGCGAGTGGTAGAAATGGTTGCGTTGGTCATACTCGTATGGCGTCAGCATCCCGGCATGATGGATATTCGTCCGCTCGAGGCACTTCAGTGGCATCAGAAAGAATTTCGTCGCTGTTTACCGGTCGCAACGCCCATCGTGCTGGCGGAAACCTCCTGGTCCTTTGGTCAGTTGGTGCAGGCGGTGGCCTTTGCATTGGCAGGCAAGGAAGTGATCGCCGCGGTACAACTGACCAATTCCATCAACAATATCTTTTTCATCATCATTGATGCGCTCTGCTCAGCCGCTTCGGTTTTGTTGGGACAGCGCTTGGGTGCGGGAAAATTGAAGCGTGCAGAAACCATGGCGAACTACTTCATGCAATTCGTCACGGTGGTGAGCCTGCTTTCCGCAGCCATTTTGCTCTTTTTCCCGGATGTGTTGATGATGCTCTTTAGCGGTATCGAAGCGAATGTGGCTTCACGTTCTCATAATCTGCTTCTCATTCGTGGTGTAGCGGCACCATTTCGTTTCTGGAACAGCATGATTTTTATCGGCATTCTGCGTGCGGGAGGAGAAACTAAGTGGACATTTTATTTTGAGCTGATGTCGATATGGCTTTTTGCTGTTCCTATGGCATTTCTCGGCGTCGCGGTGTTTCATTGGCCATTTGAATTGACGTTTTTTGTCGTCAGTGCGGAAGAAATCATTAAGCTCTTCTTCATTTATCCCTTTTATAGGCGCAAAACCTGGATACGAAATCTCACCAAGCGTGAGAAGGCGTGATTCGGTGGGTATACTCTCCGAAGATCGCTATATGAAACAGGATTGACAGACGCCTGTACAGAAAGGGAGAGATATGGAAAACTTTATTTTTCATGTGCCGACGGAAGTTCTCTTCGGCCACGACTTAGAGGAAACATTCGCCGCCCGTGTGGCAGCGTTGGGAAAACGTGCACTCATTGTGATCGGTGGGGGGAGTGTCAAGCGATTGGGCATTTACGATGCCATTGTTGATGCTTTGCATGCGCATGGTGTCGATACGGTGGAGTGTGCCGGCATTTCGCCCAATCCGCGCATTGATGAGGCGAAACGCGGTATTGCGCTCGTTCACAAAGAGAACATCGAGGTCATCGTTCCCATCGGTGGCGGCTCGGTTCTCGACTGTGCAAAGCTCATCGCTGCCGGCGCGAAAACCGACGCAGATCCCTGGGATCTTGTTCTGGGAAAAGCTCCGATCAAGGATGCTTTGCCGCTTGCGACCGTGATTACGGTGGCGGCCACCGGTTCGGAAATGGATCCCCATTCGGTTATTTCTAACCCGGAAACGAAGCAGAAACTGGGATGGTCAAGCCCACTTGCTCTTCCGCGCGTTTCCTATCTGAATCCGGCGTATACCTATACGGTCAACGCTTGGCACACGGCGGCCGGCACGGCGGACATCATGAGCCATACCATGGAAAGTTATTTTTCGGTAGAAGACGATGCCTATCTGCAGGACAGCATATCGGAAGCGATCCTGCGCACCTGCATTAAGTATGGCCCTGTGGCATTCAAAGATCCCACGAATGAGGAAGCACGTGCCAACTTGCTTTGGGCCAATTCCTGGGCGATTAACGGGTTGATCGGAACCGGTAAGGCACAAGCCTGGAGCGTTCATGCTATGGAGCATGAGCTTTCCGCTTATTATGACATTACGCATGGCGTCGGCCTGGCGATCCTTACACCGCACTGGCTGCGTCACTTCTTAAACGACAAAACGGTTTCGCGTATCGCCCGTTTTGCAAAAGTGATTTTCAGTATCGAGAAAAAAACGGAGTATGAGCAGGCGGAAGCCGGCATTGCTGCCCTTTCGGAGTTCTTCCGATCGCTGGATATTCCGATGACCCTTAAAGAAGTGGACATAGATGAAACGCATCTTGCCGAAATGGCGAAAAATAGCGTTGCTCGATCCGGTGGAGTCATTCACGGTTTTCAGCCCATGACTGCGGAAGATGTGGAAGCTATCTATCGCGCTGCTTTATAAGATGGGTCGGATGTGATCGATGCAGTAGGAAACTTCCTTGCACACCGGTTTGCAATTTGCCTCAAAAAAGAGTAGAATACGCTCATTGAGGCGTGGGTCTGTAACTCAGCTGGGAGAGTGTCACGTTCGCAACGTGGAAGTCGTGGGTTCGAATCCCATCAGATCCAGAATCGAAAATGCCCGTTCTGTTGAAATCAACAGAATGGGCATTTTTCAATGGATTCTACTTTTTTAGCAGCTTCGATAAGATAGGTAAATCCCTTCATAACAGGATTACAAAACGTTTATCGTAAAAACTTCTATTCTTTGTTCGGATCTTTGTTCGGGCGTTTTGCAGTTTCCGCCACGCATTCCTCCGTGCTCTCTTCTACAGGAAGAATCTTATGATAACGACGATACAAAAGGTAAGAAATATAGTGAGAAACTTGTTGTGTTTCCTCATCGGTCAAATGGCGTTCGATCGTTTCACAGACGTCCTTGACAAGCTCTCGCTGTTGTAGACTTTCGCCAAACAGCTTTTCCAAGGCAACATTAAAAATATCCGCCAGAACAGGTAAGTAATCCGCATTAATGGAATTATTGGCATTTTCCCAGGCGGAGATGGCACTTCCTTGGTAATTCGTGTTCAGCCGTGCATTAAGTTCGTCGGCTAACTGCGTCTGTGTCATGTGATTTTCTTTTCGGAGTTGCGCGACGCTTCGCGCAATGATTATTTTGTTGGCACGCAGCAAGTCATTCATTACCGACTCCTTTTCTATAAAAACAGTTTTCAAAATTATATTCATTCTTAAAAAATGAATCAAGATGCAAAAAACGGCCGAAAAATCCATAAAATATTGTATATAAATGTATATTTCCATAAAAAATGGAGACAAATGTAATGATGTCACGAAAAAGAGTAAAAAGACGACGCATATATGCGCGGCATTGCCTGTTGCCCCTGAGACAAAAGGCCCTCACTCTGGGACACAGAGACACATCGACCCGCGTTACTATTAAAACAGCCCTTCGATGTGTAACCCCAAGCGATCGGTAGCCATGCCTGCCATTACCGTGCACACATCCATTCGTAATCGTTACGACTCGGCGGGACGAGCTGAGTGTGGCTGAACTCGAAGCGGGCGCGTTCCACCCGCTTTGAAAGGAGGTTTTATGGATATCGCCGAGCAGGTAAAAGAGAATCTGGTCCGGTTGCGACAAAATACGGATGTGACCCGTCTTGATGATTCCTCGCTTGTTCAGGCGATTGAAGACATTGTAAGACGGAATGGAAAATGGGAACGCTTTTCTTTGAATGAACGATCAACCATCATGAACGGAATGCATTCAGCGATACGCGGATACGATATTTTGGATGCTTATTTTTCCGACCCGAAAGTAACGGAAATCATGGTGAATCGCTTTGATGAGATTTATATCGAAAAAGACGGTGTCGTGCAGAAAACCAAGAGTGGTTTTGCCTCGAAAGAAAAATATCACGACATCATTCAAAAAATCGTCAGCGATGCCGGAAAGGAGGTTCATCAGCGAACGCCGATTGTCGATTGCCGGATGAAAGACGGATCCAGAGTGAATGTCGTTTTGCATCCTATATCCGATAAAGATGCAGCCCTGACCATACGACGTTTTCGCAATCACATTTTCACGCTTCCCGATTTAATCGCAAATGGAACACTTTCCGAATCTGCAGCAGCGTTTTTGAGAAAAAGTGTTCGAGCGAAGTTAAATATTTTTATATCCGGTGGCACCGGGTCAGGGAAAACGACCTTGCTGAACGCCCTCGCGAATGAAATTGATCGCCGTGAACGCCTCATCACCATAGAAGACGCACGCGAGCTGAATTTTGAAAATATGGACAATTGGCTTGCCTTAGAGGCGAGAAGGCCGAATGCAGCAGGAGACGGCGAAATTACCATTCGCGATCTTATTCGCGCATCCCTACGGATGCGACCGGATCGTATCATCGTCGGTGAAGTGCGCGGACCGGAAGCGCTGGATGCTATTCAAGCCATGAATACCGGCCATGACGGCTCGTTCAGTACAGGACATGCCAATTCCGTCTCCGATATGCAGCTACGTTTAGAGACCATGATTTTAAGCGGACATGACGGCTTGCCATTGCCGGCCATACGACAACAAATTGCTTCAGCGATCGATCTTTTCGTGCATGTTTCGCGTCTGCGCGATCATCGTCGCTACGTTGTAAGCGTTGAAGAACCCTATTGGAAGGACAACAGTCTGCGCTATCACGCGTTGTTTTCGCGTCACATCGATGCGCATGTCATCGGCGTGTTGGAACCAACCGGAGAGGAAATGATGTGCAAAGAAAAGTTTTATCGAGCGGGAGAGGAGGCACTATGAAACGACAAGAACGTTTATGGATGTTCGGATACGCCGCCCTGGCGCTCGTTTGCGGTGCTGTGTTTCTATTTCGATGGTGGTTTATGCTTGCAGCTTTTTTATTCGGTCTGCGATTGGGGCGTTTGCAATGGAAAAAGAAAAGCCGTGAACGAAAAGCCGTAGAACATCGTCAGCAGTTTCAAGCTTTTTTGGAGACGATTCATGCGCGGCTGGATTCCGGAAGCAATATAGCGCAGGCATTGGGACAGGCTCTTTTGCAGATGAACCGCGAATTCTGCATAGAGGAGGAAACCGATGATTTTTCATCGACTTTGAAGGAGGCCGTGGACAGAACATCTTCCGGCATGAGTTTACGGGAAGCGCTTTTGCATTTGGTTCGGGAAGAGAAAGATCCACTGACAAAATCCTTTTTTGAGAATCTGTTGGTAGGTATGACACAGGGCGCGGATTTGGCCATGCTTTCAGGATCCTACCTGCGCTTGTTAATGGAAGAGCAAGAGCTTCGTTTGGACAGGGAAGCCAAACTGGCAGGGCCGAAGCGGGAACAGCTGCTGTTATTTTCCATGCCGATCGTCATGCTTTTTGTGATGTATACCACAGGCTTGGCCTCCACCGATTATGGCTTCATGGATTATGCAGTCCGTGTGTTTTGCACAGGGCTTTTCTTCGTCGCATGGAGATGGAGTGTGCATATTCTCCGGGACAGCGGCTTACAGGGGAAAGAAGGGGAAATGTGTTGAAATGTATTATCTCGTTTGCCCTCTATGCCTGTTGGCTTTTTCTTCTCTACTACAGCAATCGGCAGTGGAGCCACGCACCGTTACAGATAAAGGAAATTTCGGAGTTACTTCCTCTTCACCGACGCGCTTTTGCACCGATGGGATGGCTCATCCTGCAGAATCTGAGCGGTTCGATGCATTCGTCGCGTGCAAAAAAGCGAAGACGCTATCTTGTCATGATGGTGGATTCGTATCATCTGTCGTCGGCATTGTGGAAAATGGAAATCGAAACCATGAGTGAAATAGCGCTTTTGTTGGGCTTGTCCGGCCCGTGTTTCCTGTGGTCTCCTATATTCCTCTTTCTTTTGTGTCTTGCCTGTGTCGTCTATGACTACAGCCGTTTGTGGGATTTACGCAAGCGAAGTGAAGAACTCACCGAAGAGATGGAAAATACGCTTACGGATATGCTGACGCAATGTATTCTTTCGTTGCGATCCGGGACGCTTCCCTATACGGCCTGGCGCACCATTGCAGAAAAAGGGAAAGGAGCACTTTATCAAGAGATGAAGCGCGTCGTGCGCGAAGTGGAAGCAGGGCAAGGGCTTCGCAGGGCGATGGCGGGCTTCGGCAGAGTGATGCCTATTAAGACACTGCATGATTGCGCTGAACTGTTTTCGCAGTCCATCGAGGTAGGGGGAGCAGATCTATCCGTGTCTTTAGAACGCCTTCGTTCCGCCCTTTATCAGGAACGAAAACGGGAATATGCGCTGCAGGCTGAGCGCTGTTCTCAACGAATGTTATTTCCCAGCCTCCTGCTTTTTATCGGCATTCTTTTGCTGGTTTTACTCCCCATGCTCAGCCGAAGATAGAAAGGAATGTGATGTCTTACCTGATCGCAAAAAGATTGCACGGATTTTGGTCCCGTTTTTCAGAGGAACGCGGAGAAATCAATATGGTGGCCATTGTTCTGATTATTCTCGTCGTGATCGCGCTGATTGCGATTTTTCGGGATAATCTCACCGCGCTGTTGGAAAGTTTGTTTCAAAAAATCGAGAATGAGGCGATGAAAATATGAAGCATTGGAAAGACGACAAGGGAAGTGTTCATCTTGTCGAGGGAGCGATCCTGTTTCCGCTTACCTTTATGACCCTTTTTCTATTGCTGTTTTTTACCGTTGTTCTGTATTTGCAGGTCGATCAGGAGGGAAAGATACGTCGCGCTTTGACGCAATCGACCACCACCATCTCGTTTCGAAATCCGGAAGAAAGCCCACAGACGAGGGCGCTTCTTTCTTCGTCACGATGGTCAAAGACGGGACTGTTTTTCATACAGCGTACGATACAACAAAAGGAAGAGGCCGACCATTCGCCATTTCGCTTCTTTTCTGTCCCCGCATTGGAAGTGGAGCAGGGACGAAGTGCCGTGTGGACTTCTTCCGCAACGAATCTCTGGTGCTATGAAGCAGTCAACGGCTTTTGTGCGCATCAAACCCAAAAAAGCGGTGGGAGCTAAGGAAGGGGGGAGGCATGTACCGGAAAAAACGATCGAGCAGAGGAAAGATTTCTGACAAATGGTCTGTTTACGCACAGGAAGTGAAGAAAGCTCTTTTTACATCGTTGCGAAGGGAGCAAGGTGTTATTTCGCTCTTTCTATGTGGCGTAGTGTTGCTCATGAGTGTTTCCGGCGCCATTTTTATGGATTATGCGCGCGTCAGTCTTGCACAAGCCGAATCGCGATCAACGTTAAAAATGCTTTCCCATGCGACATTATCGGGCTTTGATAAGCCCGTTGCCAGGGAATTCGGCCTTTTTGTCTTACGAGACGAGAAGGGCGTGCAGGAAAAGGCAGAAGAGCTTCTTGCGCAGCGCTTTCCGTCGGAAACGTCCTCTTTGGGCGTAAAGCTCGACGCGCCGCAGATTACCGTCACGCCTACGGACAATGCCAGGCTCAGTCGGCCGGAAGTAATGACAGCGCAGATTCGACAGTTTATGGACTGGCAAATTCCGAGCATTGCTTTGGGAAAAGCGTTGGAACATATAGAAATGGTCAAAAAGATTTCAGATACCCTTCCGGCGCTGCAGGCGAAAATCCAGTATGAAAAGCAATTGCATGGCGTGCAGCAGGCAATCAATGCCTGTTTCGGAAAAAACGCATCAGCAAAGAACCTTCTTCCCGCCGGAATGAACGCGCTTGCGTTGCCCGATTCCGTATCCCACCTCTCTGCAGAGGTGAAGAAGAAAATTTTCTCTGGGGTTCCCTCTCCTGCGCCTGTTCAACAGAATCTTGCAGAGGGTGCTCGGCAATTGGATGAAAACCTTCTTCACTTTTTGCAGCGTAATGCCGGCGAACAAGGCAAGACACCTACTGATCCGCTTGCGTGGGAAAAACTTCTCAGCGCAAATGACAGGCAAGCCTTACAGAGATCTTTTCTTGCCTGGAAGGATCAGTATCAAGGTGTTTCATCTTGGTTTGAACGCTTTACGAAAGAGCAGGAACAAGCGCTGGAGGGTATTAAGACCGCCACAGAGAGAATGAGCTTATTAAGCGCATCGAAAGAAGCGTGGGGAAAAGAAGTGCGTCGTCTTCCTCCCGGCGCCGTGTCACAGAGTTTTTTGGGCGATTATTTAAGCGCAACGGAAGCTCTGGATATGGAAAAGCTCAATCATTTACAGGAGGAGTGGCAAAACGCTGGGGATAAGACGAAGTCCTTCGCACAGGCATGGAAAGCTCTTCGGCTTGATGAGCAACCGTTGGAAGATCTTTCTTTTGATGCGTGGCTTCACTCTCGCATTGCCTCCATCAAGCGCCTGTCGGCAAACTCTTTTGCTTTGCCGACGATATCGCTTACGACCGAACATCCTAGCGAATGGGAAAGCGGCATTGCTCTGAGCGAAGAGAGTATTAAAACGCAGGGGCTGATGGCCGGGCAAAGCAATGAGGATCGATCCGGCATTTTTGAATTTTTAAACGCCTGGAATACGAAGCGAATAGCCATTGCCAATGCGCGGAGAGCGAAGCGCATGGGACTGCCTAATTTATCCGGGGGCATCACCGATTTTTTGACAAACGAGGTTTTGCAGCGCTACGAAGCGGATGCCCATTCCAAGGCTTTTACGGAATGGACGTCTGCCGCGGGAAATGAAGTGGATATGCTTAACGAAGCGTTTTCCAATGTGAAGCGGCTGGCAGATGAACTGGTTGGCTTGTCTTTGAGCAATGCCGGCGATACCGTTTCCTTACTTGCCTATTGGAGCAATATGTTCAGTCATCGCATCAGCCCGCTCATGGAAAAAGAAAATGGCCATCCGCTTCTTTCCTTAAACGGATTTTCTCTTTCCACACGGCCGGTGTTTGGGGGAGAACTGGAATACATTTTGTACGGACGCCCCTCTTGGGTGTCGAATGTTCAACAGGCCGAACACCACATTATCGCCATACGGCTGCTTTGCAATATGCTTTATGCCTTCATATCGAGCGAGTTGAACGCCGAAACCGCACAACTGGCGCTGGCACTCGCGGGATGGACCGGCTTTGCGGTTCCGATGGTGCAATCCGCTCTATTGGCGGTGTTAGCGGTGGGAGAAACCGCTGTCGATATGGATGCGCTTCTTGCGGGGGAGCGCGTCGCGGTTATGAAAACACAGGAAACGTGGCAGTTTTCGCTATCCGGCGTTGCCCAGCTCGCGAAGAAGGCCACACGGGATGTCTTTGATGCGCTCGCGGATGAAGGTGTTGCGGCGATAGAAGCAGGAACAGATACCCTGCAAGAGACAGTTGGCCGCCTCAAGGATTCCCTCATTCAAAAAGCGCAGGACGCTGTTCATCAGCCGGTTTTGCGCATGATGGAAATGCAGCTGCTCGAAGCAAACTCCTTTTCCGAAACGAAGCAGCAAGAAGAAATGACACAAACGCTACAAGAACTTGCTTCACGTGGCGGAGAAGGAACATTTGGAAGCGCTGTATCCAATGCCTTTTCACGGCTTTCCAGACAATCTGGCGTGCTTGGTGAGATCTTGCAGAGCGCAAAGGAAAAGAAAAAACAGGCAGGGGAGACGACGAAGGAAGTGTTGCAAGAGATGCGTCAAAAAACGGAAGCCGTTGTAAACGAATCCTGCCGGGAATTGTCTTCTTTTGCCAATCAATGCATCGAGCAATTGACAAAGAAACTCAAAGGAATTCTCGAAGAGGGAGGACCGGATGCGGAAAACAAAGCCATTGTCGCATATAAGACCTTTCAAAAGGAAATGGGCGTTAACAATGCGGCAGGCAGTATTGCCGCCGGGTCTGCTCTGACCATGAATTATGGAGATTACGTTCTTTTTCTGCTTGCGGTAAACAGCAGTACAAGAACAGGAAGGGAAGCCATGCTTTCGCAAACAGCGCGCCTGATTCAGGCGGAAACCGGGGGATCCGATTTCACAACCGCTCCAACTTCGCTTGACTGGATTTTAGAAAGTCGATTACAGGTGGTATTTTTGCCGCAATTTCGCCGTTCCACGCTTGTCAATGCGACGGGAAAACAGGTGGATGTTCGCGAAATCTGGCAAGAGGGATACGGGCTGAAAAAGGATTCGCTACGATGAAAAAATCCTCTTCACGGGGCTCCTTGACGGTTGAAGCCGCTTTTACACTGAGCTTTTTTCTGCTTGCCATGATCTCTTGGATTCTGCTGTTTATTCCCTACCAGGTGCAATCCATGGCGCAGCATGCGTTGGACCAATCCTGCCTGGCACTGGCGGATAAGATTTCGCTTTCGCACACCTTGTCCGGAAAGGAGGGAGGTCTCTCCCATTTTGCGGAAGCCTTGAATAAAAAGAAAATGACACTTCCCGTTTCGGAGTTTTTGCGGGAAATGGGCGGGAATTTTGTTTTGGAGCTTGCAGGAAAAAAGGAATTTCGGCACTATTTTGGAAGCGGAAAAGCGTTGCCGCAAACCATGCATCAGGTGGAGTATTCTGTTCATGTCGATGATGATCGCGATATATTGCAGGCGGAGCTTTCCTATTTCTTGGATCTGCCGGGGATTCTAAAACCGCTCGGCCCTCTTACAGTTCATCAGGGGGCCACGGCCGGCCTGTGGTTACTGACGGATGAGCCCGTTTTTGGGCGTAACGCGGAGCAGGATCAGAAGAAGGAAGAAAAGAATAGCGTTTGGAAGGAGCCGCCGTTTACACGTGGGCGGATTCTGGTGGAGCGCTTTCGGCAGCGTTCGGGGGCGATCCGATTGCAAAAAGGACAAATAGCGGATTTGTATTATGCCGACGGGACGTTGGAAGCGCTGCTATCTCTGAATTTATTTTCTTCAACCTATAGCACCGGTTCCGGAGGGCAGGCGGCCTCTTATACTTTACAGAAGGACGCGATGTTACACACTCTCAGCGCGCAGGCAAAACGCCTCAAAAGGGCGGCAGCAAAGCGAAGCGATTGGGTGAAGGAAGACGGAGCGCCTTTATCGCTGGTTCCGAAGGCAATGCGCTTGCAGATCATTGTCCCGGAAGAAGCAAGCCATTTTTCTGCCGCTTTAGAGTCATTGGCAAAACGCATTGAACAGGAAGAAGGCGTGTCGATAATGTATACCTATGAAGAAAACGCACTTTTTCCCAAATAAAGGAAAGGAGAAAAAATTGCATTTTTGGCAGCGATGGAAAATTCGAAAGCCGGAGAATACGCCAAAGCGAGGAATTTTCTCTTTCACACCTGTTACAGTATGCCGAACGTATGCACTTTTGCTTGCGCTCTTGCTGTGTGCGACTATTCTTTTTCGCCATATACAGGAAGAGCATTTGGCTAAGAGAAGGCAATCCTATCGTGCACAGGCTCAAATGCTGGCTGATGCCGGGTTTTATGCAGAAGCACAGAAGGAATTGAACAGGATGCCGAAGCCACTCTTGCCAGAAGACGCCGAACTGCTTTTTCAGGTGTCATTAAAAAAACAAGATTTTCGTTTTGCCGCCAATTTGCTTTCTTCGCTGCCTGAAAAAGATTTGGATGTTTGCCGTTTCACCTTGATTGATGCATTGCGCAAACAAGGAAAATCTGCATCTGCCTGGAACATGCTATGCCAAGAACCGATTTCCGGCCATCAGGACCAACAACAGGCTTTGGCTGTTTCGCTTCTTCAGGATGTGCAGGAAACGCCAATACAAGCATCTTTTGTGGGTGGCTGGTATCATAAGAAGGCGGCGATTATGAAAGATGAGGCTGGCTTTTTTCTGGTTGGTGTCCAAGGAGAAGAAATCGGTGATGCTCGCTATGAAGCGCTGCGACCTGTTGCAAAAGGATTCTCTGCAAAAAGAAAAGGGGTTTGGATTATGCTCAGCACGGAGGGTGATTTTTTGCATACGGCCAGTACCCCGGAGGAGAAGGATGTTATTAAAACCGATGATTCGTTTCTTCTAACGCTGACAGCAGACGGAGGTCGGCAGGGCTATGCCTATCAGGGACAGGAGGTGATTGCACCGATATATGATCGCGCAAGTCCCATCAGCGTGAAGGGAATTGGTTTTGCCGAGATGGATGGACGTAGCTGGCAAATCCGCTTTCGCGCATTGCGTGACGGTATGGCTTTCAATAGAATAGAATCGTAAGCGAAAACGGAAGGACGGTCAGCCGTCTTTAAAGAATGGAAAGGCGAGGTTAGCGTGTCCAGCGAAGAACAGCGGCGCATTGGCATTCTCGGAGGAACCTTTGATCCGGTGCATATCGGACATTTACAGATGGCGGTAAACGCTATGAAGACGTTTAGCTTGGATGAGGTGCGCTTTGTGCCGGCTTATGCACCTCCGCATAAGACAGACAAGGAGGACAATGCCAAGGACCGTCTGGCAATGTTGACGGCGGCTTTGGAGGGAAATCCGGATTTTACAGTGGATCTACGAGAAATGCAAGCGAAAAAAATGCGGTATTCTTATGAAACGGTCTGCTCTTTTCGGGAGGATTTTCCACAGGCCGAGCTGTTCTTTATCATCGGCGAAGACAGCTTGATGGATATTCGTACCTGGCATCGTTGGCAAGAGCTGCTGGAAATGATCCCTCTTATCGTTTGTGCACGGGAAGGTGTGAGCGGCGATTTGCTTTTGCAAGCAAGGGCATTAAACGACGAAGGATATCGGGTGCTCATTGCCAAAGGCCCCTCTGTTCGGATATCTTCTACGTATATTCGTCAAGCTTTTACAGAAGGACAAGATGTTCGCTATTTTCTTCCGGGCACCGTTTACGATTATATTGCAGCGCGTCGTCTCTATGGCATGACCCACGGAGAAGATGAGAATTTCCTGCAAGAAGTAGAAAAAGAGTCGTTGGAATTTCTGGTCGACCCGCGAATTGCTTCGATGGTGAATGGCCTGAAAAAGACTCTTTCGGCGCATCGGTTTCGTCATGTTTTGAGCGTGGTCAAGACCGCTGCATTTTTGGCCAAACGGTATGATGCGGATGTAAAACGTGTTCGCCTTGCTGCTTTGCTACATGACTGCGCGAAAGGAAGAGAACGAGAGTATTTTCAGCTTCTACGTGAAAAGCATATTCTGAAAGAGGCGGATTGGACGCCATCTCCACTTTTCCATGCCTTCCTCGGACGCTTTGTAGCGCGTGAGGTGTATGGTATAGAGGACGAAGAGATTCTCCAGGCGATCGCATCGCATACAGCGGGCAGCCCGTCTATGAGCTTGATGGATAAAATTGTGTTTCTTGCAGATGAAATTGAACCGTATCGCGAGTATCCTTTTGTGGTACATCTGCGCAGTCTGAGCATGGAAAATCTGGATCGTGCGGTCCTTGCCGGCATGGATGCCTCCTTGCGCTTTTTGATGCAAAAAAAGCAGGTGATAGATCCCGCATCCCTTTTTGCACGCAATGCCTTGGTGCGTGAGAATCAAAAACGAGAATCAGCTCCATTTTTCTTGGCGTAACACAGCGAGCATGCTTCACAAGCGATAATGAACCGAACAAAAAAGGAAAGGAGATTCTTTTGACGGAATCAAAAAAGAATTTGAAAAACGACATCATTGTTCAGGCAGCGGAAGACAAACAGGCACGGGACATCCGCACTCTTCCGATCCGGGAAGAGGCGGGTATTTGCGATTATTTTATTGTGATGACAGGAAGAAATAAAATACATACGCAGGCGATTGCCGATGCGATTACGCAAAAATTGGCACAAGCCGAGATGCCTCCCATCACAACCGAAGGGCTGCGTGACGGTGGTTGGATATTGCTGGACTGCGCAGAGACAATCGTCCATATCTTTACGCAAAGTGAGAGAGAATTCTACGATCTGGATGATCTTTGGAGTGAGTAGTATTTGTCTTCACGCACAGAAAAAATAATTTTTGGCGTACTTTTTTCCGTTATCGTGCTTCTGGGAGGCGTGCGCCTTTTTATGGACGGGAGGCATGTACCGACTTCAGAACAAGCGGAGGAAATGACAAAAAAGGAAAAGGGAAAAAATGGAGAGCAGCCACAGGAGCATCCTGGTGACACCTCCATTTCGGCTTCTCTTTTTTCGGAAGAAGGAGTTTCGGGGCAAAACGAGCAGGAAAAAGCGTCCTCTTCCGCGCCGAATAGGGTCATGGTTTATGTCGGAGGCGCGGTTAAGAATCCGGGACTTTATACTTTTGACGATCAGAAACGCGTTGCCGACGCGCTTCAAGCGGCGGGCAATCTAACAGAAAATGGCGCATTAGGGTCCATCAATCCGGCGCAGCGTCTCTCGGATGAAATGAATATTGTGGTTCCAACGAAGGAAGAGGCTTCACAGGGAAAAACACAAGGCGCGGAGCCTTCACAGCTTGGCGTAACCGTTCCAAAAAAAGAAAGCAGAACAACAACGGCCTCTTCGAGCCCAACGAGGAAGATCAATATTAATACCGCTACAGCGGAAGAATTGCAGCAACTGCCTTCGATTGGAAAAGCCAAGGCGGAAAACATCCTTCGCTACCGTGAAAAGACGCCTTTTCAAACGGAAGAAGATATTATGAAGGTGTCCGGCATTGGGAAAAAGGTATATGAACAAATTCAGCAGCAAATTTGCGTGAAGTGAGGCGTCAACGTTGAAAGCGAGCCGGACATTTGTTAGAATGACGGTGCTACGAATTGTTATGGAAAAATAAGGGGTGACTTGATTGAAAACTGCTATCATTATTCTGCTCGTAATTGCCAGCGTTGTCATTATTGCAGCGACGCTGATGATGGAACCGAAAACCAATGCCGGCTCGCTGTTCGGCCAGGAATCGAACATTTACGGCACTTCGGTGCATCGTCCGAAAGACGCATTGCTGAACAAAATGACCATATTTTCCGGTGTGGTGTTTGTTCTAAGCCTGATTGCCTTGCTTGCTCTTTAATCGGGAGGAAAGAAAGCCGACGTGTTCACGTCGGCTTTTTATGTTCTGTTCACAATTAATCCGAATATTGCCTTGTTTTCCGATGCTTCTACATCTATGGAGAAAGCCTTGGCTTGCCTAACGATTGGCTCGGCGGAAGCTGCAAAGTGGGTACACAAGTAAAAGAAAACGGGACAAAAAGGGATGCGGAGGAGAAACCGTTATGGAATTAAGAGAATTTTTATTATCGTATTTTTCCGGTGCGCAATATGAACCGTTGCGTACAAAAGAGCTTGCCGACCGTTTCGGTTTGGAAGGCGAGGCACGCATTGCATTTTACAACACCATTGATGCCATGCTGGAAGAAGAAGTCATTCGCATGAGCAAGCGCGGTAAAATCAAGGCGTACGCGATCCCCGTCGATAAAACAGACTCCACTCGTCAAAAAACAAGAACGCAACGAAAAGGCGCTGCTTCAACAGAGACGGAAGGGATGAAAGAATCCTTTATGCCGGATCCAGTGCAAACAGCACCGGAACATGTGGAAGCGCAGAAAATTGCAGAACCCGAACAACAGCACGACGTAAAACCGGTTGCAGCAGCAAAATCGAAATCTTCTTCTGACGAACAACAAAATCCGCTCATCGGAAAGCTCACCGGCAACGCGAAAGGATTTGCCTTTTTCGTCTCTCAAGTGGAGGGCCAACCGGATGTATTTATTTCTCCGGATGATCTGAATGGGGCCATTCATGGTGACCGCGTGCGGATTAAGATTCTTGAAAAAGCGGATCCCGCCACCGGACGAAACTCCAATGGCCGAGTCGTTTCCATCTTAACGCGCAATACGGATCCCATTGTCGGCCTGTATGAAAAACGAAGCGGCTTAGGCTATGTGCTTCCGGATAAGAAAAACTTTTTTTCAGACATTCCGGTATCCGATGCGGACGCGATGGGTGCACAAGATGGCGACAAGGTGATCTTGCGTCTGCTTGACGTGGAGAAGAACGGAGGGAACCCGGCCGGTCGCATCATCGAGAACCTGGGGCCTGCTGATGCGAAGGGCGTGGATATCACCGCAGTAGCCCGCCAATTCGAGTTGCCCTACGTGTTTTCGCAGGAGACAAAGGAAGAAGCGGAAGCATTGCCAGAAGAAGTGGATAAACGGGAGTTTCGCGGCCGTCGGGATTTGCGAAATATTTTTACCGTAACGATTGATGGGGCGGATGCGAAGGACTTTGATGATGCGATTTCCCTGGAGAAACGCGGGAAATACTATATTCTCTATGTACATATCGCGGATGTTTCACACTATGTTAAACCGGGCTCCGCCATCGATCGCGATGCATATGAGCGCGGCAATTCCGTGTATTTGCTGGATCGCGTGATCCCCATGTTGCCGGAAAAACTTTCCAACGGCTTATGCTCGCTCAATCCCGGTGTGGAACGTTTGGCCATGACCACGCAGATGACCTTAGATGAAGAGGGAAATGTCGTCGATCACCAATTTTATCCCAGTGTGATCTGTTCCGATCATCGCCTGATCTACAAGGATGTTTCCGATTATCTGGAAAAAGGCACGCGCTTTACGGAAGAGGAAGCTCTGTTTACGCATCTGGATACCATGGCAACGCTTTATGCCCTTTTAGCAAAAAAGCGCGTTGAGCGTGGCACTCTTGACTTCGATTTTCCAGAAACCGATGTGATATTAGATGACGATGGCTTGGCGGTTGATGTACGACTGGCGGATCGCCGTATTGCGAACCGCATCATTGAAGAATTTATGATTCTTAACAATGTCATCGTGGGTACGACATTTTTCCATAAAAAATTGCCGTTTATTTACCGAGTTCATGCAGAACCCAAGGAGGAAGACATTGAGCGATTGAATACGGCTCTCATGGCTTTTCATTATGAGCCCATCGAGGCGGAACCGGAACCGTCACGCATTCGCGCAATTCTCGAGCAGGCCAAAGGGAAAAAAGAGGAAGGGATTCTGAACATGCTTGTTTTACAGAGCATGTCAAAGGCCGTCTATAGCCCGAAGCCGACCATGCATTATGGCCTTGCTGAGGAGCATTATTCCCATTTCACATCGCCCATTCGGCGTTATTCCGATTTGATGGCACATCGCCTGCTGAAGGCTTTGCTTGCCGGTACGCCCAAAACGGATGAGGCGGTTAAGAAAGATCTTTTTGTGCGCTGTGAACACATTTCGCTTACAGAGCAGAAAGCGGAAGAAGCCGAACGCGATGTTGTCGAGATGAAGTGTGCGGAGTACATGCAACGCTTCATTGGAGAAGAGTTTGTGGGGCAGATCACGTCCCTAACCAATTTCGGTGTGTTTGTTCGCTTGCCAAATACCGTAGAGGGACTCGCGCATTTTCGAGATATGACCGATGATTATTACTCCTATGATGAAGAGCGCATGGTTGTACGCGGGGAGAATAATCACCGCGAATTACGTTATGGCGACGAAGTGAGGGTGCTTGTTGCGGCCGCGAATCCGTTGCTCAGGGAAATTGATTTTCATCTTCCCGATTTTGTACAGGAAGATGGCCGGCGCAACAAACCAAGTGCGGGTGAATGCACGACCAATCTTCGCGGAGCTCGTCCCAGCCATTCCTTTCGGCGCCGCAATGATGAACGCCCCAAAAATTTTAAAGGGGCGAAAACGTCACGAGCCAACCGGCCCAGAAAGGAAGGCTTACGCCGCCGTCGTCGTTCGCTTTCCGGTCGAACCGGACGAAGGGGCTGATGCGCAATAGATAGGAAGAAAGATGAACAAGGAAGACAACAAGGTGTTGGCGAACAATAAGCGCGCCAGACACGACTATTTTATTGAAAAAGTTTGGGAAGCCGGCATCGCACTCAAGGGCACCGAAGTGAAAAGCGTGCGACAGGGTAAAGTTGCCATCCAACAATCCTATGTGGATATTCATGACGGCGAGGCTTGGCTTATAGGATTGCATATCAGTCCCTATGAGCAGGGGAATCGCTATAATATGGATCCGGTTCGCGATCGTCGTTTGCTGCTGCATAAAAAGGAGATACGCCAACTCGCCGAAGCTGTGCAACGGGATGGTTACACCGTTATTCCGCTCTGTGTGGTGTTACGCGGGCGTCGTATCAAAATAGACATTGCGCTTGCGCGCGGTAAAAAACTTTACGATAAGAGAGAAAGCCTTCGTGAAGCCGATGATAAAAGGCGTATAGAACGTACTTTACGGGATTGGAAATGAATATGCATTCGCTTTGGAAGCGCTATCGGGAACCTATCAGCTATCTGTTTTTCGGCGTCCTGACCACCTTGGTGAACTATGTAGTCTATTTTCTTACCACACGGGGACTTCATATGCACTATCTCGTTGCCACAGGCATCTCTTGGGTAGTTGCCGTGCTTTTTGCCTTTGTCACCAATCGGCGTTTTGTGTTCGACTCGACGGCAAAGGGAACGAGCGAAGTGGGCGGTGAGTTGTTGCGTTTCGTAGGCGGTCGTGTGCTGTCGCTTTTTTTGGAAGCGGCAATCATGTACATCGGCATTGAAGGTTTCAAGCTCTTGCGCTACGATTGGATCGTTAAAACGGTGGCCCAGGTGGGAGTTGTGGTTTCAAACTACTTTCTCAGCAAGTTTTTCGTTTTTCGCTGACTTGGCCTTTTCGATTTGAGAGGGATAGGGTTCCATAACCGAGAAGAATTAAAAAAATCGCCACTGGCGATTTTTTTGTTTCTTTAAAACAGCAATCCTTTATTTTTCTTCGTCCACGTAGGCAATCCAATCGCCATACCCTTCTTTTTCCATCTCTTCCCGCGGAATAAAGCGCAGCGCGGAACCGTCAATGCAATAGCGCAGGCCGCCGAGTTCTTTCGGACCGTCGGGAAAAACATGCCCGAGGTGGCTTTCCGCACGACGTGATTGCACTTCGACGCGTTCGCGTCCGGGAATAGAGAGATCGCGATGCTTGGTGAGTTGCTCGTTTCGCATCGGCTTACTGAACGAAGGCCATCCGCATCCGGCATCAAACTTATCGCGTGAACTGAAGAGTGGTTCACCGGAAACAATGTCTACATAAATGCCCGGCCGAAAAAGCTGATCATAGGGATGTGCGTGAGGAACATCGGTTCCTTTTTCTTGGGTTGTATGATATTGCATTGCTGTCAGTTGGGCGCGAAGTGTTTCATCCTTCGGCTTTTGGAAGGCCTCAAATCCATCCTCAAGGGGAATCTCGGCAAGTGAAAGATCGATGTGGCAGTAACCTTGAGGATGTTTTAGGAGATAGTCCTGATGTTCTTCTTCCGCTTTGACCCAATGGCTAAGCGGCGCACATTCGATGGCGACTTTTTGACCGAGCTTCGAGGATAAGCGATCCAGACGTTTTTGCACCGTTTCCTGTGTTCCCTCCGGTGCAGAAGCAGGAATATAAATTCCGGTTCGATATTGTCGGCCCGTGTCATTGCCTTGCCGGTTCACCGACAGGGGATCTACTAAACGCAAATAATGATCCAGTAGCTCCGCCAGTGAAATACGGTTGCGATCGTATTCTATTTTGACCGTTTCTGCATGATCGCTTTGTTTGATTTGCGAATAGCTTGTATTTTCTGTTTTTCCGTTAGCATATCCTACTTCGGTGGAAAGAACGCCGTCAAGCTGGCGAAAATAACCTTGTATGCCCCAGAAACAGCCACCGGCAAAATAAATGATTTGTACAGCAGGTGAGAGGTTTTCCTTCATAATAGTCATAACGCGGTGTTCTCCTATACTTTATAATTTACTTTTTCACAGGCTACCGTCTGCATCCTATAACGATCAGGCCGTGCCCTTTTTTTTAGCTTACGGTATACTATTTACAAGTGCAAGAAAGAAAGCCCCTTTCTCTAAGGAGGACATCGTGTTTGAATTGATCGAAAAGCAGTGGTTGGCGGAAAATATTGTTTCTTTGGTGTTTCGTGCACCGCGTGTGGCGGAATCGTGTGCACCGGGTCAGTTTCTGATTCTCAAAGCGGATGAAGTTGCGGAGCGCATTCCGCTAACGATTGCGGATTATGATCGCAAGGAGGGAACGGTTACCGTTGCTGTGCAGACGATCGGCACCTCAACAAGAAAGATTGCCGCGCTCGAAGTGGGCGGCGGAGCCAGGGATATTTTGGGGCCTCTCGGTCATCCTTCCGCATTTGTCGAGGAGCCGCTTGCATCAGTTAAAAAACGTCGCTATATCTTTGTTGCCGGCGGTTTGGGCACCGCGCCTGTTTATCCGCAGGTGAAATGGCTTCATGAGCATGGCGTGGCGGTGGACGTGCTGATTGGCGCACGTACAAAATCGCTTATCTTCTGGGAAGAACGGATGCAGGCTGTGGCGGACCATGTTTTTATCACGACGGATGACGGCTCCTACGGCCGTCACGGGCTCGTGACGACGTGCCTGGAAGACTTGATCAAAAAGGAGCATCGCACATACGATCAATGCGTATGTATCGGTCCCATGATCATGATGAAATTTGTTGCACAGCTTACGGCACTGGATCGCCTGAATTTGCCGACCATCGTCTCCATGAATCCCATCATGGTGGATGGAACGGGTATGTGCGGGGCCTGTCGGGTTCATGTGGGCAAGGACGTGCGTTTCGCATGTGTGGATGGACCGGAATTTGATGCGCGCGATATCGACTTTGAGGAAGCGATTCGTCGGCAAAAAATGGTACGTACAAAAGCCGGCCGGAGCGCGCTATTGCAGGAGGAAGCAAATCCGCAGAAAAAAATGCCGGCAGCCACGGTTCGTAATGGCGAAACCGCGTATTTCGATATCCTTAAGCGCGTTCCGGTCGCCGAACAGGATCCCAAAGAACGCGCTGGTAACTTTCAAGAAGTTTGCTTTGGCTATGATGCTCGCGGCGCCGCTCTGGAAGCCTCACGCTGCTTGGAATGTGCCAATCCGCGTTGCGTAAAAGCCTGTCCCGTTGCGATTGCGATCCCCGATTTTATTCGTGAAATTAAGACCAATGCGCTTGAACGGGCCTTTTCTATATTGAGTGAGGCTTCCTCGCTTCCTGCCGTTTGCGGACGCGTTTGTCCGCAGGAAGAACAATGTGAGGGAGCCTGCATTCGGGGCATAAAGGGAGAACCGGTGGCCATCGGTAAATTGGAGCGCTACGTCGCGGACTGGGCAAGGGAAAACGGCGTGCGTCCCGCCAAGCCGGTAAGCGAAGCGAAGGAGCAGCACATTGCCGTGATCGGTTCCGGGCCGGCGGGGCTCGCCTGTGCCGGCGATTTGGCTAAAATGAGCTACACCGTGACCATTTTTGAATCGTTACATGAAGCGGGCGGTGTTTTGCAATACGGGATTCCGGAATTTCGTTTACCGAAAAAGGAAGTGGTCGCTCATGAGGTGGATAATGTGCGTCGCCTTGGTGTGACTATAGAAACCGATGTGTTCGTCGGGCAGAGCGTCACTATAACGCATCTCATGGAAGAGGAAGGCTTTGATGCCGTCTTTATTGCCACGGGAGCAGGACTACCACGCTTCATGGGAATACCGGGTGAGTCTTTAAATGGTGTGATGTCGGCGAATGAATATCTGACGCGAAACAATTTAATGCATGCTTTTGATCCGCGATATGATACGAAAATGCAGCCTCTCTCTCGCGTGGTTACGGTAGGCGGGGGAAATGTCGCCATGGACGCTTGTCGTACGGCCTTGCGTCTGGGCGCGGAAAGCCGGTTGGTGTATCGGCGAAGCGAGAAGGAGCTTCCTGCGCGGCGCGAAGAAATTGAACATGCACGCGAGGAAGGTGTGAAATTCGATTTTCTGTGCAATCCGGTGGAGATTCTCGGGGACGAAGAAGGATGGGTTTCCGGCGTGCGCTGTATTCGAATGGAATTGGGCGAACCGGATGCTTCCGGGCGACGTCGTCCGGCGGAAATCCCCGGTTCGGAATTTGATGTCGCTTGTGATGCTGTTATCATGGCACTTGGAACCAATGCAAACCCTCGAGCGGCAAAAGGACTGGAAGAGCTTTCACTCAACGCCAAGAAGGGCATAGTCATCAACGAAGAAACCGGTGAAACCTCGATAGAAGGTGTTTTTGCCGGCGGTGATGCGGTGACCGGCTCGGCAACGGTGATTTTAGCCATGGGTGCGGGTAGAAAAGCAGCTCGTGGCATAGATGCGTATCTCCGTAAAAAGCAGGACCGCTAAAAAGAAAGCTTCATTCTTTTGGTTTTTGCGCAACCCTTGCGCCACGTGCCGTTCGTTGTCTATGAGGGCAAACGAACCGCTTACGTGTGACAAAATTGCCTTAATTCCGGGACGCGGGCGGGACATATTCTCCGGTACGATAGGAGAAACGGAGGATATGTCATGAAATGGAGAATTGCTGTACTCGATCCGGATATCCGGTATCGCGATCGTTTTTTAGCACAATGGAATGCCGCCCCAAAAGAAGGTGTCGAAATCGAATGGATGACGAGTCTGGAATCCTTTTTGGAGGCGCATCGCGATCGACGCTACGATGCGCTATTGGCGGATAAAAATGCTCTCGACAAGAACGCTAAAAAGCAAATTGAGCGGATTGCACCACAGACCGATCTATTTTATTGGCGCGACCAATCCGATGAACATGGCCCGGCTAAATATCAGCCGGTATCTCGAACGCGTAGAGACCTGTTTCACCTTCTTTCCTGCAAACGGAGCACCGAAAACCCGAAAGATCTTGGCGGGCAACTGATCTTCTGCACTGCATTATGTGGCGGAATAGGGGTCACTACCGTTACGCGAGCGCTGGCAATGGCCTATCAGCGTCTTTTTTCCGATCAGCATGTATTTTATTATGAATTGAAGCCGTTTAGCACATCGGAAAAGTTTTCTCTGTCGACGAAACAAATTGCGACGTCGTCCTATACGATTGCGGACGTGGTGTTAGCCATGCGCATGCCCGCAGCGGATGTCGATTTGCGATTGGCAGCTTGTACCGTGGAACAAAATGGGGTCGCAACGCTGTTACCACCGCACCACGCGGCGGATTTTTTCGATATTACCAAAGAAGAATGGATGGCTCTTTTTCATGCAGTGAAAAAACGTCATTCCTGTGTGTTCCTGGATTGTCCGCCCGGCTGGCTATGGCAATTTTCCTCTTTTTTTTCGGTGACGGATCGCCTTCTGCTCTTTTCGAATGGAAAAGAAGAAGATCGGCTGCGTGCCTTTCTAGATCTCATTCCCTATACATGGAAAGAAGGCCGCGATGCATTTTTGGAACGCTGTGACAGCGAAGAGAGCGGACGGGCCTTTGTCATCCCGCGCCTTCCCGAAAAAGAAATCGAGTCTTATCAACAGCAGGATCCATTTGCCACGCTGAGCACTTTTTTGCCTGTAGAGGAGGTTGCCCGATGGATTCATGCCTGATTCGTAAAGGACTGCGCCTGATCAACGAGGAGGATGAGCAGCATGTTTTACTTTGCCTTGAAGGAGAGGAGACTCCGGATCGCCTTGCTCTGACGATGATGGCCCGAAATACGTCCCCCTATTTTGCTCCGCTCGAGACAACGGAACAGAACGGCGTTTTTCGCTATACCGTACCAGGCAAGAGATTCCATGCGATCGATGAGCCATGGAATCGGAAGCGCTTGGCGAATTTTTTCGGCAACTTGGCTTCCGCGCTGGAGGAGGCGGAAGACTATCTGTTGGATCCTGCTATGTTGGTACTCCATCCGCAAGCGATCGCTGTCACAGAAGAAAAGGTGGTTTTTCTTGTTCTTCCGATACACATTTCTGCTTCGCTAAACGAAGCTCTTTCCTCTTTTTGCAGGACAGCGCTGTTTTCACGCCCCTTTGCCGAGGAAGAGAGCCGCTCTTTGTCACTGGTGTTTAATGCCTTGCGTTCGCCTGCCTTTGATCGCAAAGAACTTGTGGCCTTGTCGGATCGTCTCCAAAACGACCTGACCAGCAGAAGCACCCATTCTGTGCCATCAAAGATTGTTTCCAGCGATCTGTCGAAAAGAAACGCACCGATAAAAGAAGAAAATGCATCGCCGGAGCATGCGCCGTTTCTCGTGCCGCCGCAAAATAAAATTCCGATCGATACAGAAGATACCGAAAAAGAGAGCGGTCAAAAAGCGGAAGCTGCACAGCCTTCCAATCACCCTGACTGGAAGACTCTTTCCGGCTATGCGGAGAAAAGAGATCCCTTTTCTACCACCGAACCCCTTGTTTTGCCGGCAAGGGAGATGACCGAGAAGGGAGCTTCGAAGAAAGACGAGAAAAAGGATAGCCCCTCGGGAAGGGTGCCTACCACGTTGCTGGAACTTCTTATGCACTTCAGCGTTGAAAATTGGAAGCGTTATCGTAGCGCAAAGGAGAAAAAAACGAAGGCGGCGAAGCCACTTTTTCAAAAAACAAAGCAGGAGACGACGCCTCTTCTCTGGGAAGAGAACGGTCATATTCGCATGATCCATATTCCGGACAACGCCTGCCCTCGGCTGCGTTTTTCCGAGAAGGAGGAAGTGAAACTCTCGACGTTACCGATGATGTTCGGGCGGGAAAGGGGAGCCGATATCGTGCGAACAAGTCGAAAGGTGAGCGCAAAACATGCGCGCTTTTCCTTGGATGACGGCCGTTACACTATAACCGATTGGCAATCGAGCAATGGAACCTATGTGAACAACAGCCGTCTTGTTCCTCATGTGCCACAGACCATTTCGCAAGGAGATCGCCTGCGCTTCGGAGACGAGGAAGCGATCTTTCTTCTCTGATATAGAATTCAACAGAAAGTACATTATTGGCTCCTCCTGTTCCTTTATAATGGATACAGGAGGAGCTTGTTGTGAGCGAATTATCTGAAAAATTGATCGGCTGGTATGATCGCCATCGTCGGGTGCTTCCCTGGCGGGAGGATCCTACGCCGTACCATGTTTGGGTATCGGAAATTATGCTGCAACAGACCCGCGTGGAAGCGGTTAAGGGCTACTACACACGATTTCTGGAAGCCTTTCCGGATGTCCATGCTTTAGCGGAAGCGAGCGAGGGGGGCTTGCTTAAGCTTTGGCAGGGCCTTGGATATTATTCACGAGCCAGAAATCTACAGAAAGCGGCGAAGCAGCTCGTACAGGAACGAAAGGGCAAGATTCCCGCGACCCTGGAAGAACTCAAACGCCTTCCGGGCATTGGTGCCTATACTGCAGGGGCGATCGCTTCCATCGCGTTCGGTCAGCCGGTGATTGCGCCGGACGGCAATGCGTATCGGATTTTTTCGCGATTGGAGAGAGAACAAGGCTTCCTCGAAGATCGGAAAACCAAGGAGCGCTTAGAAGAACGCATGCGTCTGGAAATGGACACGAGACGTCCGGGAGCATTCAATCAGGCCTTAATGGACCTGGGCTCTCTGATCTGTGTTGCGAATGGACAGCCCCTGTGTCCGACGTGCCCGCTTCGTGCATTTTGTGCCGTATCAAATAGGGAAGATGCGTCGCAATTTCCCAGACGGCGCCCGAAAAAACCGAGACAAATGGAAAACAAAACTGTGGTAGTCATGCAACGGGGCGATCGCCTCTTGCTGCACCAGCGTCCATCCAAAGGATTGTTAGCCGGCTTATGGCTCTTTCCTATGTTCGACGGTCATCTTACGCAGAAAGAGGTGCTTCTCCAATTACTTGAAGAGGGGATTTGTCGGAAAGACATTCAAAAAATCGAAACCTTGGAACCCGCAACGCATATTTTCTCACACCTGGAGTGGCATATGATCGGTTATCGCGTGACACTTTCCCCCTTGTCGGACGTACCATGTGATCGAAATCGAGCTTTTTCCGATCAAGAAAATTTTTCGCATCGAGCCGATGCTGTGCACGAGGCGGACGAAGAAAGTTTTGAAACGCTACAGCTGGAAAATAAGACGTTTTGGGCCGATCCGGATGAGATTGCCAATCGATTTGCAATCCCCGCCGCGCATAGACCATTTTTTGTCGAACGATGAGAAGCCGCCGATAACACGGCTTTCGAATAACACAGTAAGGAATAGGGTACACAGACTGCCGAAAGGAGATTTTATGGACGAAAAACAAAGTATCGCCTATCGTTGGGCGATTGATGAGATGTATCCCGACGCATCCGCGATGGAACGGGATATTACAACACTACAGAACACGATATTGTCGCTCAAACGTTGGTCAAAAGAACCGAAAGCCCATTTTTCGGAAATCCTGGAGGCCTATCGTCAAAGCGAGATCCTTGCGGAAAACCTGATCGTTTATACACATATGAAACAGGATGAGGACAGCCGCAACAGTGAGGCGCAGCGTCAGTATCAAACGGCTTCCCGCCTGCTGCAGGAATATGTTGCCGCCTTTTCGTTCTTTGAGCCCTATCTACTCTCTCTTTCGGAAGAGGAGCAGAAGGCGTTGATGGAAAATCAAGAGTACGCCTTTTTTCATGAGTGGTTTGCCCGTATCTTCCGCTATAAGAAGCATACGCTTTCTGCCTCGGAAGAAAATCTTCTGGCGAAAATGCACTTTCTGTCGGAAGCTCCGGATGCAATCTACTACTTTTTAACCAATGCCGACATGCACTTTCCACCGTTAAAGAGTTTGGACGGGGAGGAGCTCACACAGCAAAATTTTACAACGCATGAAAAAAATCCGGATGTTGCCGTGCGCAAAGAAGCATTTCTTTCACTGTATACAGCATTTCATGGACTCGGCAATACCATCTCGACGGCATACACCAATAACGTCAAGGCTCTTACGACAGAAGCTGAGCTGCGCCACTATGACAGTGCGCTGGCTATGACGCTTTATGAAGATGATGTTCCTCCATCTGTATATGATTCGTTGCTCGAGAGCGTTGATCGGCATCTGCCGCTTCTGCATCGTTACTATGCGAAGAAAAAAGAGCTGCTGGGATTAACGGAACAGCATATGTATGATGTCTATCTTCCGCTCATTAAAGGAACGGCGAAAACCTATACCTTTGAAGAAGCAAAGGAACTTTGCATCGCATCGGTGGCACCGCTCGGAGAGGACTATCAGACAATCTATCGAAAAGCCTTTGAAGAACGCTGGATGGACGTCTATCCTCGTGAAGGAAAGGCGGGAGGGGCGTATTCTTCCGGTTCCTATGAAAGCCGCCCCTATATTCTTTTGAATTTTAACGGTACGCTGGATTCCGTGTTCACATTGGCCCATGAGATGGGACATTCCATGCACAGCTATTTCGCTAAGCACAGCAATGAAGCTCTCTATTACAATTACACGATTTTTGCGGCGGAGGTTGCCTCCACTTTTAACGAACTGCTGTTGCTGGATTATCTGACGAAACATGCCAAAACCGAAGAGGAAAAGCGAGAGCTTCTGGATCACCATCTGGACAGCTTCAAGTCTACGGTCTATCGTCAAACGATGTTTGAGGAATTTGAAAAAACGGTTCATGAGCGTATTGAAAATGGCGAAAGCTTGGCGGGCGAGGACTATGATCGCCTGTATCTCGAATTAAACAAAAAGTACTTCGGAGACGCGATGATCTCGGATCCGGAGATTGCCTACGAGTGGATGCGCATTCCGCATTTTTACTCCAACTTTTATGTATATAAATATGCCACCGGCTTTACCGCGGCTACGGTGCTTTCGCAAAAAGTACTGCACGGCGGTCAGGAAGATGTAGATGCCTATTTCGCATTCTTGAAAGATGGCGCGCACCATTTCCCGATTGAACAGCTGAAGATGGCAGGATGCGATATGACCGATCCCAAGACGGTGGACAGTGCGCTTTCCGTTTTTGC
Organism: Murdochiella vaginalis; assembly: GCF_900119705.1. Taxonomy (GTDB): domain Bacteria; phylum Bacillota; class Clostridia; order Tissierellales; family Peptoniphilaceae; genus Murdochiella; species Murdochiella vaginalis. The sequence continues at coordinate 1,348,988 of NZ_LT632322.1, read as the reverse complement.
GGGATTGGTGGAAAAGGTAGAAGCTATTGCGAGCTTATGATGATAGGGAGGCAAATCAATGACCAACTATGTAATAATCGGTGGCAGCGCTGCGGGGTACTTTGCCGCCAGACAAATAAGAAAAAATGATGCGGAAGGAGAGATTACAATAATCTCCGCCGAAAACATGGCCCCTTATTTTCGAATTCGACTCACAGAAGCGATGGGAACGGGAGAGAAGACGGAGAATCTGTTGCTCCAGAAGCCTGCATTCTATGCCGAGCAGAACATAAAGCTTCTTCTCGGAAAGACGGTGTCTTCGGTGGATTATGAAAAACAGGAGGTTGTTTTTGCCGAGGGAGATCGTCTGCATTATGACAAGCTTTTGCTTGCCACGGGAGCCCATCCTTTTATTCCGCCGTATGAGGGTGGAAAATTGGAAGGAGTCACCTCCATTCGTACCGCGGAAGATTTGGATACGCTTCGCGCATATTACCCGCAAATTCGTCGGGTGCTTGTCGTCGGCGGCGGCTTGCTGGGATTGGAAGCGGCGTATGCACTTCGCCAACAGAATTTTGAGGTTCATGTATGTGAGTTTGCCGAGTATCTGTTGATTCGTCAGCTGGATAAAGAAACCGGAGAGTTGGTTCGCAAGAGCCTTGAAACCAAGGAAGATCTGCACATTCATGTTGGGGCGTCCCTGAAGGCGGTCCACGGTGAGAACAAAGTAACCAGTGTGACGTTAACGAACGGCGAAAAGCTGGATTGCGATGCAGTGGTATTCTCGGTTGGCGTACGCTCCAATACGGCTTTAGCCGGAGAAACGCTGCAAAAGGATAAGGGCATCGTGGTAAATGATCGCATGGAAACCAGCGAAGCAAATGTTTGGGCAGCAGGGGATGTTGCAGAGCTGAATGGCCGAACGATGGGACTTTGGTCCGCAGCGATGGAAATGGGAAAGGTTGCGGGCGATACCATGTCCGGTAAAGAAGCACACTATGATTCGCCGTTGCTCTTTACCAACTTGCAAATCGGTGCAGTGAAGCTGTTTTCTGCGGGATCGCATGACGGAGAAATGCTCTATAAAGAAGGCACAGATGGTTCCTTTAGCAAGTTCTTCTTTGATGCGGAAGAAAAGATGATCGGTGCGATTCTTTATCAGGATACGAAATTGACAGGAAAAGCAAAAGCGTGGATTAAAAATCGCACGCCCAAAAAAGAAGTCTTGGACGCAATCGGGGAATAACGAAGCAGGAAAAGGGGTGTGTTATGAAAAGAAAACAATGGGGGATTTTGGTTGTTGCTTTTGCCCTGGTGCTTCTTTTCGCGGCTTGCGGAAAGAAAAAGGCCCCGGCAAGCGATGAGGCGGCACCGGCTTCTGAGAGCAGCAAAGAGCAGGAGACAAGCGAGACGGTGATGAGCATTCGTCACGGGACGATCACGTTAGCAAAGCCCGGCTTTGACAAAAAGATTAAAGACTTGCAAAAACGGAATGCCGATGTCGTAGGCTGGATTTCGTTGGATGGCACACCGAATGCCTATCCGCTCCTGTATTCGGGGGACAATGATTACTATTTGCGACGCAATATCGATAAAGAATACGAGCTCTATGGAATTCCTTTCCTGGATATGGAGAACACCTCGAAGCTGACCGATCAGAACACCGTCATTTACGGTCATATGCCGGATGCCGGCGGATTGCAGCAATTTGGTGTTTTGCGTCATTATAAAGAACAGGAGTTTACCGACAAATCGCCAAAGACGGTTACCATTACCACCAACAACGGCATTTATACGTATCGCCTGTTTACCATCCATAAAGTATTGGAAGAAGCACCGTATCGCCGTGCCAACATGCCGGAAAAAGAATATGCGGCCTTACTTAAAGAGGCTGTCGAAGGCAGTATGGTCAATTTCCACTACGATAAAGCAGTCACCACAAAGGAACGAGTCTTAACGTTATCCACCTGTACGGGAGATGGCGATCATACGTATCGTCTCGCCATTCTTGGCGTGCTGGATAAAGCGGAATTGACGCCGGAAGCGTTTGAAGAAGCAAAACGCTTTTACGGAAATGAGAAAGAAAAAGCACCGGAAGAAAGCAGTACGACGCAAAGCTTATAATTTGAACAGGCAGCCGATTCGGGGGTGCAGAGGTAAGAAATAGGGGTCCTCAGCTCGATGCAGGCGAGGATAGGAGAAGAACGATGAAAAAATGGTTACGGCGTCTGATACAGGGCATTTTCCTGATGATCATGGCGTTTAGTGTAGTAGAAATTGGCACCTATCTTTGGGAAAGACAAAAGTCCAATTCGGAAATCGCTGCGGTCCAGAAGCAGCTTGCCGATTTGTCGATTCCAAAGGAGGCTTCTTCCGCTTCTTCCGTGGCGCAGAATGCGCCGATGTTGGATTACGAAGCGTTGATGAATCGCCTGAAGACCATGAATAAGGATATTGTTGCTTATATTATGATCTACGGAGCACCGAATCAATATCCGGTTCTGCAGGCGAAGGACAATGACTACTATCTTCGCAGAGGCATTGACGAAAAGTACAGTATTCAGGGCATTCCTTTTATGGATTATCAAAACAAGCCCGATCTGACGGATCAGAATACGGTTCTTTACGGGCACATGATGTATTACGGAGATGAGATGTTCGGCATTCTCAAACACTTTTTGGACCAGAGCTATGTCGACAAGAGCGATAACCTTTTTTCTCTCGTGAACGAGAAAGGAATTTATACGTATCGTATCTTTTCCATTCGCCAACGCGATGCGACGGATTCGTATCGCGATCCCAATGTGGAGGAGAAAACATTTCTTAACAATTTGCAGAAAGATTTGGACCGCTCCGAAGTGAACTTTCATTTTAAGGAAAAGCTCAGTGCAAAAGATCGCGTCGTGACGCTTTCAACCTGTACCACCACACAGGACGAGAGCAAACGCATCGCCGTTGTAGGCGTATTGGTCAAAATAGAAAACAAGGAACGCACGGTTACGCGCGAGCAGGTCATGAGCATCGACGCAAACAGGGGGTGGGACAATACGGAAAAGCCGCCAATGCCTCCGGCAGATGCATCCGCCGTAAGCAAGTAAACGGGAAGGCGATATCGAATCAAACAAGGCGAGATCCCAGGATCTCGCCTTTAATTTTCCACAAAGGCCTTGAAAAAAGTTTCTTCATGCGGTATATTAAGCATGTTGGCACTCATACAAAGAGAGTGATAATAAAAGACAGGAGGATCGTATGAAACTTAATCCAATCGGAGAGCGCATTGTCATTCATAAATTAGAAAAAGAAGAGACAACGGCATCAGGAATTGTCTTACCGTCATCGGCGCAGGAACAGCCGCAATATGCGGAAGTCGTTGCTATCAGCGATAAAATTTCCGCCCAGGATGAATACAAAGATGCGGTTAAAATAGGCGATCGTGTGATTTATTCGAAATATGCCGGAACCGACGTGAAGTTGGATGGCGAAGAATACATTGTCATTAAGATTGAGGACGTGCTGGCTGTTGTTCGTGACTGACTGCAGCAGATAAAAGGAAAGAGTAAGGAGAGAACGTATGGCAAAACTCATCAGTTATAACATTGAAGCCCGCAGCAAGATTCAGGAGGGCGTGAACAAATTAGCGGATACGGTTAAGGTCACTCTTGGCCCTAAGGGGCGCAATGTGGTTTTAGAGAAAAGCTTCGGTGCACCGCTTATCACAAACGACGGCGTCACTATTGCGAAAGAGATTGATCTCGAAGATGCTTTTGAGAACTTGGGCGCGCAGTTGGTAAAAGAAGTCGCCACCAAGACCAATGATGTGGCGGGTGACGGCACCACGACAGCTACTTTGCTGGCACAAGCCATCGTGCGCGAGGGCCTGCGCAATATTGCAGCCGGCGCAAATCCGATGGTGGTGAAGCGCGGCATGAAAAAAGCATCCGATTTCGTCGTGAAAAAGTTGCAGGAAATGGCCAAGGAAGTAGACACCATGGATGCCATTGCCAACGTTGGCACCATCTCCGCCGGAGAACAGGCAATTGGACAGATGATTGCCGAAGCGATGGAAAAAGTCGGTAAAGATGGTGTGATCACGGTGGAAGATTCCAAGACGATGGAAAACACGCTAGAAGTCGTTGAAGGAATGCAATTCGATCGCGGCTACCTCTCGCCGTACATGGTGACCGATACGGAAAAAATGGTCGCGGAATTGGAAGATCCCTACATTCTTATTACGGATAAGAAGATTGGAAATATTCAGGATATTCTGCCGCTTCTCGAACAGATCGTACAGTCCGGGAAGACACTGCTCATTATTGCAGAGGACGTAGAAGGCGAAGCGCTGGCTACGTTGGTGCTCAATAAGATTCGTGGAACGTTTAATGCCGTCGCAATCAAGGCTCCGGGATACGGAGATCGTCGCAAGGAAATGTTGCAAGATATTGCGATTTTGACGGGCGGCCGTGTTATTACGGAAGATCTTGGGCTGGACCTCAAGACGGCCACAATTGACATGCTTGGCCGAGCCGGCAAGGTCAATATTGATAAAGAAAAAACGGTGATCGTCAGCGGACACGGCGACAAGAGCGCCATTTCGCAGCGTGTAGAGCAGATCAAAAAGCAGATTGAAAATACCGAGTCTGACTACGACAAGGAGAAGCTGAAGGAACGCTTGGCAAAATTGGGCGGCGGCGTTGCTGTCCTGCGTGTCGGTGCAGCAACGGAAACCGAGATGAAGGATAAGAAGTTGCGCATCGAGGATGCCCTTTCTGCAACGCGTGCAGCGGTCGAGGAAGGAATTGTTGCCGGCGGCGGCACAGCGATGATCGATGCGATCAACGATGTGGATGCCTATATTGCAGACTTTGAAGGGGATGAAAAAGTCGGCGGACAGATCATTGTGCGCGCGCTGGAAGAACCGTTGCGCCAGATTGTCGCGAATGCGGGCCTTGAACCCTCTGTCGTGGTGGAAAAGGTGAAGGCGAGTGCAGCAGGAGAAGGCTTTGATGCCATGCGCGAAGAATACGTCAACATGTTCCGTGCAGGCATTGTGGATCCGACCAAGGTGACCCGGTCGGCTCTGCAGAATGCTGTGTCCATCGCCTCGATGTTCCTTACCACGGAAGCCGCAGTCGTGAGCATTCCGGAAGAAAAGAAGGATCCAGGAATGAACCCGGGGGCAGGGTACGGCGCCTATTAATTTGTCCTGCAGGCGTTAAAAAGAAACAAAATTGGAAAAACGGCAATAGAACGGAAGTGTGCGTTCTGTTGCCGTTTTTATTTTATTGAAAAAAGGGAAAAAGAATGCCGTTTTATGAAATTGTTGCGACGGCGTATTTTTCTTGAGACACATTGAAACGTCAGGAAACATAGACAGATGAACAGCTTTGGTACAATAAGTTTACCTCACGAAAGTGGAAGGAGGAAGGGATAGCAAAAGGGTTATTCGAGAGACAAAATGAAACCTTCTCCGGAAGGAGAGGAAAGGAGAGAAAAATGGATTCCGGTTTTACAGAACATCAATCACGTATTCGCGCACATATTATTGATTTACTTTCCCGTTATAAAACAAATCAGGAAAAATTGGAACGCTATCGTGAAGAGGAAATCGTGCGCGAAGCACAATCCGTCAATGACTATGTAGCCGCGATGATCCCGACGCAAAAATCCGTTTCATCCGACTCGTCGTCTTGCCTGGATTTGCCTTCGCTCTCTTTTCTATTGGAACTTGAAAAGCGACAATTTTTTTCGACTCTGGAGCGGCTGAAAATTGAAGTGCAGCTCGTTAAGCTGTTGCTGCTTCATCTTTCCGATGAGGACGTGACGCTTTTGACAAATCGCTATTATAAAAGCTACTCCATATCAAGAGTATGCAGCGAGATGTTTTTTTCGCGCAGCACATTCTACCGTCGTCACGAGGAAATTTTGAACCAACTGGTGTTGTATTATGATTCCATTTTTCCGCATTCGGCACAGTCATCTTCGGATGCTTCCCTTGATGAGGGATGATGAAAGAGAGCCCCTTTTCATTTTTCTATTTTCTTGCTATTCTGTAGAGGAGAATTGAAGGAGGCACTATGCGGCTTTTAATCATTCATCCGGATGAAACCATATTAGAAGACCTTTCGGCGGCCTTCCTTTATGACGGCTACGAGGTGTTCCGTGCAGCTTCGCTCAAGCGTGCCAAGGAAATTCTTCTTCAACAGGAGGTGGATTTAACCCTTCTGACCGACGAAACCGAAGAAGAAAACATTTTGGATTTTTATTCGGTTTTAGAAAGCTCTCATGCCTTTCCGGCAATGCTCATGACACGATCGCCATCGGTGAAACACATTGTTCTTTTACTGGAATATGGCTATCAGGAAGTGGTGCGCTATCCCATGGATATGCTGGAAATCAAGGCCAGGGTACGTGCCTTGCTTCGTCAGAAGCCCATGGCCGTAAGCACTTGCGAGAATCAATTCATGATGGAGCTTTTTGGACTGCAAATAGACTTGATTCATCGCATACTTTCGCGCGACGGAAAAAGCGTACAGCTGACAAGCAAGGAATTTGAAGTGCTTTTGGTTTTGATTCGCGAAAAGGGAGAGGTGCTGACGCGAGCCGATTTAGCGCGCGATTTATGGTCGGAAACGGATGAGGTGCATGAGCGCAATATCGATGTCTATGTGCGCCGCCTGCGCGAAAAACTCAGCACGCTGGGCATGGATGACCTGGTCGCGACAAAATGGGGAGAAGGCTACCTCTTACGATCCACGGATCCCTTGCGATGGAAGGCCAGAGAACTAACGCATGCTTACGGCGTGCAAGGAAAAGTGGACCGGAAATGAGGATTTCGCTTGCGTATTCGTCTCGATAAATGGCTGTCGCATCAGGGTTTAGGATCACGCAAAGAGGTCAATGCTCTGATCCGCGCCGGAAGGGTACGTGTAAACGGAACGACGATTACAGTGCCGAAGCATATCGTTGAGGAAAGCGATAGCGTGCAATACGATACAAATGACGTTGCCTTTCCGCGCTATGCCTATTTTCTCTTACATAAGCCTAAGGGGGTATTATCCGCTACGCGCGATAAACGGCAAACGGTTCTTGACCTGCTGCGGACGGAAGATCGTTTTCGGCCGCTGTTTCCTGTAGGAAGACTGGACATGGACACGACGGGGCTGTTGTTGCTGACGGATGACGGCAGATTGGCTCATGCCTTGTTGTCTCCACGACGGCATGTAGAAAAAGAATACTATGCGGAACTCGATATCCCCATTGATGAGGCACTCATCGCTGATTTTGCAAAGGGAATTCTTTTAGAACCGGAGGGTATCCTTACAAGACCGGCCCACTTGTTTTTGCGCGAGGACGGGCGCGTCAGCGTGACCATCACCGAAGGCAAATATCATCAGGTGAAACGTATGTTTGCTGCCGGCAATCGAAAGGTGCTTTCTTTGCACCGTCATCGCATGGGACCGTTGGTGCTGGACGCCGACCTTCCGGAAGGGGAATATCGGCCATTACGCGAAGAAGAAATTGAACAGTTGCGCCTCGCCGCGGGCCAACGCCCCGAAGGGGGCTTAGGAAGCGAAGAAAGATGAGGAAGTACTATATCGCCGATTGTCATTTTGGCGATGAAGAAGTGATTCGTTTCAGCCACCGTCCCTTTTCTACGGTGCAGGAAATGGATGAAACCATGATAGAGCGATGGAACCGAACCGTTAAGATTTCCGACGAGGTGTATATCGTTGGAGATCTGATTCATCGTTGCTCTGAACCAGAAAAATATCTTGCGCGATTAAACGGCCGCCTGCATCTTATTTTAGGAAATCATGACCGCTGCATCGCAGAAAATCCGTCTTTACACCGTTATTTTTCAGAAATCACAACGTATGCGGTCGTTTATGACGGCCATCATCGTCTGGTGCTTTTTCACTATCCGATGCTGGAATGGGACGGCTATTATTACGGCACGTGGCATCTTTACGGTCATATTCACAATCATCCGTCCCTCACGCAGGAGCGCGTCAAAGAATTGCCCAAAGCCTTAAATTGCGGTGCGGACGTTGTTGGGTATTGTCCCCGTACTTTTGATGAATTGGTGGCCATCAATAAACGGGATTGTTATCGTTCTGCACGACCGCAGGGTGCAGTATAACGACTCTATCAACATGAGCTTTATCACTAACAGCGAAATTTCACTCGGGCCTGTGCGGGCTCGAGTGAAATAGTTTCGCTTATCGCACCTTGCGTGCCTTTCCCGCCAGCTCGTCGATGAATTGGGAATGCTTTACCGGACGATCCCAAACGGCTTCGCGTCCCATCAGGCGTAAACGACGTTTTGCACGGGTCATACCGACGTAGAACAGGCGTCGTTCTTCTTCCAGCAAATCGGGATTGCCGGCGGCATTTTCTTCCAGCGCCAAGGAAGAGGGAAATTCCGTTTGGATGAGATCAATCAACCACACGGTGTCGTATTCCAACCCTTTTGCGCTGTGAATAGTGGAAAGAACCACCGGCGGATCGTGTGTGGCGTCGATCCCGAAGCCTTCCTTTTTCAGTTCTTTTGCAGTTCTTTCCTCTCGGTCTTTTTGACTGCGCTTTTCCAAGGCGTACAGACGTTCGCGAAACGCGGGAAAACTGGAACAATAGGAGGCACAATCCTCCAACCATTCAATAAGCCGTGCCTCAATGGAGACCGCATTGGTACCGCGGCGTGCGCGTTCCTTCAGAAATTCTTTGTAGCCGATTTCCTGATAGAGAATATGCAGCGCCTGCTTCGGTGTTGCGGTTTGCATACGCGAAAAAGCGTCCTCCAGAAACATAAGTCGCTCTTGATAAAATGAGGTTTGCGTTTCTTCCGCAGCAAGAAGCTGACGCCAGACGGTTTCTCCTGTCGGCGCGGTGTCTAAGGCTGAAAGAAAACTTTTTTTTAAAAATTGGTTCATTTTATAGTAGATGCGCGAAAAGCTGGCTACATCACAAGGATCCGTCGAGAGATTGAAGAAGTCGAAAACATCGCGTATCACCGCGTGATGAAAATACCGGGAGACATCCGAACGCAACTGAAAGGCGATATGATGCCGATCCAGCGCATCCATCAGCGCCAGTGCGGAGAGGTTATTGCGATAGAGCACTGCCACATTTCCTTGCGCCCTGTCTGCAGGAAGATCCCGGCACAATCGATCGATCTGTGCGCGCAGCGAATGGGTGAGAATCACGCGCGTTTTTTCATCGCTTTGGGTATCGCTTTTTGCCGTTTTTCCGTAGCGTGCCGAATTTTCACGGATCAGCCCGGCGGAAAGTTTGACGATGTTTTTGGTCGAACGGTAATTTTCCTGCATAAAAAGCACTTTGGTATGGGGAAAAAGCGTCTTCACGTTTAACAGATACTTCGGATCCGCACCACGAAAGCTGTAAATGGACTGATCATCGTCCGCAACGATGAAAATATTGTTTTCCGGAGCTGTCAGCAGATGCAAAATGCGCCATTGGACAAGGGAAGTGTCCTGTGCCTCGTCCACCTGATAGTAACGATATTTTTGTTGCCAACGTCTCCGTACGGTTTCGTCCTGATCCAATACTTGCAAGGTGCGCCAGAGCATATCATCAAAGTCAATGAGGTGATGCTGGACCTTAAACTGTTGATAGGCCTTTTGCAGCATTTCAAAACGGGAGGAACGGATTGCTGTTTTTTTCTTTGCTTCTTCGGCACTCGTTAACGTGTTTTTCATGTAACTGTCGAGACGAAAGAAGTCATTTCCCTCGTCTTCACCCATGGGCTGTTGAAAAAGTTGGCGATACAGGGCGTCTATAATGCGATACTTATTGTAGGAGCGGGATGCTTCCAGCAACTCCAGGGGTTGATGCTTTTCTGCGGCATACTCCCGCAAAATACGATAGCAAAAGGCGTGGATGGTTGAAAAAACCGCAGCCTCATTGCCGTTCTGCGCTTTAAAGCGGCTTTTCATATCCAACGCCTGTTGACGAGAAAAGGTAATGGACGCAATGGCCTCAACAGGAATCCCTGCCGCTTCCATCTGTCGTAGGCGCTCCAGCAGTATGGTGGTTTTTCCTGCGCCCGGAACGGCCAGAACCAGACAGGGGCCCTCTCGATGGGCGATAGCTTGCTGTTGTGTGGGTGTAAAAATCATCTTTGCTCCGCTTCTTCACGATCGACTGTTTTCATTGTAACGAATTTTGTGTTTCACGGTGTTCCGATTTTTCTACTATGCATGTAGTCGTCTCGTGCTTCTTATGTGTCCTACCGGCGCTGCAGGCTCTATGGCATTCCAGAGGGTGCACTATTTCTTGATAAGAAGCGGCGCTTGCAAGGACGAAAGAGACTGTGGTACAATGGGCGAGTCAAGTTTTGCGCTGGTGTGTCGGAATGGCAGACGAGGCAGACTCAAAATCTGTTGCTAGCAATAGCGTGTGGGTTCAAGTCCCACCACCAGCATAGCGAAGGGCGGCCTCGGTCGCTCTTTTTTTCCGTCCGAAGGCAGGAAAGGGGCAGCACATGAAAAAGCGATCTTTGGGGCATTCGTTCGCTTCAGGAGCCATGACTTTTATCCTACTGATGGGCATTGTCAGCCTTTTTTCCGATATGACCCATGAAGGCGCACGCGGTATTTTGGGAGATTACTTACAGCTTGCGGGGGCAAAAGGCGAAACCATCGGCTTCATTTCCGGTCTGGGTGAACTTCTCGGCTATTCGCTGCGCCTTGCTTCCGGCTATCTCGCCGATCGCACGAAAAAGTATTGGACCTTGATCTTTGTAGGCTATGGCTTGCAGGTGTTGGCAATTCCCGCCTTGGCGTTGGTGCCGGATCAGGCCTGGCCGGTGGCATGTGGTCTCATTATCCTGGAGCGTATCGGAAAAGCCGTGAAAAAACCGGCAAAAAATACATTAGTCAGCTTTGCAGCCGCGGAAATTGGGACGGGTAGAGGCTTTGCCTACCAGGAATTTCTGGATCAACTCGGCGCTTTCCTCGGCCCGGTCATTCTTTTTGTGCTCAGCTTGGTAAAGGGAATGGATTCCCGTATGGACACCTATCGGCTCTGTTTCGCGGTTTTAGGCATTCCCGCAGCGGCGACGTTGGCGATGCTGGTCTTTTCAAAGATGCGTTATCCGCACCCCGAAGAGTTTACCCGACAAGCGCAGAGCACAGAACGGTTTGCATTTAAGCCTTCGTTTATATTGTACATGGCGGCGATCTGCTTCTTTGCTTTCGGCTTTGCGGATTTTACGCTGATCACGATGCATATTGCCCGAACGGCAGCCTTTCCGGCGCAATCTTTCAGTCTTCTTTATGCCTTGGCCATGGCCGTTGATGCATTTGCTGCCTTGTTTTTCGGCTGGCTCTTTGATCGCGCCGGTGTTCGCGCTTTGATGCTTTCAACCCTTTTGAGCGTCGGCTTTTCCGCACTGGTATTTCTTTCGGGAAGTGCGCCCTTTATTCTTCTGGGTATCGTATTATGGGGAATAGGGATGGGAGCGCAGGAAAGCATCATGAAAGCCGCCGTGAGTGAAATGATACCCGCATCGATGCGCAGTACCGGCTTTGGTATCTTTGAAACCGGCTTCGGCATCGCGTGGTTTTTGGGCAGCTGGATTCTGGGCGCTCTCTATGACCGCGATCTGCGAATGCTGGTATTGGTCTCCACGGCCGCCCAGCTTTGTGCCATTCTTTTCTATCAACTTTGCCTACGGGCACAATCCACGAACGGAGGAAAGCATGCAGAAGAATAAGACATTTCTCATGATTGACGGATCGAGCCTGTTGTTTCGCGCATTTTACGCCATTCGCCATCTGACTACACGGGACGGTATTTTTACCAACGGGGTGTACGGTTTTTTAAATATGTTTTTTCGTGCACGTGATATGGTACAGCCGGATTATATCCTGGTAGCTTTTGACCGCGGAGGAAAAACGTTCCGCACCGAGGATTATGAAGCATATAAAGGAACCAGACAGGAAACGCCTTCGGAACTCAGTGCGCAGTTTGGCATGACTAAAGATGTTCTGGATGCGATGGGCATCTGCCACCTGGATCGCGAGGGCTATGAAGCGGACGATATTGTTGGAACGGTGGCAAAGCTGGCTTCGGAAAACGGCGTGCAAAGTTACCTGTTAACGGGAGATCGCGACTATTTCCAACTGGTGGATGAAAACACGACGGTTCTGTTTACCAAAAAAGGCATTACGGAGCTGGAAGAGGTAGATGTCGCTTGGATTCAGAAGACATATGATTTGCTTCCACACGATCTGATCGAAGTGAAAGGGCTGCAGGGCGATACGTCGGATAATATTCCCGGTGTGGCGGGCATTGGAGAAAAAACCGCGCTTAAATTGATTCGCACCTACGGGACGATCGAAAACGTCTATGCCCACATAGAGGACTTGAAAGGCAAAATGCGGCAGAACCTGGAAGAAGGAGAAACGCAAGCCTATCTCAGCCGTCGCTTGGGGACGATTTATCGGGACGTGCCGCTGGGGATGGCATTGGATGACTTTCTTCCGAAATCGGTCGATGACGAGAAATTGAAGGATCGTTTCGCGCGTCTGGAGTTTCATTCCTTTGCTGCGCGCGTGAATACGAAAAAAGCAGCCGATTTGACGACCAACGCGAAGGGAGAATGGGTGGAGGCCTCTTCCTGGAAAGAGCTTGCCGAATCGCTTCGTGCGCAAGAGGAGGTTCCTTTTGCTCTTTTTGCGGACGGAGAAAGCTATATGCATGATCCGGTGGCGATTGCCGCGTTTGGCATGGCGGATGGCACCGGCAAGCTGTTGCGCTTAACCGGCAAGGAAGAAAAGTTTCGCATCGCTTTTCAAGCGCTTTTTTCTTCTCCATCGGTGCGGTTTATCGCTTACGATGTGAAAGAGAGCATCGTGTTGTTGTCCAGGCTTGGCATCCCTTTTTCTGCGGCATACGAGGATGTCATGCTGATGGAATATCTTGCGGATCCCAATCGGTCAAGCTATACGGTCGACCAACTCGCTTCGCGGTTCGGTATGGCTCCTTTGCCGTCAAAGAAAGAGTTTTTTGGCTCGGGAAAGAGCAAAACGACGATCACAACGGCGGATCCCGATGCGGTGTTGAGCTATTTGAGCGCATCGCTACAAACCGTAAAGGAAGCCAAATCCAAGTTGATGCAGGAAATGGATCGCCTTTCCATGCGTAAGCTCTATGAACAGATTGAAAATCCGCTTGCCGCCGTACTGGCTCGCATGGAGATTGCCGGTATTGCGGTGGACGAACAGACGCTGGATGCGTTGGACAAAGAATTTTCTTTAGCTCTTTCCCAAGCAGAAAAGCGTGTTTTCGACGCGGCTGGAGAAGAGTTCAATTTGCAGTCTCCTAAGCAGTTGGGGGAAGTGTTGTTTGAAAAGATGGGACTTCCGCATGGGAAAAAGACCAAAACGGGGTATTCCACCAGCGCCGAGGTGCTGGAAAAATTGCGGGATGTGGATCCCGTCATTCCTGCAATTTTAGAGGTGCGCAAATTATCCAAATTGAAATCCACCTATATCGACGGTTTGCGCCCGCACATTGCCGAAGACGGTCGTATTCATTCTACGTTCCGCCAAAACGTGGCGGCAACCGGGCGCATTTCTTCCACCGAACCGAATTTGCAGAATATTCCCGTTCGCACCGAGGAAGGCCGCAAACTGCGCGCCGTCTTTGTGGCGGCGGACGGCTGTGAACTGGTGGATGCCGACTATTCGCAGATTGAACTGCGCATCCTGGCGTCGCTGAGCGGAGATGAAACGATGATAGAGGCGTTTCGGCATGGCATGGATATCCATCGAAAAACCGCTGCCGAAGTCAATCATATTTCCCCGGAAGACGTGACGCCCCTGCAACGTTCCTACGCAAAAGCGGTCAACTTCGGGATCATCTATGGCATCAGCGACTACGGGCTGTCCCGCGATTTGGATATTCCGCGCAAAGAAGCGGCGGAATACATTGCCTCGTATAAAGATACGTATCCGCAGATTCGTCGGTATATGGAAAATATCGTGGAACAGGCCAAGAAAGACGGCTATGTAGACACCTATTATGGTCGCCGACGCGAAATTCCGGAACTGAAGAGTCGAAATTTTAATGTGCGCGGTTTCGGTGAGCGCATCGCCTTAAATACGCCCATTCAAGGGACGGCGGCGGATCTGATTAAGTTGGCCATGATTCGCGTCGATCGTGGCTTACGCGAAGGAAACTATCGTTCCCGTCTGGTTCTGCAGATTCATGATGAGCTCATTATTGAAGCACCGGAGGAGGAAGCAGAAGAAATTGGCAAACGCGTGGTGGAATGGATGCAGGAGATCAGCGATTTTTCGGTGCCCATTGTGGCCGATATGAATCGCGGAAAAAGCTGGTTGGAAGCGAAATAGTATTCAAGCGGATCCGAACGATGCAGTCGAGACAGAAGCGATACGAACAGAATCCGTAAGCAACAGCGAGCGCATAAGAAGGAGTGTTTCTTGCGGCAGATTTCGTTTACAATAAGAAGGAGAAAGGCGTAACGATGGAAGAGAAATTGCGTGTGCGCCGTATTGGACTGACCGGCGGCATTGCCAGCGGCAAGTCCACGGTTACCGAGCTCTTGCGGAAAATGGGTTTTACTGTTCTGGATGCCGACGCGATGTATCATCAGTTGGTCGCTGCGAACGGAGCGCTGCTTCCTCGCCTTGTCGAGGCTTTCGGAGAATACATTCTTGCCGCAGATGGATCTCTTGATCGTCGCGTGCTTGCCAAGCACATTTTTGCGGAAAAAGCGGCACGCGAAAAATTGGATGCTATAACGCACTCGGCTGTCTATCATGAACTGGATCGCCTTGCGAAAGAGACGATTTCGCAGTGGAAAATCCAAAGGACGAGGAAGGCGGCAGAAGACAACGAAGTTGCACACAGATTGCTCTTTTTCGACATTCCGCTCCTGATGGAATCCTTTGGGGCTTCGCAATGCCTTTCACTGGATCGAATCTGGTTGGTAACGGCACCTGAAGCAATGCGAAAACAACGGCTGATGGTACGTGACGGCCTTTCCGAAGAGGAAGCAAAGAGGCGCTTGGCCGCACAGATGAGCGAAGACGAAAAACAAAAAAAGGCGGACGTGATTCTTACGAATGACGCCGATTTGGAGAAGCTGAAGAAGATCGTGGAAGAGGCTGTTCGAGGAGAAGAATATGCGTAGGGCGAAAACCAGAGTAAAAACGGCAAGACATTTCTTTCGCAATGTGTTGATCATGCTGATCGTGTTACTTTTGCTGGCACTATGCAGTGTGGCGTTCCTGTTCTATCGCGGGAGCGCGAGCTACCGGATAAAATATGGGAACGAAATTACGGCCGCGGCAGAAAAAGAGGGGCTGAGTCCCTATCTTGTCGCCGGCGTTGTCAAGTCGGAGAGTGATTTTCAAGCCGATATTGTAGCGGATGACGGCGGCGTTGGCTTGATGCAATTGATGCCGGAGGCAGTGGACTGGGTATGCCAGCGTCTGGACGTCGACAAAACGACTATGGATTTAAAAGATCCGAAGACCAATCTGATGATCGGCACGCATTATCTTTCCTATTTGATTAGCCGTTACCAAAATGAGCATCTGGCGATTGTGGCGTACAATACCGGTATGACGAATGTGGACAAGTGGTTAAAAGACGGTACGATTACGTGGTCGTTTGAAACCATGCAAAACATACCCTACAACGTTCCACGGCGCTATGTCCATCGCGTAGACAAGGCGCGAAATATTTATGCCAAAATGTACTGCGACGGTTTGCCGGATGATACATCGGGCGAAAATCAGATTCTCTTGGCGGTAAAAAATGTGTGGCGAACCATACGCTCCTTTGCCGCGCAATATTAACCGGACATGTGCGTAGATTTTGGTTCCATTCAAATGTCGCAATGTCTTGGCGTTGCATAGGGCAATGACAATGGAAACAAACGAAAGTGGCAGTTTGACAAGAAAAGCAAGTGCCCCTATAATATAGGGGTCCCGTTTGCAGAAGTGGTGGAATAGGCAGACACGCCATCTTGAGGGGGTGGTGAGCATAGCTTGTGTGGGTTCGAATCCCATCTTCTGCAGTACAACGGCCTGAGCATTCAGGCCGTTCTTTTTTTGCTTTTATGGATAGCGTACTCCTTCACAAAGCCTACACATTTCCTTGTGAATGGTGTAACAAAAATAGGAGGTGTGGTAGAATAGTCATGTTTAGGGTTTAGTCGTTTTCCTTGCGATGGAGGGGGAGAACGATTCCTCATAACAATTAAGAAGGTTTGAGAGGAGTAGTTTATGCAATTAAACAACCTGACGTTCCGGGGAGGCGTTCATTTTGAGGATTATAAATCGCTTTCCAACGGAACCGAACTTCAGGTCATGCCTGCTCCCGATGTGATCACTTTACCGATGTCCCAGCATATTGGTGCACCGGCAAAGCCCATCGTGAAGAAAGGCGACCATGTCGATGTGGGACAGAAAATTGCGGAAGCGGGCGGCTTTGTATCTGCGGTTGTGCATTCCAGCGTTTCCGGCGAAGTGCAGGGCATTATCGACTACGTAAAACCGGACGGATCCAAAGTGCCGGCGATTGTCATTGCCAACGATCATCAAGATACGCTCGGCTACACGTCGGTGGATCGTAGCCAAGATGACCTCACCCCGGAACAGATCGTGGAGTACGTCAAAGAGGCCGGTATTGTCGGCATGGGCGGCGCGGGTTTTCCGACGCACGTTAAATATCTTCCGCCGAAGGATATGACCATCGACACGATCATTATCAATGGTGCCGAATGTGAGCCGTATCTGACCAGCGATGACCTGCTCATGCGCACGCATCCGGAGAAGGTAGTTGCCGGGCTGAAATTAATTATCAAAGCCACCGGTGCTAAAAAAGGTTACATAGCCATCGAACAAAATAAGCCGAAGGCCATTGAGGCGGTAGCGGCTGCTTTGGGCGAAGAAGAAAATCTTGCCGTGGCCACCATGCAGACTAAATATCCGCAGGGCGATGAAAAGAATCTCATTGCTGCGGTTACGGGGCGGCACATTCCAGCCGGACAGCTTCCGGCCAGTGTGGGTTGCGTGGTCTCCAACGCGGCAACCACCTGTGCGGTTGTGGATGCAGTGTACTATGGTAAACCGCTCTATGAGCGCATCGTGACCATTACAGGACATGCCGTGAAAGCGCCGAAAAATATACTTTTGCGCTTTGGAACCTCCATTCGCGAGGCGGTGGAATTTGCCGGCGGGTATTCCCAGCAGCCCGGAAAAATCATTTGTGGCGGTCCGATGATGGGTGTTGCCATGGCTTCGGACGAAGTGCCGCTGGATAAACGAAACAACGGCATTTTGGTTATGACCGTCGAGGAGAGCACGGCTAAAGCGATTGATCCCTGTATCCGCTGCGGACGTTGCGTCGAAGCCTGCCCGATGCATCTGGAGCCGCTCATGCTCGCCAATGATGTGCGCATCGGCAACTATGATTCGGCACGTGAGTACTACATCAAACAGTGCATTGAGTGCGGAACATGCGTATATAGTTGTCCGTCCAATCGTCCGCTGTTGCAATGGATTCGTTTTGGCAAAGCGGAAATCGCTAAAATGGATAGAAAGTAGGGGAAATTATGGAAACTACTTCGCAAATTCAGGTGAAGGATCAACTGCTTCATGTTGCCGCCTCGCCCCATGTACATACCGGCGAAACGATGCAGCGCATGATGTTCGATGTTCTGATCGCCTTAATTCCGTCCATCGTCGTATCGGGCGTGGTTTTTGGCCTGCAGGCCATTCTTCTTATTGCTGTCTGCGTGATTGCAACGGTCGGTGCCGAAGCGGTGTTTCAGAAACTGCGTAAACAGCCCATTACCGTTTCGGACGGCTCTGCTATGATTACCGGTGTTTTATTAGCTTTTAACCTGCCCTCGACGTATCCGCTCTGGAAAGCAGCCATCGGCGGCATTTTCGCCATTGTGATCGCCAAACAGTTTTTTGGTGGCCTGGGACGCAATTTTGTCAACCCTGCTTTAGCCGGACGTGCCTTTCTGATGTCGGCTTGGGCAAAAGATTTTTCTAAGACGCCATATCCGTTTGGCGCGGTGCCGGCGGGTGTGGATTCCGTAACGGCTGCAACGCCACTTTCCGGTGGGCCGGTTCCTGCTTTGTGGGATATGTTCGTAGGAAACATGCCCGGCATGCTCGGGGAAGTGAGTGCCTTGGCGATTCTCATCGGTGCAGCCTATTTGCTATGGCGAGGGGTTATTCGCTTAAACATTCCTTGCGGCATGATCGGTTCGTTTATTGTCTTCACGTCTCTTTTCGGAATGATAAACGGAACCTTTGCACCGGCTAACATTCCGACCGAGGTACTCAGTGGAGGACTGATTC
Source organism: Murdochiella vaginalis (assembly GCF_900119705.1). Lineage (GTDB taxonomy): Bacteria > Bacillota > Clostridia > Tissierellales > Peptoniphilaceae > Murdochiella > Murdochiella vaginalis. The sequence goes on along the minus strand of NZ_LT632322.1, from coordinate 1,330,638 downwards.
TCGGCGCCTTCTTCATGGCGACTGACTATGCTACCACCCCGATGACCGGACGCGGCCAACTGATTTTTGCCATTGGTGCAGGGTTCCTTACCGCGTTGATTCGTCATTTCGGCACTCTTCCGGAAGGCGTTTCGTATGCGATTCTGTTGATGAACGTAGCCACGCCGCTGATCGATAAATACGTGAAAAACAAGCCGTTTGGAGGTGTGTCTCGATGAATAAATCCATAATGTATGCGGTGAAATTATTCGTGATCTGCGCTGTAGCCACTTTTGTGCTCGCGGTGACCAATTCCGCAACGGCACCGGTTATTGAAGAAGCACAGAAACAAAAAGAATTACAGGCGTTTACGGAAGTGTTTCCGGGACTGGAAGAAACGAAACCTGTTGAAAACACTGCTGTACTTAGTGACAATATCGTCGCGGTCAACGAGGCGATTGTCGGGGGCAAGACCGAAGGCTATTTGTATTCGGTGAGTTCTCCGGTCGGCTATGATGGACCGATTACCTTTGTGGTCGGTGCGAAAACAGATGGTACGGTGACGGGCTTAAAGGTCATTAACCAGACCGAAACCACGGGCTTCGGCGCGAGTGTGGCTAAGCCGGAATATGCGGAAGGAATGCACGGCGTGACGCTTAATCAACCGCTGAAAGCGGAAGGAAACGGCGGACAGCCCGACGTTATGCCCGCTATCAGCGGTGCAACGCGCACGACAACGGCCATGGAAAAAGCTATGAACATGGTGGTGGAGGCTCATGCAAAACTTGTCGGCTCGTCCACAGAAACCACGCAAAAGTAGGAGGGATAGGATGGATAAATTAAAAGAAGGGGTATTTTCCAACAATCCGGTCCTGATTCAGCTGATTGGATTTTGTTCGGTTCTGGCCGTTTCCTCGACGGTTCTCGGCGCTATCGGCATGTCCTTGTCGTTCATGTTCGTCTTGGTGCTTTCCAATATTGTAATTTCGCTTCTGCGTAATTTCATTCCAAACGAAATTCGTATTCCGGCGTTTATCGTCGTTATCGCGAGTTTCGTCACGATTTTGCAGATGTGTCTGCAGGCTTATTTTGAAGAAATCTATGATCTGTTGGGAATCTTTCTTCCCTTGATCGTGGTAAACTGCATTATTCTTGGACGTGCCGAGGCATTCGCCTCGAAGAACGGCGTGTTCGCTTCGGCCATTGACGGCATCGTCAACGGTATTGGCTATGCATTTGTCATCATCACGGTTGCCGTGGTGCGTGAGCTGTTTGGTGCCGGTACACTTCTGGGAGCACGGATTCTTCCCGAAACGGCCACGATTCCGTTTTTGCAACAACCGGCGTCTTCCTTTATGCTCTTGGGCATCTTCTTGGCGATCATGAATCAGATTAACATCTCACGTGATCGGAAAGCCAAGGCGAAGGAAGAACAAGCATTAGCGGCATCATCGCCGGCTGTAACGGAATAAGGAGGAGAACATGGGATTTTTTCAAATCATCTTTTTGACGATATTCGTCAACAACTACGTTCTTGCCCAGTTCCTCGGTATCTGCCCGAGCATCGGTGTTTCGAGTAAAGTAGAAACGTCCATGGGAATGAGTGCGGCGGTTACCTTCGTTATTACGTTGGCTTCCGTGATCACCTGGGTTTTGGATCGCTTCATTTTGCAGCCGAACCTCGTCTATTTGCGTACGGTTGCCTTCATTTTGGTCATTGCAGCTTTGGTGCAGATCGTGGAAATGTTTCTCAAGAAATCAGCACCGGGTCTCTACAATGCCTTGGGTATCTACCTTCCGCTCATCACCACCAACTGCGTGGTGCTCGGCGTTGCGATTCTGAATGTGCAAACCGGCTATACATTGCTGCAAACGGTGGCAAGTGCGCTCGGTGCTTCCATCGGCTTTGCATTGGCACTCATTTTGCTTGCCGCCATTCGTGAGCAGTTCACGCGTATGGAAAATGTTCCGGAGTGCTTCCGGGGCGTGCCTGCGGCATTAACGACACTCGGCTTGATGTCCATGGCATTTGCCGGGTTTGCCGGCATGTTCCAGTAAGAAACGGAAAGAAGGTAGTCATGGATTTTACTCAAATTTTTCCGCCGGTGGCGATTATGTCCATTTTGGGCGGCGCGTTTGCTTTGTTAATCGGCGTTGTCAGCAAGCTGACACATATTGATGTCGATCCGCGCATTACACAAATTCGAGAGGCTCTTCCCGGAGCAAACTGCGGTGCCTGTGGATATCCCGGCTGTGATGGCTGTGCAGCAGCCATGGCCGAAGGAAAAGCACCGTTGAACGCTTGTGTGGTCGGTGGTGCCAAGGTAACAGATAAAATTGCAACGATTATGGGCTCCGCCGTCGAGGCGGGTCAACGTTATGTGGCCAGCGTCAAGTGCCAGGGAGATTGTGAACATACGAAAGAGATCTTTGCCTATCACGGTATTCAGGATTGTCGAATGATGGCGAAGCAGCGCGGCGGAAACAAATCCTGCCTGTATGGATGCTTAGGCTGCAGCACCTGCCAATCGGTTTGTGCTTTCGGAGCGATTCGGATGATCAAGGGTGTGGCGGTCATCAACCAGGAAAAGTGTACCCAGTGTATGCAGTGCATAAAGGTTTGCCCCAAGCACATCATTGAGTTGGTTCCGTATCATGCCGTTGCGCAAGTGAAATGCCACAATCCCGAGTTCGGTAAAGACGTTAAGAATGCCTGCACCATCGGCTGCATCGGTTGCGGCATCTGCGCAAAATTGGCACCGGAGGAGTTTGCGTTGGAGGGAAAACTGGCGCATGCGACGTATCATGACGGCTACGATGTGGAAAAGGCACAGGCGGCGGCTGCGAAATGCCCGGCGAAGTGCATCGTCATCGATGCTGACGGCGATGTGAATGCAAAAGCTTTGGTTGTCGAAGAAGAAAAGGAAGTTGCGCACGCATAATGCTGTAACAGGAACGTACATCCAAAGGCAGGAAAGTTTTGCGCCGTTGGGTGCACGTTCTTTTTGTTGGTCGCCGCTTTTGTGGCAACAACGGTCAAGGCATGCTGATAGAGAAGGAGACACTATGGGAGAAAACGAGACCTCTATTCGTACGCGATTGCAGGCGGATTTTGAAAAGCAGTTTGGTGACGCGCGCGACGTGCGACTGTTTTTTGCGCCGAGCCGCATCAATATCATTGGGGAGCATATAGACTATAACGGGGGAGCGGTTTTTCCCTGTGCGCTGACCATTGGCACCTATGCATTGGCCAGACCAAATGACCTTGACATGTTACGTTTGTACTCCGCCAATATGGTAAATCGCCAGAATATTTCGTTGCCGCTTCCGGACTATGATCCGAAGAGGGATTGGACGAATTATCCGATTGGTGTAGCCAAAGCCCTTGAGAAAGAGGGCATTCTGCCGAAAGGATTGGACGTGGTTGTCTATGGCAACATTCCCAATGGATCCGGCCTCAGCTCGTCTGCAAGTCTTGAACTGCTTTTCGGTGTACTCTATTCCGCTTTTTGGAGTAAAGCGCCGATTCCGACGCTTACGTTAGTGGAAGCGGGTGTTTGGTGTGAAAATGAATTTTTCGGTCTTCATACTGGCATCATGGATCAGTATGTCATCGGCTTTGGAAAAGCGGGCTATGCGATGGTGCTGGATACGGCTGCAAAGACGCATACCTACGTTCCTCTTTCTCTCAAGGAGAAAAAGGCGGTACTCATGGTCTTAAACACCAGACATCGGCGCGAGCTAAAGGATTCTAAGTATAACGAACGGCGCGCGGAATGCGAAGAGGCGTTGGCGCAGTTAAATGCCTCATTGGTCGCAGAAGGAAAAAAAGAAAAAACGCATCTCTGTGAATTTACCGTTGCCGATCTTCCTCGTCTTGCCCGGTTGCGTTCCGATATACTGCGACGTCGTGTGCACCATGTCATTACCGAAAATCAACGTGTAAAAGATACGGTGGCCGCGCTTGAAGAGGGGAATCTCTCCCTGGTAGGCGAATTATTGAAAGCCGGCCATGCGTCTATGCGCGATGACTATGAAGCCAGCGGTCCGCATTTGGATGCGATTGTCGATGCGGCAAATAACGCCGAAGGCTGTTTCGGAGCGCGCATGACGGGTGCCGGTTTCGGTGGTTGTGCCATCGCCCTGGTAGAGGAATCGGCAGTCAATGCATTTTCCGCTTACGTGCAGAAGACCTACGAGGAGAAAATGGGGATTTCGCCTGAGCTCATCCTTTCCACGGCGGGTGATGGTGCCGGAGAACTTCACTAACACAGAACGAAGGTCGGTCTTTTTCTTCCACTTCGAAGGATTGGCATGGCAAATCAAGATCAGTTTTTTCAAGGGAGAGGCAATTTCGCCTCTCTTTTGTTATGAAAAGCTGGAACATCGTGGAACGATTTTCGTCTGTTCTGTATTTAGGGCATATGGTAAACTAAGGCACGGTAAGGGGGCAGTATGAAAAAACGATGGACAACACGCGCGGACCGTGTGCTCATCCTGCTTTTAGCCTTAGCAAGCGTTATAGCATTAGGAATTCTTTTTTTCGGCCACGCACAAACGAAACAGGACGTATACGTCAGCATACAAGTGGACGGAAAGGAAATCGATCGCTATGCACTCGCCGAAGCAGAGGGGCAAACGAAGCGATACACAAGTGCTTACGGGTGCAACGTGGTAAAAATCGAGCAGGGCAGTATTTCCGTTTTCGAAGCGGATTGCCCCGATAAGCTTTGTATGCACCAAGGCCGTATTTCTCGGCCCGGTCAGATCCTTGTGTGTTTACCCAATCGTTTTTTGGTGGAACTGATGGGAGGAGCGGAGCAGGCATCCGACGTGGATGCTTATCTCCAATAAGTCATGCGCAAGAGAAGCATTTCGACAAAAAAAATTGTTTTTTTGTCGCTGTTAACGGCGATGGCGTTGGTCATCTCGCTTTTGGAACAGGCGATGCCGCTTCCCATCGGCGTACCCGGCGCAAAATTGGGCTTGTCAAATCTGGTTATTCTGACGACTATTGTGGTGTACGGCGCAAAAGAGGGAATGGCAGTGGCTCTCTTAAAGTCCGTTTTGCTTTTGCTGCTTACCGGCTCCGTTACCGGTTTTTGGTATTCCATTGCGGGTGCGCTATTTTCCTCTGCCGTGATGAGCATTGCCGTACGCTTTGCACTTCCTCCATTCAGCTTGGTCGGAGTAAGTGAACTGGGCGCTTTGGCACACAATGTCGGACAACTGTGTGTTGCATGTGTCGTGTTACAGAACGGTGCTATTTTTGTTTATCTGCCCGTGCTGACACTGGCCGGATTATTTACGGGGTTTTTTGTGGGGCTTTCGGCGAATGCGTTAGCTCCCTCTCTTCGAAGGGCTGTCGAAGGACAAAGCGAAGGGAGAATCCATGAAAAACAAGAATCAACGGAAGGCAAACAATAGAGAAGGCTCTCCACAAACAACCATTTGCGTGGGGAAAGTCATCATAGAAAATGAGGAAGAAAGAGACAAAAAGGAAAAGATCTTTTTCGGTATTAAGGATATGCCGGAAGAGGATCGTCCCATGGAAAAGCTGATCCGTCTCGGTGTACAGGCGCTTTCCGATGAAGAACTGGCGGCAATTTTGATCGGTACAGGCACAAAGCGAAAAAGCGCCTTGGAGCTTGCATCCACTCTTCTTCGTCGGGATGAGCCAAAAGCGGGCCTTTTGCAGGCAACGGCGGAGGAACTGATGCGCTTTGAAGGTATCGGAAGAACGAAGGCGTGTCGCATTCTTGCCGGCGTTCAGTTGGGCCGACGATTGAGCGAAGAGCAGGCGTTTTTTTCCATCACGCTCGCAAATCCGAAGTCCATTGCGAATTATTTTCAGACGTATTATGCCGAGGAGCAGCGGGAACATTTTTGCGCTATTTTAGTCAATGCGAAGCTGAAGCCCATTCGCACGGTGCTGATTTCCATCGGCTCTTTAACGCAAGCGCGCGTGCATCCGCGCGAGGTATTTCAGCCGGCAGTGCGCATCGGCTGTGCGGGTATTGTGCTTTCCCATAATCATCCCAGCGGTGATCCCGAGCCGTCACCGCAGGACATTGCCATTACCACACGCCTGGTGGAGTGCGGGAAATTGCTTGGCATTGAAGTATACGATCATGTGATCGTAGGGAAAGCGCATTATGTCAGCTTACGGGAACGGAATCTGATGTAGCCTTTTCGTTGAGAAATTGGACTCTATCGTGATAGAATAACGAAACAGGAAGAGGACAGATAAAGAAAACAGGAGTATGGGGTGGATTATTTTCGTTTTACTGCGCCGGATTTAGCGATCGACATCGGTACGGCTTGCACAAGAGCCATGCGACTTGACAATCATACGATGGTGGTCGAACCGAGTGTGGTGGCGCTGGAAGTGAAAAAAATGCAAATAGTGGCGCTTGGCGAAGAAGCCAAGGCTCTCTTGGGAAAATCCCCAGAAAACATCATCGCCATTCATCCGCTGCAGCATGGAGTGATCGCGGATTACGATTTAACGCGCGCTATGCTGGAGCATTATTTGCGTCGGCTTTTGCCCGGCGTTTCACTCGTTGCACCGCGCATCGGCGTTTCCTATCCTTCCGGCGCTACCGACGTGGAAAGACAGGCGTTAGAAGATGCCTGCTTACAGGCCGGTGCACGTCGCGTATTTTTGGTGGAGGAATCCTTAGCTTGCGCCTATGGAACGAAACGCATCAATACGATTACAAAAGGTGCACTCGTGTTGAATTTGGGTGCGGGAACTACAGAGATTGCAATCGTCAACAGCTATGGCTTGATTGTGACGGAGACCATGAAGATTGGTGGAAAAGATCTGGATCAGGATATCATCCATTTCATTCGCGATAAATATTCCTTGATGATCGGTTCGTCCACTGCGGAAAACGTAAAAAAAACGCTCGGTACGTTACGAGAAGATCGTCAGAATGACGCCATGGAAGTCTCTGGAAGAGATCTTGTAACGGGTATGCCGAAAAATATTGATATTTATGCCTCCGATGTGACGCAAGCCATTCTACCGTTTATTCATAGAGTATCGGACGCACTGCGTATCACGCTGGAAAAGACACCGCCCGAATTGGCTGCGGACGTGATGGAACGTGGCTTGCTGCTTAGCGGTGGCGGTGCGCAGTTGGATGGCTTATCGGAATATCTGGTGCAGGAGGTACACGTGCCGACTTCGCTATCTTCTCATCCCGAAGAAGATGTACTTTTCGGGTGCCGTTATGTGATGGAAAACAGGGAAGAAATCACCGGAAAAGGAGCGCGTCATGATTCGCTACAAAAAGGGTAAGGGAAGTCGCTCTTTTCTGCTCACCGTTTTGATTTTGGTCCTGCTGATTCTGTTTTCCAATCGCAATCCGGAGACCAGCAAGCTGCCGTCCAATTTGCTCAACATGGTGCTTTCACCGGTAAATCGGCTTTTTTACTCGGCTTCCAGCTCTCTTCAGGATGTCTACGATCATCTGCTTGGTCCAAAAGCAACACAGGCTGAATTAGATCGCCTCACTCTCGAAAACCAGGCTTTAAAGGATGAAGTGCGCACCATGCGGAACGTGATTGCCGATGCGCCCTATTTACAAAATGAATATGCTCTTCAACATGTAGCGGAGCATGCCGTTATTCCTGCGGAGATTACCATGTCGGATCCTTCGCCGACTTTTGTGCGTTTTACGATCAATAAAGGGACAAAGGACGGAGTGCATGAAGGGGATATCGTTGTGCAAGGCGTGCAAGACGCGTCCAAAAACGTCGTATCCGGCTTGGTCGGCCAAGTGACGGAGGCGGGGTTGAATTATGCGAAGGTTTCGACGATTTTGGACCAATCGCACAATATTTCCATCCTCTTTTCCTCCAGCAAAAAATATGGCGTCATCAACAACCGCGACGCGGAACGCTTTTATGGCTATTTGCTGGATGCGCAAACGGATGTACCCATGGGCGAAGAAATTGTTACAAGCGGTGTGGGCGGACGATATCCACGTGGCTTGTATCTCGGTGTCGTCAGCGAAGTCAAGCTTGCGGGGGATGGATTGACGAAAAACGTCAGCATCACTCCGGCTGTTGATTTTTCGAAGCTGTATCGCGTTTTAGTCGTCCCGGAAAATCGCGATCAAGAGGATGTCGCGGGTAGTGTATCTTCGTCCGCCCATTCGACCGCGAAAAATGGGAATCATGCATATAAAGGAGGCTCCGGTGAATAAACTGCGTTATAGTCTCAGCTTGTTGGCTGTTTTGATTTTGCAGACCGCCGTGGTTTCCAATTGGACGTTTTCTGGAATTGCCCCGGCGCTACATTTGGTTTTTCTCGTTGCGATTTCTTTTCTGTATGGCCCTCTGTGGGGCGGGTATACCGGTCTGGCCCTTGGCCTTCTGGAAGATATGATGTTTTCCGGCGTGTTGGGCATACGCGCATTGCTCTTTTTTGTGGGGGCAACGGCTGTGGGAAAAGCCCTGTATCACAACGAACATAATTTAGCTACAGGAACGCTTGCTACTGCGCTTTTTTCCTTTTTTGTGCTGGCGGGGCAATGGGGCATCTTGTTCCTTTTACGTAAACCATTGCCGTATCTGTATCTGATTGGCAAACCGGTGTTGTTTTATGCCCTGTTCAATGCCGCACTGTTCATTCCGGTTATGCTGTTGATGCGCCGTTTGATGAAGCCCGAAAGCATTCGCTTTTTCGGCCGGATTTAGAAGAACCGTCAGGAGAACATCATGAAAAAGGAATCGTTGTTTCGTTGGGGCACGATCGTGGCCGTGATGCTCGCCTTCATGGGCCTCCTTTTATGGCGCCTGTATGATCTCACTCTTGTTCAAGGAGACAAATACAGCCAGCTTGCACGGACGCGCCGCACCAAAGAGATTCAAATTGCCGCCCCGCGAGGGAATATTTATGACTGCAATGGTGTTTTGCTGGCCGGCAGTCGATCTTCTTTTGCTGTTCAAGGTTTCAAAGATGAGCTGATGCATCTTAAAACCGATGAGCGCAACCAAGTACTGGCGCGTCTTCTGCGCTATATTGAACGGGACGGGGCGGAGTATGGAGAAGATTTTCCCATTCAACGCAATCAAATTGTGTATGCTTCCGAAGCGGATTATTTGCAGGAAAAAGAAACACCGGATGAAAAAGCGCAGCGGTTATTGGTGGAACATCATCTTGTCGAGCAGTGGTTGCAAATGGTTTATCATTCGGCTCTTGATCGTGATTTTCGTGTTTCCCCGGCAGCGCGAGCCCTTACCGCTCTTTCCTTGAAAGGAAGCGCTCTACCTATTCAGGCGGATCCCGACGTGAATTTCCGCCTTTCCTGGAAAGCGGGAAAAGAGTACGATACTTTGAAAAATGCCAAAGTGATCAAAGACAATACCTCCGCTTTGGAATACTTGAGTAAACGGCTTAACGATAATAAAAACCTGCTATCGCATGTGCTCAATCATCCTGCAACGCGTAAATTGGCCTATCAGCTCTTAAATGAGAAAAAGCTCACCGAGAATTTGCGTCTTCGGGAATGCGACTATACGTATGTAGAAAATGCGCGCCGTAAAAAAGCAGCATTTCATCAGGCCTTTCCCGCCATTACGTTGACCTCGACCGCAAAAGAAGATTTCGTCACCATCGTCAAGAATTCCGCGCTGGATCGCTTTTTAACCTCCATTTCTGTCGAGGAGGACAATCGCTTTACCATTCCTGCGGAGGGCTTGCTCAATCGACTGGCAAATAAGGGGATTGAAACGAATCTCAAATACGTCATTTCGGCGGATGCGCGTACGGTGTCGGTCGAATTTATTCATCCGGAAGGGGAAGACGGAACCGCTCTGGATCGATTAAAAAAATTAGGACTCGAGCAACAGCTGCTTGATGAAGTCATTACCGATGATGCCTATAAGTATTTGGCGGAGCAAGCGATGTTCGATGAAGGATTTTATCCGGGCATTGCGCTGAAAACATGGACATATGGTCTGGAAACGGATCAGGAGGATTTTGTAAAAAAATTCAACCTGGACAAGATGAGCGCGGACGAGGCATTTCGTCGACTATTAGAGAACTATGAAATTGATCCCACTATGGATCCGGTGTTACAGTGGGGCATCATGCTCATTACCGATCGGGTCGGAAAGCCCGGCACATATGCGTTTTGGCCGATTAATATCTGTTATGAGCTTTCTGAGGATACGGTGGCCAAGATTGAAGAAAATATCGCTTCCGGCGCGGGCATCATGGTGTCGCAACAGGCCATACGCTATTATCCATTCGGCGAATCGGCTTCCCATATTTTGGGCTACATCGGCAAAATTGCTACTAATGAAGAGGTGCAGACCTATGTGAAGGAGCAGCATTATCTACCCAATGAGTTCATTGGAAAGGTCGGTGTAGAGCAGAGCTTTGAAAGCACATTACACGGTACGAGCGGCAAAGAAACCGTGCTCGTGGACTCCTTCGGCAATCGAACGGAAATTTTGGAGCGGCAGGAACCCAAGGCGGGGAACAACGTGTATCTGACCGTGGATATTCGATTGCAGCAGCAATCGGAGAAATCACTAAAGAATGGAATTCTTTCCGTTCGCCACAGTCTGCCCTATGTCAGCAAATGGGGAAGGAATAAGGCACATTATTCCCCTATGGCCAACAGTGCGGCCAGTGTATCCGTGGATCCAAACAATGGAGCCCTGTTGGCTATGGCTTCGTATCCCATGTTTGATCCGAACCTTTTTGTTACCGGCATTTCCGGCTCCGATTGGGAAATGTATCAATCAGCAACGCGCCTGGATACCAACGCACCGAGACCGCTGTTAAACCTTGCTACGCAGGCGGCAGTTCAACCAGGCTCCACCTTTAAGACCGTGGTGTCTCTGGCAGCATTGCAAAAGGGACTGAATCCGAAAATGCAGATTTATGATTATGGTTTTGTGAAAATTGGTGATCGCCAGTTTAACAACTTGCTTTATACTCGTACCGGCGGGTCCGACGGCATGGTCAACATGTATGATGCTATCGGCAAATCCAATAATTATTATTTTTATATTCTCGGTCTTGGCCGTGTTCCCGCTACGGGGCAGGATATCGGCGTGCAGGTCACCGTGGATGACATTGAAAAAACGGCGGAAAACTTGGGATTAAACCATTCGTCCGGCTTGGAAATCAAACAGCCGGCTGAAGTGGCCAATCACATTCCCAGCCGGTCTGCAAAGATGAATCTAACGAAATCCATGCTTTCTCATTTTCTGGAGCAGAATCTCAAGCGTTATGAAAAGCCTGACGCAAAAAAAGGCAATACGGTGATTGCAAAAGATATTCAAACCATTCTCAAATGGTCGGAGCAGGGAGAGCTGTATACCCGTGCGAAACTCATTGCGGATCTCGAAGAGCTCGGCTATTATGCTGAGCGTCCTTTGGACGGGGCGCGCAGTGGCCTGGCGGACCTGTTGAAGTACACCTATTTTAATCAGACGAACTGGACGGTGGCGGATACCATGAATGCGGTCATCGGACAAGGACAAAATGCTTATACACCCATTTCCATGTGTTCCATAGCCTCCATCTTTGCCAATGGCGGAACAGATTACGATTTTACGCTGGTAAAAGAAATCCGCAGTCCGGATAACAAGACGGTGCTCTATAACCAGACGCCACGGGGTAAAAAAGTGCCCATTCCCGCAAGCTATTTTCAGGAGGTGCGTGAGGGCATGCGCCGTTCCGCGGAGCATAATCAAAGCGAATTCAACGGTCTTAATTTTCAGGTGGGCAGCAAAACAGGAACAGCGGAGCGCGCAGGGAAGGATCCGCGCACAGGAGGAAATTATGCGCCGTATGCTTGGGACATCTGTTTTGCTCCCTATAAACAGCCCAAAATCGCAACGACGGTCTTTATGCCGGATGGCGATACGAGTTTAAACGTCGTGCCGATCGCGCGTGATATTTTGGCGTCCTATCTCGGTACGCCGGCTTCACAGGAAGAAACACCGTCGCTTTATGAAGGTCGCACGACATATGATCCGCCCAAGCCCAAGACTTCCGAGCAAGAAGTCTCGTCCCAAGAACAATCCACGAATGAATAAAAAGGTGGACAACACGTTCAACCTCCTGTATAATTGATCGGTAATACCGCTCTAAAGAGGCAAACGTAAATGTTTCGTTTGGAAACTGCCTTCAAGGCGACACGAAAGGTAAGGAGAAAGTGATGTACGCAGTTTTAGAAACCGGTGGAAAACAGTTCCAGGTGCAGGTCGGCGATCAGATCAAGGTCGAAAAGCTTGCCGGAGAAGTGGGCGAGTCGATTGCTATCGACAAGGTTCTCATGTTGGGGGGCGACGCTCTTAAAGTAGGAAAGCCCTACATCGAAGGAGCCAGCGTAAAAGCCACCGTCGTTGCACAAGGCAAAGATAAGAAGATCGTGATCGGGAAATTCCGCCCGAAGTCGGGATATCGCCGCACACGCGGTCATCGTCAGCCGTATACACTGTTGAAAATTGAGGCGATCAACGCCTGATGATTCACGTCGAGTGCTACGCGAGCAAGGAAAATCCGTCAAAGCTTCTCGGCTTTTCCATGAAGGGTCATGCGGATTACGGTGAAGCACAACAGGACCTTTTATGTGCCAATGTTTCCGGTATTGTAACCGCCCTGATTAACACCCTGACCGACGCAACCGATTTTGGGAAAAATGTCCACGTGCAGTATGCAGAAGGGGATGTTTCCGTAGCCATCGAGGAGCCACTCAACGAAGAACAACAAAAAATTTGTCAAGTCCTGTTGAACGGTTTTCGTCTCAACATGCAAGAATTACAGAAAGAATATCCGGGTCATATCAACGTAAACGATCGGAGGTTATGATGATTGCTTTTAATTTACAACTTTTCTCGAGTAAAAAAGGGGTGTCCAGCTCTAAAAACGGACGCGACTCCAATGCGCAGCGCTTGGGCGTAAAACGTCATGATGGCGTGGTCGTCAAAGCCGGAAATATTATTGTTCGTCAACGCGGAACCAAATTTCATCCCGGCCTGAACGTCATGCGTGGCGGCGATGACACGCTCTTTGCAGTAGCAGACGGCGTGGTTCGTTTCGAACGCAAGGGCAAGGACAAAAAACAGGTGAGCGTTTATCCCGTAGAAGCTCTGGCGTAAGCCTGGCGGAGGCGGAACGAAACGATTCCTACTGCATCCCGTTCGGCCGCAGGCCGTGCGGGGTGTTTTTCTTTGGAGGAACTATGTTTATTGATCAGGTAACAATTGAAGTGCGTGCCGGGCATGGCGGGGATGGAGCTATTTCCTGGCGCAGAGAAAAATATGTTCCAAATGGCGGCCCGGACGGAGGGGATGGCGGTCGCGGAGGATCCATCCTTCTGGAAGCCGACAAGGACGTCAATACGCTTTTGGACTTTAAGTACCATCCCATTTATAAGGCATCATCCGGTGAGCCGGGGCGTGGTCAGCAGCAATTCGGAAAATCCGGGGAAGATCTGATCTTGAAAGTGCCGGTGGGAACAGTAGTACGCGAAGCGGAAAGCAAGCTTCCTATTGCGGATCTGCGGGAAGACGGACAGCGCTTTGTCGTTGTGAAAGGCGGATACGGCGGAAAGGGCAATGTACATTTCAAAAGTTCTATTCGACAAGCTCCACGTTTTGCCAAACCAGGCGGCATGGGGCAACAGCTTAAGATCATCCTTGAAGTAAAACTCATTGCAGATGTCGGGTTGGTGGGACTTCCCAACGTAGGGAAAAGCACCATTCTTTCGATCCTTACGCGGGCAAAGCCGAAAATCGCCAATTATCATTTTACGACCATTGAACCAAACCTTGGCGCCGTCGACATGGGAGAAGGGCGTTCTTTTGTCATTGCGGATATTCCCGGCCTGATCGAAGGAGCGCACGCCGGCGCGGGCTTGGGGCATGATTTTTTGCGTCACATTGAAAGGACTCGTGTCATCGCTCATGTGCTGGACATGTCCGGCAGTGAAGGGCGTGATCCGGTTCATGATTTTGATCTCATTCAGCAGGAGCTTGCCGCATACCATGAAGCACTGCCCAAAAAATTGCGCGTCATTGTGGCAAACAAGATGGATCTGCCGGGCGTCGAGGAGCACCTGGCGCATTTTCGGCAAGCGATGGCGGAACGTGGCTTAGCGGTACGCGTTGCGGAGGAAAAACCGCAGCAACCCGCTGACCCATGGCAGGAAAAAGTCCCAAGCCCCATCATTCTGGTGCCACTTTCCGCAGCGACAACGAAGGGAATGGACGTGCTTCGTCGCGTGCTTTGGCAGGAAATAAGCCAGATTCCGAAGACACTTCTTACATGTGAAGAAGAAATCGTACCAGTGGAGCGCTTTTTTCAACGAGATACCGCGATTACCGTTCGTCGCGAAGGGCATACGATTTTTGTTCAGGGAGAGTCGGTTGCCAATTTGGCGAAGAAGCTCATCATCACCGATGGTGCTTCCATTCAGTTTTTTGAACGCTCTCTGGAGCAGATGGGCGTGATGGATCGCATTCGTGCGTTGGATCCGGATGAAGACGACGTCATCAACATCGAGGAATTTGAATTTGACTGGTTATAATGCCGAAGAGGGGGAAAAATGACAACGAAGGAAAAGTTGCTTGCCTATTTTGAAGCGCATCGCGGCAAATTTTATTCGGGACAGCAGTTGGCGGAGAATTTGGGCGTCTCTCGCACGGCGATCTGGAAGGGTGTGCAATCGCTGCGAGAAGAAGGCTATGCCATTAGCGCTGTCACGAACCGCGGTTATAGCTTTTCCGAAGACACGGACATTCTTTCTGCACAGGGAATCCGTAAATATCTATCGAACCCTTCTTTGGTAGATTTGACCGTGCTCCCGGTGGTAACCTCGACGAATCTCTTGCTGAAAGAAAAGGCGGATGCAGGCGCGCCGCAAGGCACTTGTGTCATCGCGGGACAACAGACCAAGGGGAGAGGACGACGTCAGCGTTCCTTTTATTCGCCGGCGAATACCGGAGTGTATCTCAGCCTTCTGCTTCGTCCTACGAATCGTCTTTTGTCGGAAACCGTACATATTACGACCATGGCAGCAGTTGCAATGTGCGAAGCGATCGAAAGTATCAGCGAACAGAACGCATCGATAAAATGGGTGAACGACATCTTTTTGGGAGATAAAAAAGTATGCGGAATTTTAACGGAAGCGTCATTGAACATGGAAAACGGCCGCGTTGCCTATGCGGTGTTGGGCGCAGGGGTGAACGTTTATGTTCCCGAAGGCGGCTTTCCCGAAGAGGTTAAAAATGTGGCGACGGCACTTTTCTCTTCTCCGCAAAAGGATGCTAAAAATCGCCTGGCGGCCTCCTTTTTGCAACGCTTTTTTGCGTACTATGAGCAGGAGGACAGCCATCGCTATGTGGAGGAATATCGTCGTCGGTGTTTTGTTCTCGGTAAAGCCGTCCAGATTTGGCGAGGGGATAAAAAGAGCGATGCCTATGCTGTCGATATTGATGAAGCGTGTCATCTTCTAGTGCGCTATGCAGACGGAAGCGAAGAAGCCCTTTCCTCCGGGGAAGTGAGCGTGCGTATGGATGAGTAGCAAAGATCGTAAGAAAAGGGAAAGCCCTTCGTTGCAACTCGCAACGAAGGGCTTTTTTCTTTCTGTATATTTTTGGCGTTTCTATTATCTTAGTTCATTTGCGACCGATTCGACTTTAGCATCACGTCATGCGCACCGCCTTCCACAATGGAGGTGGATGAGACGAGGGTCAGTTTCGCCTTTTCGTGCAGCTCAGCAATGGAAAGGGCTCCGCAATTGCACATCGTTGCTTTTATTTTATGCAGGGAGATACCCACATTGTCTTTCAGCGCGCCGGCGTAGGGAACATAGGAATCGACGCCCTCTTCAAATTGGAGATGCGCTGCACCACCCAGATCATAGCGTTGCCAGTTGCGGGCACGTGCACTGCCTTCTCCCCAGTATTCCTTCATGGAGGAGCCGTTAACGTTCACCTTTGCCGTCGGGGACTCATCAAAGCGCGCAAAATAACGGCCGAGCATGACGAAGTCCGCTCCCATGGCCAGCGCCAGTGTCATGTGATAGTCATAGACGATACCGCCGTCGGAACAGATGGGAACATAGATGCCGGTTTCTTTGTAGTATTCGTCGCGTGCTTGCGCAACATCCATTACAGCGGTGGCCTGTCCGCGGCCAATGCCCTTGGTTTCACGAGTAATACAGATGGAACCGCCGCCAATGCCGATTTTGATGAAATCCGCTCCGCAATCCGCCAGGAAACGGAATCCTTCGCCGTCTACTACATTGCCGGCGCCGACTTTTACCGTATTGCCATAGTGCTCACGAATCCACTCAATGGTTTTCTTTTGCCATTCACTGAAGCCTTCGCTGGAGTCAATGCAGAGCACATCGGCTCCCGCTTCTACTAATAGCGGAACGCGTGTCTCATAGTCGCGCGTGTTGATTCCTGCGCCGACCTTTAAGCGCTTTTTCGCATCCAATAATTCCTGCGGGTTCTCTTTATGGCTGTCGTAGTCTTTACGGAATACAAAGTAGAGCAGTCGCTGATGATGGTCAATAATGGGCAAAGCATTCAGTTTTTTCTCCCAGATGACGTCGTTAGCTTCTTTCAGGGTCATGCCCTCTTGACCGAAAATCAGATCCGCAAACGGTGTCATGAATTCACGAACCGGCGTGGCAGGATCCATGCGGGAAACGCGATAGTCGCGGCTGGTCACGATACCGACCAGTTTTCCATGCTGTGTTCCGTCTTCCGTCACCGCCATCGTGGAGTGACCGGTTTTCTGTTTTAATTGCAGGACATCTTCCAGCGTTTTCTCCGGAGAGATATTGGCATCACTGGGTACAAAGCCTGCCTTGTATCCCTTGACATTCGCGACCATGGCCGCCTGACTCTCGGGGGATTGCGATCCATATATAAAAGAAAGGCCGCCTTCACGAGCCAATGCGATAGCCAGTGTATCATTGGAAACGGACTGCATGACGGCGGATACCATCGGAATGTTTAACGTGTGTTCCGGCTCTTCGCCTCGACGAAAACGAACCAGGGGAGTCGCCAGATTGACATTTTCCACACGGCATTCACTGGATGAATAGCCGGGGATCAACAGATATTCGCTAAATGTACGAGATGGTTCTTTCAGATAGATCGCCATATCTCCTCCTTTTTAGATGCCTTGAAACCTTTTTACGTAATGTTGGTTCGATTATATCCTTTTTCCATCTGTCTGCCCAGACCTGCTGACAGGGTTCCGTCTTACGCTATTTTACGGACGCCGGCAAGACGTGGTACGATAAATCATAGAGAACAGATAAGCAAGGAGGAAAGCGATGAACATTGCTGTTTTAGGCGCCGGAACATGGGGAAGTGCGCTTGCACGTCTCTTAGCAAAGAACGGGCATGCCGTAACCTTGTGGTCGAAATTTCCCGAGGAAGTGAAGTGGATGGAAAAAACGCATCGTCATCCGCATTTGGGAGATGCGGAAATGCCGGCAACGCTTTGCTTCACTGCGGATTTGGAGAAGGCGGTTTGTGAAAAAGAGCTGGTCGTCTTCGCCGTGCCCTCACCCTATGTGCGTGCAACCACCGAAGAGGCGGCCCCATTTCTATCAGCTGACCAGATTCTGGTGGATGTGGCCAAAGGAATAGAAAAAGACACGGGCTTGACGTTGACCGGCGTAATGGAGGATGTGTTGACGCACAAGAGACCAAAGGAGCGTTTCGCATTTGTCGCATTATCCGGACCGACGCATGCCGAGGAAGTGGCAAAAGATCTGCCTTCGGCAATTGTATCCGCCAGTCTTGACGATGGCGCGGCCAAGCGCGTGCAAGACGCTTTCATGAACGAGCAATTTCGGGTGTATACGAATCGGGACATTCACGGTGTGGAACTTTGCGGTGCGTTAAAAAACATTATTGCTCTCGCGGCGGGAATTTCGGATGGCCTCGGTTTCGGTGACAATGCGAAAGCTGCAATCATTACGCGTGGGATGGCGGAGATGACGCGCCTGGGCCTTGCTCTTGGCTGTTCGCCGGAAACCTTCGCGGGACTTGCCGGATATGGGGATTTAATCGTAACGGCCACCTCGGTTCATAGCCGCAATCATCAGTGCGGAGAGCTCATCGGCCGGGGCTTTTCTCCGGAAGAAGCGGTGCGTGAGGTCGGACAGGTGGTGGAAGGAATGAATGCTTTGCCGGCTGCCCGTGCGCTGGCGGATCGTTACGAGGTACAGATGCCTCTTGCCGACGCACTCAACGATGTCCTTTGCGGTGCGGATGTGCGTTCGACGGTTTTTTCACTCATGACGCGTGATAAAAAAACAGAATTCCACCCGAATTAGTGTATAATCAGTTATTATGATTTTTGTGAAGAGGATTTGTTATATACAATGAATACACGAAGTTTCGGGAGCAGAAACATGAATAAATTCAAAAAAGCAGTCATTTTTTTTGGCGTGATTCTTTATGTGTGCTTTGGCGCCATCTTTTTTGTACATCACTTTTTACCACTTAAGGAACGCCTGCTGTTAGTCGGCATTTTTTTCATCCTGAATCTATTGCTGATGATCGGTTTTGTCTTTGGGAAAAAAGGCTCGGCCGCTGCTGCCGGTGCGTTACTGTTTGTGATCATGTCGGCAGAGGCAGTCAGCGGCTACTACGTCTGGTCTTCTATTCAGGCACTCGATGCCGTTTCCAACAAACCCTCTCAGAATGGGGATGAAAGCCGCGAAAAGCCTGATGCGCCGCAAACACAGGAAGAATTGGCAAAGCCATTTTATGTTTATCTCAGCGGTAAAGATACCAATGGCTCGCTGGAAAAGACGTCTCGTAGCGATGTCAATATGATCCTTACGGTCAATCCGGGAACACACGTGGTGCATATTACGACGATTCCTCGAGACTCCTATATGCGTATAGCCGGGAAAGGCAACGATCGATACGACAAGCTGACACATGCCGGCAATTACGGCGTACAGACCTCGGAAGAGACATTGGAAAACTTCTTCGGCATCAAAATCAAGTATCATATGATGGTCAATTTTGATTCCATCGTCGGTATTGTCGATGCGCTTGACGGCGTGGAGGTTGAAAACTCAGAAGAATTTAAAGCCCAGGGATATCGATTCAAAACCGGAAGAATTCACTTGGACGGTAAGCAGGCTCTCGTTTTTGCACGCGAGCGCTATGGTCTTGGCGATGGAGAATTGGCACGCGGCCGCAATCATGTGCGTATCATAAAAGCACTTATTGAACGCGCCTCATCCCCGGCCATTCTGATGAATTATCCTGCCATTTTGCAGGTTATTGCGAAAGAAGTTTCCACTAACATGCCTCGTCAGACCATGGTGGACTACATCAACTATCAAATTGCCAATAATAAGAAATGGAAGATCTCCTCTTCTCAGCTCCAGTGCTTTGGGACGATGGGCCTTCCTTCCTATCAGATGCCGGGTTCGCGACTGTTTATGTTCCTGCCCAGTCAAGAAAGCAAACGCGATATTCTAAAGCTCATGCAATTGGTCATGGATGGTAAGCCGCTGCCTTCCCAGACCTCCAAGAGTTATTCCATTCATGAAGAGGATTATGCGGATCTTCCTATATATGATATCGATGACTATCTGAATGGCAGAGGCCCGTCCTTTGGCGGCCCCATGGACACACCCTCCGAGGAGCCATCTTATACAACACCCAACGAGGAGAATAGTACGATCGAAAACAGGCAACCTTCCGTGGAAAGTGCGGCATCAGAAAATAACAACGAACCCGCCTCGTCTCCTACTACGAGTGATCGGGAACCGACTAATCCGGAAGTACAGAACGGTAACAATTCTGAAAAAACAGAAAGTTATTAAGGACTTTTGCGTCGCGGCAGCAGACCATACCTTAGCTCGATACAATGAATTTCTATGCTATAATAAGACACACGGGGATGCCCGGTTTCGACAGGGGAACGGAAAAAGGAGAAGCGAGCCGTCAGGCAGATGACGTTAATCAGGCAAAACCAATAACTGCTAACGACAACGAATTAGCTTACGCGGCCTAACCATGGCTGCCGGTCCTCCGACTGGACCCGTAACAGACGGACTGACCTCAACGATCTCGGGAAACTTCCTGCGCTAAGCTTTGCCCGCAGGTTGGACTCATGAAGCTACCGAATGCCATCGTTTGTTTATTTCGCCGGCCATTCGGGAAACAATGGAAATAAACTGCGCTCGGAGAAACTCGTTCGGATGTTCTCTTGGACGAGGGTTCGATTCCCTCCATCTCCATAGCAAAAAAGCCGGTTCCTTGAAATTACAAGGAATTGGCTTTTTTATTGCTATTTACAGTAGCTATGGTACTCAATAGGCCAGCATGTTAGATGTGTTTTTTCCAATCACGTCTACCATAGAGAACAAGACGAACCTCCATTGAGCGCAGTATATTGTTCCAAACTTAGGACGACCATCGTTCCGTAGCCATTTTTTGTGAGATAAATAGGAGTGCCCTCCTGAACCGTTTTTTCAATTTCATTAAATTTATTTCTTAGGTCTGAAACCGGATGAAGCACTCTGTATAATTGCCAACTTTTCCGGGTATCATGCGCAATAGAAAGAGAATACTCGATTTTGTATCTATGGCTTGTTGTCTCGTTGATTGAAATTAATGAGAGGAGGGAGTGTGCGATGAAAAAAATTCTTTTTCGTTCCTTAAGCGGCTGTATAATTTTTGTTTTTCTATTGCTGTTGGCTGCCTGTACCGGACAAAAGCCGCCGGAAGAAAGTGCGTCGCTGATCGAATCCAAGTCGGAGACGGTTTCCGAATCGTCAGAGGAAAGCCGCGTTCTTGGGCGCGGCGATGGGCAGTTGGAGGAGGTGCGTTTTTATGAAGCAAAGGATGTATTTCTCTTATCTGTTGCTGGAGACCAGTATCATCTTGACGTGAACCTGGAAAGAGTGGATTCCTTTTTTCGCGTAGATATGTCCATGTTTGATTCCCCGCAAATCTATGCCATGGTTTCTTTCGATGGAATCATCCCTTACACGATGAAAGAAGCAAAAAATAAGATTTTTACCATACCGGTGGATAACGGGTGTATGCCCGGGACGATTTCTCTCTCGCTGTCATCCGATACGAAGGCGTTTGACAATGAAAATGAAGCGATACTCCAGGAATTTATTCATGGCAAACGGGATCGCCTGAATGCAAGTGTGTATTTGTTTGCTCCGGACGGTTATGGCATTGAGGTTCTAGCCGGCATTCTTCTTCCGGAGAATATCCTGACGGGGATGAATACCATATACGCAAAAGCCGTGGCGAAAGCGGCGCCTGTAGGCGATGCGCCTATTCATGTGCGTCTCATCGAAGAAAACGGGAAGAGCGCATTCGATGTCCAATTCAATTGTGATGATCAGATTCCTGCCGATGCCGGTGATAGCTACTATCTCCAATTGAATGCTTTCGATCATTTCCCGTATCGCGCTGTAGATGGCGAAAATGTGCTAAGAGTGCCTCTAATCAAGACAAACACGGAGGATGGGACGCTGGAAATCAAAAAAGAAGAGCATTATCGTTTCCCGATCGATACGGCATTGACAAAAGAACAGCGGTTGCACCTGGAGGACTTCTTAGCACACCCCGATACGCCAGGCTTTCCGCTGTCGATTTCTCTTCATGACCAACTTGGCCGCATCCTCCGCAAGGCGATTGTGTACATGAATCCCGTACAATAAGCAGGAGCCTTAGAGAGTTTAGAATTCCCTCTCAAATAAAGGAAAGGGCACGAAAACAGATAAGCTGTTTTCGTGCCCTTTCTCTCTGCTAGGACCAGAGCAATGACCGGATGGTTTCGTGCACCCCGTTATAGCACGTTGCACACACTCGGCGTTGCATCGTCTCCTTTATCATCGGAAGCATCCGCTACCAGATGTTCCTTCATGTATTGGATAATGTCATCCGATTCATAGAGCGCTTCTCCGTCTATAAAGAGGCAGGGAACCTGATCCATGCCGCCTCGCTTCACAAGATTTTCCTGATTCTTGGGATCTTCGATTATGTCTTTCATTATCACGCCTTCGACGTGGTTTTCTGTCATAAACTTCATGACTTTTTGGCAGTAGGGACAGACATCCTTTTTATACAGTTCATACTTTGGCATGGTTTCCTCCTATTTTTTGACCTATTTCGTGAAGCAAATTTTTAATCGCTCTTTTTGTACCCGCAACGGCGAAAAGATAACGAATACGCTTTATGGCGCAAACGGCAGTTATGAGGGAAAACGCTCTTCATTCGATGCAGGAAAGAGAGCATCATGCTAAAATAAAAGGCAGTAGCGGACAGGTAAAAGGAGGAACGCATGACGGTATATATCGGCATTGACCTTGGCGGGACAACGGCTAAGTTTGGCCTTTTCGATGATAAGGGGAATTTGTGTAAATCGGTTTCCATTCCTACCGGAAAAGAAAAAGAACAGAATGTTCTCATTCATGAAATGGCGGTGCGTTTACGGACGCTGCTTGCGGAAGAAAATCTTGCGGAATCGGAATTAGGCGGAATCGGCATCGGTGTGCCCGGACCGGTGGTCGGTCATGCCATAGTCAACGGCTGCGTAAACCTCAGTTGGGGTGTTGTGCCTTTGGTGGAAATGCTTCGGGAGAAGGAAGAATTTATTTGTCCCATTATTGTAGAGAATGACGCGGACGTTGCAGCGCTGGGCGAAGTTTGGCAGGGTGCGGCGGCTGACAAAAGTTCCATTGTTTTTGTGATCATCGGCACCGGCATCGGCGGCGGTGTTATTCTTAACAACCAGATTCTATCCGGCACAAACGGAGCAGGCGGCGAAATCGGTCATATGCCCATTCTCACCGAGCCCTTTGACTTTGCCTGCGGCTGTGGCGGACATCATTGTCTGGAACAGGTGTGTTCCGCACCGAACATCATCCGCTATGCCGGCGTATTGCTTGCCCAATCCGACGAACCGTCGTCGTTACGTCCTTATAACGGCGGCTACGATACCCGAGCGATTTTCCGAGGCACGGAAAACGGCGATCCGATTTGTCGTCGCGTTGTCGATCATGTTACCGATGTGTTAGGTCGGGGACTTGCGGTTTTGGGCGCAACCATTGATCCGGAATGTTTTGTCATTGGCGGAGGTGTCAGCAATGCCGGCGAGGTGCTTTTGGTTCCGTTGCGGGAAGCCTATCGTCGCTATGCCTTTTTCGCCACGCGGGAAACGCCCATTGTCCGCGCAACCCTCGGCAACAAAGCCGGAATGATCGGCGCAGCACGTTTGGTGTTTCCGCTGGAGGTGGGAGCGTGATCGACCTCTATCCCTCGCGCTTTCCGGAAGATGCCTGGGCAGCGCTGGTAGAGGCCATTAAGGAGAGCCTTTCCCGCGGACGACGAGCGTATCTGGTGGTGCCCTCCCAATTTACAGTGGAAGCCGAACAAGCGCTGTTTGAAGCGCTGCATACGAATGTGCTCATGCAGGCGCAGGTAAAAAGCTTTCATTCACTGGTCCGGGATATTTTGCAGGAAGGAAGCGGCTTGCGCACGCCGGTTGTCACGGAGGAAGGGCGCCGCATGCTGATCCGGCTTCTGTTGGAACAAGACAAAGAGAAGCGACGCATCTTTACGCCCGGAACCATCGGAACGGATCTGTGTCAAGCTTTTGTGCAGCAGTTACGCGAATGGAAAGAGTACGGCATTCTTCCCGACACGATCGAGGAAAAAGCCAACACCTTTCCGGAAGGAGATCGCACGCGCCAAAAGCTGTTGGAAATGGCGCAAATCTATCGCGCGTACGAAGACATCTTGGGCAATACGCGCTGTGACAGCGACGACGAGCTGACGCTGGCTTTTCAACAACTTTCTTCCCTCGCCGTTTTTGACGGCGTAGATTTTTACTTTGATCGTTTTCATTCGCTTTCGAAGCGCGAAGCGGATGCCGTGAAAGCACTGATCGTGCGCGGCTATGCTGTGCATTTTACGATTGTTTTGGATCCACGCATGGCGAACGTCATCGCGACTGCGCCGGAAAACATGCCTTATGCCGCGCAAGAAATGCTTTTTACCGACATGGTTGACGATGCAGCGGCATTTTCTTTGAGCGCGCGTTTTGCTCGCCAACTTTCCACCCTTTCCACTCTGCGGGTTCATGACGTATCCAGAAGTCGAATTCCGGCAAAAACGGATCCTTTTTCTAAAACAGATGCCTTGGATGCAGCGATGTCTATGCGTAAGGCAGTGGATCGCGGCGCACGGGCGGTTTTCGCTCTACGCACACCGCAAAGCGCGTCGAAAGGAGACGCGGCATCTGTACCGATAACATTTAAAAGTTATCGTAACAGCGAGCAGGAAGTCGAAGGCGTTATTGTCGCCATTAAAAAGCGGATGCAAGAGGCAGGCGCGAAGCTAAACGACTTTGCTATTTTTCTGAGCGACACGGAAGAATATGCACCGCTCCTCAAGCGATGTCTTCAACGGGAAGGATTGCGCTTTTTTTACGATGAAATCAAAGAAGTGAACTATCATCCGCTGCTTCGTACGATTCGTGCACTGCTTTCCTTAAGTGAAAAAGGGCCGCGTCCCGAGACGATGCTTTCTCTGGTGAAAGCGGGATTGTTAGGCGTCGAAGAAGACGATATCGAGCTCTATCAACGCTATCTCGAACGGCGAAACATTCGCTATCGCATGGTGGAGAACAATCGTTATTTTACGTTTCTCGACGAAGGCCTTCGGCTGGGGGAAGAGGAACGGGAGCGACAAAAGCGACAGGCGGATACGGCAAGACGCGTCAACCGGACGATTCTCGACTATTACTATGCCTTTGACAACCGTATGCAGAATGGAAAAACGGTTCGCGATTTTGCCGGCGCGTTGGTAGTCGCCCTGCGCACGCCGGAAACGGCACAGGCGCTGTTTCGTTATGAAGAAACACTTCTTCAGGAAGGTGAGGAGGAACGCCTGGCTTTGCATCGTCGGATTTGGGATGCCGTGATGGAGCGATTGAGCGAGATGGTGGAACTTTTTGCCGATCAAGAAATCGATCGTCACGGTTTTATCGCGCTCTGTGAAGAAGGCTTTTCCGGTATTTCGTTGGGCGTCATTCCGCCGTTTGCGGATCAGATTGTCGTGGGCGATCTTCTACGCTCCCGCCTTCGCCCGCGTCCGTACGTATTTCTTTTAGGCGTCAGCGATGCGTATTTGCCGAGCGTGCGCAGGGAAAGCGCGCTACTCAGCGAGGAGGAAAAAGCCACGCTTTCGGATAGCGATGCGCCGCTTCCCTCCACGAATCGCTTTGCCATGGAAGAAGAACGACTGAATTTTTATTCCGTATTACACCAAGCCACGCTACACCTTTCCTTGTCCTTCGCTATGCAGAATCAGGCCAACGAATCCATGAATCCGAGCCCGTGGATGCAGCGCATGCAGGCATCGCTCGGACAATCCATGACCATCGTGGACACCTTTTCGCTCTCGGATATGCTCTATTCCAAAGGCCTTTTGTTGGTGGGAATGCCGGCGATTTTGCAGGATGCCGAAGCATCGGAAAGCCGAAAAAAAATCGCAAAGCAGATGCTGGATGGAATGCGAACTCTGCCGGCATATCGAAAAATGGCAGAAGCCATACAGGACAGTATTGCGGAAGGTGAGCGAAAGCCTCTTTCGGCAGCACTGGTTCAGGAGCTTTATCCGGCCGATACACTGAGCGCCTCTCAATTGGAAAATTTTGCACGCTGTCCGTATCAGTATTTTTTGCGCTACGGCCTTAGAGCGGAAGAGGAACGTTCTTTTACGGTCTATGCGCCGGATATTGGAAATTTTCTGCATGCGGCAGTGGATCGATGGACGACATATGTTTCTCCCTTTCTCGCGAAACATGCCTTGCCTTCTTTTTCGGCATCGGAAGAGATCATGCGCTTGGAGAGTGCAAAGGTGTTATCCGAAGCGATGGATCCCATAAAACGGGAGGATCCCAAAAATGCTTTCTTGTTGCGCATGGCGGAAAAAACGCTGCACGAAAGCCATGCCCGTATTTTTGATCATCTGGAAAACAGCGCGATTCAGACCATTTTGCATGAGCAGGCGTTCGGACCTAAAAGCGCTCTTTCCGGCCTTGTACTGGCTGATGCGCCACGCCGCCTTTTTCTACATGGTCGCATTGATCGCTTGGACATCGTAAACGATCCGCAAGGGGCGTATGTCGAAGTATTGGACTATAAAACCGGATCAACCTCCTTTTCTCTTTCTGATATTGTGGGCGGCATTCATTTGCAGTTACCGCTTTATCTTCGTGTTGCCGAGACACTTGGCAAACCGTTTGGCGCCTTTTACTTTCCTTTGCATGTACCAAAGGCAAAAGAAGCGGAACCAACCGAGGAATTAAATCGTGTTTGGGATAAAAACCTTCGTCTGGACGGCTTCTTGCGTCAGGATTCTATCGCGACGCGATTTGATACACGGCTGGAAGAAGAAATTGCCGCGTCGGTTTATGCGATAAAAGACCAAAGAAAAAACTGGACCGAGCAGGAGAATGTACTTCTCCCAAAGGAAGTGGATGAATTATTATATACCGCCGAGCACATGGCCCGTTCGCTCACGGCTTCTCGTGAGTCCGGGATGATAGCTCCTCATCCGCTTGTCATTCGATCGGGGCAAAAAACAGTATTTTCCGGTTGCGCGTATTGTCCATTTCAGTCGGTCTGCCGCTTTGAAAAGCAGAGGCACTACACGCAGCAACGATTTGTCGAAAAAATCGGCTGGAAAGATTGGAAAGACGGCCTCATCGCAAGCGCAGAGGATGCAACCGAAGCAAACGAGTATGAACAGAAAGGAGGGGAGCAATGAAATTTACTGTGGAACAGGAACAGGCCTTGCGTCCGGAGCGCAAAAACCGCATCGTGTCGGCACAGGCCGGCGCCGGGAAAACCGGGGTTCTGGTGGAGCGCATTCGCCGTCAGTTGGTAGAAGAGCACATCGGTATAGAGGAAATGTTGATCGTCACATTTACGAAAAAAGCGGCAGGGGAAATGCGCACGCGTATTCGGCAAGCCTTGCAGGAAGAAGTGCAAAAAGAAGGCGCCGACCGCCCATGGCTGTTTGCACAGCGCAATCGTCTCTCCTCTGCCAACATTCAAACGCTGCATGCCTTCTGCCTGGAAGTGCTGCAACGCAATTTTGATCGGCTGGATCGGGATCCCAACGTTCACATCCTTTCCGGACGAAGATTGGCAGCCTTACGGGACGAGGCGATGGAAGAAACCCTTTCTGCCGCATATCAGGAACAAGCCTTGGATACATCCGCGTTGGATTTTTCGGTACCGCCGGAAGACGTGAGCGCGTTTTTAGAAAATTACGTCGATGGCAACCGACAAGGCGATGAAGAGATACGAAAGCTGATTTTACAATGGTATACGCTTTCACAAAGCCAAACGGATCCCATCGGCTGGATGCGGGAAACGCTGCGCTCGTTGACTACGAAAGAGACGCAACATCATATTTTCCAAGGCGTGCTAAGGCTGTTGGTTTTTCCGCATGCTTTCGCGATCGAGCGCCTGCTTCGGCAGATGGAAGAGCACCCTTGGGAGGCTCTTCCGGAATTCGCCTCCTTGTTTTTTACCAAAGAAATCGCTGCGCTTCGATATACTCTTTTCCGAGCATGCGAAGGAGACAAGGGTCCCCTTCGCCTTTCTGCGGAAGAAGAGGAACAGCTTGCCGCACTATGGGGAGATACCATCGCTTTTTCGTTCGAGCGGCTTCCTTCCGTGCGCGAAAAGCAACATGGCGCCGAAGCGGTAGCCTGCAAGGATGCCTTAAAGGACCTGCGCGATCAGATTAAAAAGGAATGGAAGAAATTGGAGGCCTCACTTGCTTTGTATGACCCGGAACGCATTACGAGGGAGCAGGTTGAACTTCTTGCGGTGATGCGCCCGCTGGCGGCACTCGCCTGGACCTTTGCCGAACGTTTTCGTGAAGGCAAAGAGGAACAAAACGGCATGGATTTTTCGGATGTCGAACATCACTTGCTGAAGCTGCTTCGTCTGCCGGAGGTCGTCGAGGAGCTTAAGGCGCGTTATCGCCTGATTTTCTTTGATGAATATCAGGATGCCAACGCCATTCAGGAGGCGATCATAGAAAAAATTTCTTCTGGAGACAATCTGTTTTTTGTCGGAGATACCAAACAATCCATCTACGGCTTCCGCCGGGCGTTACCGGAAAACTTCGTGCGACGTTATGAGGCTTATCGGGCGTCCGAACAGGATGAAGCCATTGACCTTACACTGAACTTTCGCAGCGAACCGGAGATTCTCGATTTCGTGAACCTTCTTTTTTCACCCTTGATGACCAAGGAGCGGGGAGGTGTGGATTATGCCACGCCGGGCCATTTAGCACGCACGAATCGTCCGCATGCCGACAAAGGAAAGGTCACCATCTGTGTACTTCAGGATCGCGTGGAAGAGGAAGAAGAGGATGAGGGCGAAGCACCCGGCTTTTTGGATGCGATTTCTTCGGAGGCGTTTTATGTGGCGCATGCCATCGCTGAGCATGTGCAAAATGGCGGACATTATCGCGATTGTGCTGTGCTTTCTCGCCAAAATGCTCCATTGATCAATTATCGTACGGTTTTCCACCACTACCGCATACCATTTTATATGGAGGCGCAGAATACGGAGAACAAGGATATTGAGGTGCTGCTGGCAAAAAATCTTCTGCGTATATTGGACAATCGCGCACATGATGTCGCCATGCTCTCCACCCTGCTTTCCTGTATCGGGGGATTTACCGAAGAGGAAATGGCACGCTTGCGCATTGCCTACCCGGAGGGACCTTTTTACGAGGCGGTTCGGACATTGACCGAGGATGACGATTCGGAGCTTGCAAAAAAACGGGAGCGGTTTTTTGCGAAACGTCAGACTTGGCGTGAACGCTATACCGAGATGCCGTTATCCGAATGGATGACGATGCTTTTTGAGGAAAGCGGCTTATTGGCCTATATCACCGCACTTCCGGATGGCGAGCAACGGCAGCGAAATCTCATGACTTTGGTACGAATGGCAGAAGAATGGGAGAGCAAGGAAGGTAGTGATTTAACCAGTTTTCTTTCGTACATGGATCAACGGACGGAAAACGCGGAAGATACGCAACCGTCGGAACCGTTATCGGAAGAAGATGATGTGGTGCGCCTAATGAGCATTCATAAAGCGAAGGGACTGCAGTTTCCTGTTGTTTTTTTGGTGGGCACTGGTAAAAAATTCAGTAGAAAAGAGAAGAACTTTTGGATGGTGTATGACGAGGATGTTGGTATAGCACTTTGTTTACGTGATACGCACGTCGAAAAGGGTGTTTTGATTCAGCGAAAAACGGTCATGCACCGCCTGATTCTGGAGGCGATTCGTCAACGGAACCGTGCGGAGGAAGTGCGTGTCCTCTATGTAGCGATGACTCGGGCGATGGAGAAATTGGTTATTGTCGGGAAAATGCCGAAAGGGGCGACGTTGCCTAAAACGAGCGCGACAGCGTTGCAGGATGCTTTGAATCAGGATGAAACCCTGCTATTCTGGATTTTGGATGTGCTTTCTGCAAGTGATCCAATGGATCCGGCACGACAAAAATTGCACGTTGTGCTTGCACCGGGGGATGACTATCGTGGACCCTTATCCTTGCCGGCGGAGACGGTACAGCAAGAGGCATTCTCTGTCTCGAAGGCCCTGAAGATACTGGATGATCTCACACCCAAAACGGAAACAGCGCCTCATCCGCTTAAAATGACGGTTTCACAGCTGTCCCAAAAGAATCGGATTTTAGACGGCCATTTTCAGGACTGGCCCTGGTGGCCTTCCGCAAAGCCTGCTGTCGAGCAGGAGGAGCAAGCGCTTCCGCCCTTGCCACCCTTTCTTGCAGAAAAACAGGGAGTCGATGCGGCAACGGTCGGTACCCTATTGCATCGCGCGTTACAGAATCTGCCGCTTCAGCACTATACAGAAGAGGCCATGCGCGAGGCACTGGATGCGATGCAAAAACGCGCTCTGTTTACCGAACAGGAGCGCGCTTGGTTGGACGAAGGATTGCTTCGACAATTCTTTGACAGTTCTCTCGGCAAGGCGGTTATCGCCAACCGCGACACGGTGCAACGGGAGCGCAGCTTTACCATGCGCATGCCGTATGGGGAAGGGGAGATTGCAGTGGATGGGCAGATTGATCTCTTTGTCGTTTTACCGGATCGTCTTTTGCTCATCGACTTTAAGTCTGACCGGAGACCGGATCCCGAACGCTATCGCGAGCAGCTTTCGCTGTATGCGAAGGCGCTTACGTTGGCGTATCACAAGCCGGTCGCAAGCGCGTACTTATATTGGATCCGCTTCGGTCGCGCCGATGCACTGACCATAAGATAAAATTAGTGGATTTCCATTCCGCCGTTGATGCCGAGAATTTGCCCGGTGACCGCTTCCGCTTCTTCCGCCGCGAAATGACGGACCCAGAGAGCAATTTCCTGCGGACGTAACGTTCGTCCCAGTGGAATGTCCGACACGACATCCTGTGCTGTATCCTCACCGAGCGCAGAAAACATATCGGTGTCCACAACGCCGGGAGAAACCGCATTCACCGTGATACCGGAGTATACCAGCTCTTTTGCGGCGGCTTTGGTAAAGGCATCCACTGCTCCTTTGGTCGCGGAATACAGCACTTCGCAGGATGCACCGACCTGGCCCCACATGCTGGAAACGTTAATGATGCGCCCCCATTTCCGGGAAATCATGCCGGGAAGAGCCCTTCTCGTGCAATAAAACATGCCGTTGACATTGGTCGCAAAGACGCGCTGCCACTCGTCATCCGAAATATCCTGCAATTGACCGTATACCGCGACACCTACATTATTGACTACGATGTCCACAGGCGAAAAATGTTGTTCCGCTTGTAAAAACAGGCGATTTACTTCGGAAGAAGAAGCGATGTCCGCCTGTAAGACGAACGCTTCCGCTCCTTTCTTGCGGCAGAGATCGGCCGTCTCTTCGGCAGCTGCCGCACGAAGATGATAATGAATGATCAATTTTACGTCGGGACGGGCCAGCGCCAGTGCACAGGCGCGGCCAATTCCTCGCGAGGCGCCGGTAATGAGAATGGTATGCGATGTCATTTTTTCCTCCGCTTTTATTTCCTCTATTATAGGGGTATGATACCATGGAAAAAATAATTGTAAGGTGAGAATTTTTTATCACATGTTGAACAAAAGCTTACAGCTTTTGTTTCTGTGTAGGGAAGATGAGGAAAAACATGAAAGTGGTCTTGGGACATATCCTATACGCGTTAGCAAAAGGGGTAGACCTGTTGTTTTCGGGGCTGATTCTTTTGTTGGAATTTGCAGTGACTCTGGTGGAACGGATTCGCGCTTTTTTTGCGCCCTTGGTTGGGTGCTTAGCAACGATGCTGTTTTCCATGCCGTTTTTCTTCTTTTTCATCCCTATCATACGGCTTCCGGCCTGGGTATGGCTCATCTTCCTTATTTTAGTGCTTTTCCCGCTGTTGGGGCGTGGTTTTGTCTCCATGCTGGAATACGGAAAATATGTATTTACCGAATACCTTTATGATCTTTCGGATGATTTGCGACAGGGAAAATCCTCCAATCGCAATTTTTCGAGCTATGGAGCGGCGTATCGTCGAAAGCTGTGGGAGGAAGAGGTGAGAAAGCGCGAGGAGGCGCAACGTCGTGAAAAAGAAAAGTGGGATCGTATCTTTAACGAATTCTTTCGCAACGGCGGCTTTTACTACCGCTCGGATGGACAATACGGTTCACGCACGGGCGGCTCTTCCGGCTTTGGCGGTCAGAGCTATGGTGGTTACGGCTACGGAAGCGGACAAAATGGTTACGGACAAGATACTTGGGCGGGACCCAATCCGATGGAACAATTTCGTTCTACCTACGAAAAGAGCTGCCATGTGCTGGGAGTTTCAACCGATACGACGGAATACGAAGTGAAGCTGGCATATCGTAAGTTGGCGAAAAAATATCATCCGGATATCAATAAAGATCCGGCAGCGACGACAAAATTTCAGGAAATCAATGCCGCCTATGAATTCCTCTCCAAGGAAAATATTGAACGCTATAAGAAATATCGGTAAATCGACGAAGAGGCCACGCATTTTCATTGTGGTCTCTTTTCTTCATCTTAAAAAAGGGGTACCATAGGGGCGAACGAAGAAAGGAAAAGGAGGAAGCGGCAATGAATGAAACGATTCAGGCCATCCTCGACATAGACCGTTCGACGCGGGAGCTCAAAGAAAACACCGATCGTGTGTTGGAAACCGAAATGAACAACACGCGTGCGGTGATGGCCGAGCTTCAACGGGAAGCGAACCGTCAAATGCGAGAACAAGCGGAAAAACAAGTGAACGCTATTGAACAAAAACGAAAAGAGGATGAGAGCGCCCTCGTATCGACGTCAGAAGAACAAATCGCGGTGATATGGCGCTTTTTTGATGCACATCGCGAGAAGATGGCTACCGAATGGTTTGAGCGATTGCGAGACGGCGATGGGATCTGATACGGCTTTAGTCACCAAATTGCGCGGACGCTTCGGAAAATATCTTGACCCGCAACAGCTCGTTCGACTGTTGGAGGAAACGACACTGGAGGGCGCCTTTCGCGTGATCCGTGAGATTGTGGGAGAAGACCTTGGCGACTTTCAGGATGTACGTGGTGGCGAGCAGCGTCTCGAAGCGTGGAAAAGACGAAGAAATGACGAGTTGCTGACGTTTTTGGACGCCAAGCAGAAACAATTCCTGCACAGCTTCTTTATCGAAGATGAACTGTTGGAATTGCAACGATTCCTTCGCGTATTACAGCGAGATAATCGAAAAGAGCAGCTACTTTTTATTCAGCACAGCATTTACGCCGACACCCTTCACCTGACAGCGGACACGTCCATTCGCGTGCCAACGTATCTCTCGACTCTCAAAGAGAAACCGTACTATCGACTTCTGGAACCGATTGTTCACAATGACGCTGCAACGGGGCCGATTGATTTTGACTCGCTCATGGTAAATTTCAATCGATGGTATTTTCATCGACTGCGAAAGGAAGCAAAAGATATCGGTGGCAAGACTGCAGCGGTTCTTAATGATCTTCTCGGCACCATGATCGACTTACGAAACATTACCTGGATTGTTCATACCAAGCGCTTTTTGCGCGAGGAAGATCCGTATTTAGCGATGCAGATGGTTTCTGGCGGAAAGATTTTATATGGCAAAACGCTGGACAATGCGGTGGGCATGGATTTGCCGGCTTTTACCGTTTGGCTTCGCCACAGCCCGTATCGCGGTCTGGTGGAAGGAGGCAAAGAGGATTATTCCTTTTTGCCCATTGCAAGGCAACGCTATCTTTATCGACGTTGCCGAAAAATCTTCCGCCTCACCGATGACGGTCTACTTGCTGCGGTGTGTTTTATACACATGTTAAACGGCCGAATCGCTGAAATACGCCGCATATTGGAGGCCATCAATTTGGGATGGAAAGAGGAACAGATGATACAGTACTTAATTGAATGGAAGACGGAATAGGAGGTGGCTCTTGGCGATTCAACGAATGAAAATGATGCAGCTGGTTGCGCCTCTTGACCAACTTTCGCCGATCGTGCTTGCTCTTTTCCGCACAGGCGGCCTGCATTTATTGGATGCGGAAAAAAGGATTGAAAATTATTCCTTCACCATTCCGGTGACGGAAGAAAACTTATCGAAAACTGTGGACGTTTCTACCGTGCGTCAGTTTGAGAAGGAAAGCGATACGGGGGAGCGTCGGCAGGCGGCATTGACCTACTTGCAGCGCAAGCCCCGTGAGATGGGCGATATTTTTTCCCAGCCGAATCTCACGACAGAGCTGACTACGCAACAGGAAGCGGTGCTGGCCGGTTTAATGAAATTGGATGCGGATATCGAAGAAATCCGCGAAAAGCAAAAGCAGGTGGAAACGGATTTAAGCCTCCTGCGTTTGTTGTCCGCTAACGATATCGCTTATTCCGCCCTGCAAAGTCTGGAACAGTTTGCGTATGAATTTGGAACGCTTACGGCGATCGAACGGCGGGCCATTCGCTCGGGCTATGAAAAAATTCCGGCGGCAATTTTGCATCTCGGCGCCATCGAAAAAGAAGAATTTTATCTTCTGGTGTATCCCAACAAGGTGCAAAATGAAATTCGTCGGTTGGAAGACCGTCTCAATTGGAAACCGCTCCACCCCGATTTTCCGCAAGGCAAGACAAATGAAGAATGCATCCGCTTCATGGAAGAGGAGATCCAAAAGGAAGAACGCCAGCTGCAAGATTTAGAAAAAGAAAAGCAGACGCGTATCGACCGTCATGAAAAAGACTTGGAAGGCCTGTATTATGCGGCGTCTTTGAATGATGCGGTAAACAGTGCAAAACAGTATTTTGCGCGCGGCAAATCGTACTTTTATGTGACCGGATGGGTCAGTGAAAAAGAGGAGAACGCGTTTCGTCGCACGATCGCCGCTTTCAAGGATACTTTTGTGCAGTTCATGGATGAGGAACACGTCTCCGAGAAAGCGCCAACGCGCTTAAAGAATTCGGCCATCGTTCGCCCCTTTGAAGCCATGGTGAACATGTACGGTACCCCGAATTACAAGGAATTGGATCCGACCGGCTTCTTTGCCATCACCTATGTTATTCTTTTCGGCGCGATGTTCGGCGATCTGGGACAAGGCGCAGTATTTGCCCTGCTCGGTTTGCTTCTGAAAAAAATGCGTCATCCGAATTTGGGCGGCGTGGTCTTTCGTATGGGCCTTGCCTCGATGGTATTCGGCTTGGCTTATGGATCCTTCTTCGGCTTGGAAACCGTCATTCCGGCGCTGGTCATGCGCCCCTTTGAAAACATCAACACCGTGCTCATAGCCGCCATTGTTTTCGGCGTGATTCTATCGAGCGTTGCCTACATCCTCGGCATTGTGAACAAATGGAGTCGGAAGGAGTACCAAGAAGCCTGGTTCGGTAAAGAAGGATTATGCGGCTTTCTTCTGTATCTTTCCCTTTTGTTGACCGTGGTGAATGTTGCCGTCCAGCCCGTTCTTCCCTCGGGCCTATTGACCGTTCTGATTGCCGCCTCGCTAGCCGGAATCTTATTCCAGCAGCCGCTGACCAACGTACTTTTGCGCAAGCGGCCACTTTATCGACAAGCCGTGGGGGATTATTACGTCGAAACGGGATTCTCCCTTTTGGAAGCTCTCATTTCCGTTTTTTCCGGCGCGCTTTCTTTCATTCGTGTCGGCGCCTTCGCCATCAACCACGTTGGGTTATTCATGGCCTTTTCGACCATGGGAAGAATGATAGGCGGTGCGGGAAATGTGGCGATGCTCATCATTGGCAACATCGTGATCATTGGACTTGAAGGACTGATCGTGTTTATTCAGTCCCTTCGTTTGGAATATTATGAGCTGTTCGGCAAGTATTACGTTGGCGACGGCAAACCCTTTATTGACGCAAAAAAAATGTTTCTGCATCGGTAGTGTTTCGTAACAAAACGGAAAAGGAGAAGTATTGTGGCACCTATTTTAACGTTATCCACCATTATCGTCGTTTTGACCATCTCTTCGGGAATTTATTTGCTTTATAAGAATACGGATTCGTCCAAAAAACGCTTAAAACATGCGCTACGGTTGAATCTGACTTGCTTTGCTCCTTGCATTCTGATGGCACTGATCCTGTTCATGCCTTCGACCGCCTTTGCGCAGGGCAATGCAAATAATGCTGCTAGCGGCTTGGCCTATCTCGGCGCGGCACTTTCCACCGGCATGGCCACCATTGGAACCGGTATTGCTGTCGGCGCCTGCGGCTCTGCTGCGCTCGGTGCCGTTTCCGAAGACCAATCCATCCTCGGTAAGACGCTTATCTTTGTGGGCCTTGCGGAAGGTATCGCAATTTACGGTTTGATTATCTCGATCATGATTCTTGGCCAGATCGGCTAAGAGGCGACCATGCACATGAAGCTCATTACCGACAATAGAGAATTGGCGCTGGGCTCACGCTTAAGCGGCATACAGACACGCGAGGTGGACGAACACACCGACCTTTCCGAAGAATGGAATATGGCGGTGGAGGACACAGACCTGGGCGTGCTCTATCTGTCGAAACATGTGGCGGAAGCCTTACAGGAAGAGATTGATACGTTTCGGGCCAAACATCATCGGCCCATCGTCGTCGTTCTTCCGGAACAGAAGGAGAATTGATCATGGTTGAATTACAGAGTAAATTAGCATTGTTTCGCAACATGATCTGGTCGGAGGAAAAGCGTCGTTCCGAGCAAATGCTTTACGATTCTACCACGCAAAATTCAAAATTGATTGAGGAGCGCAAAGCCCGTTTAAAACGGGAAAGCGAGCAGTATATCGAGCAACATGTGGATCGCGCAAAGCGCGAAGCGCGTGAGCAACTGGTTGTGCATCGGCAGGAGAACCAACGCGTTTTTTTGGAAACGCAGAAAAAGTGCCTGGATGCCTTGAATGCCTCGATACGACAAAAGTTTGCAGATTTTGCACAGACGCCGGAATATGCGGCATGGATGAAAAAGCATCTTCGCGCAGCGCTGGAAGAAATGGACGTGGCGGAAGTACACGTGTTAGATCGCGATCAAGATTTGGCCCACGAAATCTGTGGTGAGGACTTGCCGATCAAAAGTATGCCGGAAGAAGAAATCGGCGGTTTTGTGCTTGTGGATCGCCAGCAGGCAAAACGCACGCGTCATACCTTTCAGTATTTGATTCAGGACAATGAATATGAAATCGGCCGTGCACTCAACGACTGGCTGATGAACGGCGCAATTCAGGAAGCGGAAGGAGAAGCGCATGAATAAGACCGCAGAAGGCATCATTCGTGCCATCAACGGTCCGGTTATTCGCGGAACGCGCATGAATGGATTCGGCATACACGAAATGGTCGAGGTGGGTGAGAATCGTCGACTCGGCGAAATCATTTCGTTGGATGAAGACCGCGCCGTCATTCAAGTCTATGAGCAGACGGAAGGACTCAAGGTTGGCGATGCGATTTATGCAACCGGTGAGCCACTTTCCGTCGTTCTTGGCCCGGGCCTACTGATGAACATGTTTGACGGCATTGAACGTCCGTTGGAACGCATTCAGGACGCCCATGGCGATTTCATGGCCACCGGCGTCAAGATGCCGGCGCTGGATGACACAAAAAAATGGACGGTGTCGATGAAGGTTCACGAAGGCGATACCCTTTCTTCGGGACAGATCTTTGCTACTTGCAAAGAGACCGTGCTGATCGAGCATCGTGCCATGGTTCCCAATGGCATGGCAGGTAAGGTTGTCTCCTGCGTGGCGGACGGTGATTATACCGTCCATGACGTTTTGGCGGTCATTGAGCAGGACGGGATTCGCCACGAGCTTACGCTGATGCAGCGTTGGCCGGTGCGTCGTCCGCGTCCGGTTTCTCGCCGCCTTTCGACCAATGATTTATTGGTGACCGGACAACGCGTATTGGACGTGTTTTTCCCCATAGCAAAAGGCGGAACGGTGGCAATTCCGGGAGGCTTTGGAACCGGAAAAACCATGTTACAGCATCAGATTGCGAAGTTTTGCGATGCGGATGTGATCGTCTATATCGGCTGCGGGGAACGTGGCAACGAGATGACGGATGTGTTGGATTCTTTCCCGCAGCTGATCGATCCGAACACCGGAGAAAACCTGATGAACCGTACCGTGCTGATTGCCAACACGTCGAACATGCCGGTGGCGGCACGAGAAGCGTCCATTTATACCGGCATCACCATGGCGGAATACTATCGCGACATGGGCTATGATGTGGCACTGATGGCCGACTCCACCTCGCGTTGGGCGGAAGCGCTTCGAGAAATCTCCGGACGCCTGGAGGAAATGCCGGCGGAAGAAGGCTATCCGGCCTATCTTTCCTCGCGTATCGCACAATTCTATGAACGGGCGGGCCGCGTGGAAAACCTGAATGCTTCAACCGGGTCGGTAACGCTCATCGGTGCGGTTTCTCCGGCCGGCGGCGACTTTTCGGAACCGGTGACGGAAGCAACGAAGCGTTATGTGAAAGTCTTCCTTGGCCTGGATAAGGAATTGGCCTATTCACGCCATTATCCGGCCATTAACTGGATGAACAGCTATTCCGGTTATACCGAGCTGTTGGCCAACGATTATCTGGATCGTACGGATGTGGATGTGATGGCGCTGCGCAAAAAGATGATGGGGATTCTTCTGGAGGAAAGCAAGCTCAACGATATCGTTTCCCTCGTCGGTGCGGATGTATTGCCGGATGAACAGCGATTGGTACTGGAAATTGCTCGTGTTATTCGTGTCGGGTATTTGCAGCAGAATTCCTTCCATGCACAGGACACCTATGTGCCGCTCAAAAAACAGGTGCGGATGCTGCAGGTAATAAACACCCTTTATGAAAACGGCAGAGATCTGTTGCGCCTGCATGCGCCGCTTCGTATTGTGCGCGATGATGCGCTGTATCAGAAGGTCACTATGATGAAATACAATGTGGCGAACGACAATCTGTCTGCCATAGATGATCTGGAAGAAGCCATCGTATCGCATTACGATGCGCTGAAAATGCAATATCAGGGGGAGGATGCGTCGTGAATATTGAGTACATCAAACTGAAGCATCTGGAAAGCGCCATTGTTACCGTCGATAAAGTAAACGACGTGGGGTATGGCGAAATCGTGACCATCACCTCCGAAGGCAAAACATACACCGGACAGGTCATGGCCATTGAAGACGATTTAGCCATGGTGCAGGTCTTTGGCGATACCACGGGAATGCGGGTCGATAACGCCGTGGTCACCTTTGAAGGTCATCCGCTGTCTATTCCGCTTAACGCCTCTATTCTGGGCCGTGTGTTCGACGGCTTGGGCAATCCCATCGACGGCGGCGGCGCAGTATTTTCCAATAAACGCTACAATATCAACGGTTCCGCCATGAATCCGGTCGCTCGCGAATACCCAAAGAATTTTATTCAGACCGGCATTTCCGCCATTGACGGCTTGATGACCATTATCCGCGGACAGAAGTTACCGATTTTCTCCGGATCCGGTCTGGATCATGACCGCATTGCGGCGCAGATCATCCGGCAATCGCAGATTCGCCATTCGGACGACGATTTTTGCTTTGTTTTCGGGGCGATTGGCGTACAGAAGGATGAAGCGGATTTCTTTGAAGAAACCTTCCGTGCCGCCGGCGTACAGGATCAGGTCGCAAGCTTTATCAATCTGGCAGATGACCCGGTCATGGAGCGCTTGATCACGCCGAAGTGTGCGCTCACGGCGGCGGAGTATTTGGCGTTTGAAGAACATAAGCATGTTTTGGTGCTGTTGACGGACATTACTTCCTATGCCGAGGCACTGCGTGAAATTTCGAACCTTCGTGAAGAAGTCCCGAGCCGCAAGGGCTTTCCGGGCTATCTCTATTCCGATTTGGCCGCCATGTATGAGCGTGCCGGCATCCTTCGTTCCGGGAAAGGCTCCATCACGCTGATTCCGATTCTTTCCATGCCCAATGATGACATCACCCATCCCATTCCGGACTTGACGGGCTATATTACGGAAGGACAGATTGTGCTTTCGCGTGAACTTTCTCGACGCGGCATCTATCCGGCCATCGACATTCTGCCGAGCCTGTCTCGTTTGATGAAGGATGGCATCGGGGAAGGATTCACGCGGGAAGACCATGCCGACGTCATGCGCCAAATTTATGCCTCTTATGCGAAAGCACAGGAAGTGCGTAATCTTGCACAAATTATCGGCGAAGACGACTTAAGCGAAGACGACCGCAAAGTTCTTGCTTTTGGCGACGCATTTGAAAAGCAATTCCTGCAGCAAGAATTTACCGAAAACCGTTCGATTGAAGAGACGCTGGACTTGGGATGGCAGCTCTTTTCGCTGTTACCGGATGGCGAACTTTCCCAAGTGAGTCCGGAAATGAAAGAAAAGTATTTGAAGCGGTGAGATATGGCCTTTTTTAAGATTACGCCGACGAAAGCCAATTTAATGAAAGTGAAGGCGATGCTTGCGCTGATGGAGTCCAGCTATACGCTTTTGGACAAAAAACGCGTGGTGCTTTTGCGTGCGGCCAATGCCGAGCAGAAGAAAAAAGCGGATCTGGAAGCGCGTCTCCAAACCGTGAGTGCGGATTTTAAGGAAAAGCTGAAGCACGCCACGGTTGCCATGGGGCATTATCGCCTGGAATCCATCGCCGCCGGCATGCCCTTTGACGAATCCATCACCTTGAGCAGTCGTTCTTACATGGGCGTGGAAGTACCCCATCTGCACTATGAGGAAAGCACGAAGGACGAACTGGATTATGACACCGTACACATTACGCTTGATTTTGCAACCGGTGCCATGCAGGAGTTTAAGAGCATTCTGTTGGAACTGGCCTCGGTGACCGATGCGGCGGATCGTCTGCAGCGAGAGATGCTGAAAACACAGAAGCGTGCCAATGCTCTTGAAAAGGTGCAGATTCCCAAGTATAAAAAATATCGTGATTTCATTGCGCAATCGCTCGAAGAAAAAGAGCGCGAGGAGTTTTTTCGCCTGAAACTGCTTAAGAAGAAAAAAATGCGCAAGAAACAAAAGGCCTAAAATCGTCCGAAGTAGGCATCCATCGTTTGAGCATCATCAAATGGCTTGTGCATAGATACCTATCTATGCACAAGGGGGGGGAGGAATGATGAGAAAAAATAAGGCATATTGGCTCACCCTTTTATTTACGATGTTGAACGTTGCCGCCAATGTGCTCTACAACTTTGCCATGGCACTGCTTTTAGAGGCGCTCATCGCACAAGATTTTCATCGGTTGATCTGGGCTGTTGGCGTCAACTTTTTCGGCGTTTTCATTATTTTAGCAACCGATGCGGCGATGAAAATTTTCCAGGCGCAATACATCATTGATCAACAGCTACAAATGCGTAAAATACAAATTTCTCGCTTGAGCGGCTATGAAATATCCAATCTGACGAGCGATATGGATTTACTGGAAAATAACTTTTTCACTCCGTATTTTAATAGTATTGAAAACGGGCTGCAAATTGCCATGGCTTTGGCGGCCTTATTGTGGATTGATTGGCGTCTCGCGTGTGTCAGCTTGGTTCTTTTCGGTGTCATTGTTATAACCAACAGCAAGATGGGGCCTTATAGCGAACGAATGGTGCAAGAGTATTCCGCAGCAAACGAAACCTTCCTTCATCACCTTACGGATCTTTTTAATGGAAGAAAGGTGTATGCAGTTTTTGATTTTTCACGTGGCTTTAAGGAAGCGCATATGCCGCTGTTCCGTGCGTTCAACGAGGCATGGATCTCGTTAAAGCATCGTTCTATCGTTCTGGAACAGATTAGCGCTCTTTCCAGTGTAATTGCCCAAGTGGTGAATCTCTTTGTTTTGGCGCTACTCATTTTTATTGGAGCCATCCCTATTTCGTTGGTTCTGACCGCTGGAAATCTCACGGGTCAGTTGTATAATTCGCTCGCCTCCTTTCCGGAATTGCTGAGCAAAGTCAAAGGCGCTCGTCCTTTATACGCGCGCCTTTCAAAGGGAGAGGCGGAGGATGATAAGGAAAAGCCGATTCTTGAACACGAACTGACCGCCTCCGGATTGACAAAAAGGTATGGAGAGAAAACACTTTTTCAAGCTGTGAATGTGTCCATTCGGCGTGGAGAAAATGTCCGCATTGCCGGACCGAGCGGAAGCGGTAAGACCACTTTACTGAATATTCTTTTCGGCATTGATTCTCCTGATGACGGGACCATTCAAATTGATGGAACCGTGATTTCTCCCTATCACGGAGTGCGGAACATGGCGTATATCACGCAAAATAATTATATTTTTGAAAATACGGTGCGGTTTAATATTACGCTCGGCGACACTTTTTCGAACGAAGAGATCGCTCGCGTTGCCCATCTTGTCGGGATCGACCGCTTCGTCAATCAAGATGGCCTGGATATGAACCTGCTGGAGCATGGCGAGAATATTTCCGGCGGCGAGCGGCAGCGTATTGCCCTCGCTCGCGCACTGATCCGCAAAAAAGACGTTATACTTGTCGATGAAACAACTTCCAACTTGGATACAGACAGTGCGCGCGAGATCGAGGAGATTCTTTTGCAAGACCCGGATATTACCTTCGTCTACGTGAAACATGACGAACACGCAGAAGAAGATCCTCGCTTCGATCGTATTATTACCTTATGATGCCTGCGGATTTCGGTGTTCGCTTTCCGTCGGCAAGACAACGGTAGTCGAATGGATAATCCATCGTCAAAATTGCGTTTGGGAGGGTGAGAGCATGAACAAAAAGATTTTGCTTTTGGGTACCGGCGGAACCATTGCATCGGTGGCCACAAAAGATGGACTTACGCCGGCGATTACGGCTGAAGAGCTGTTAGCGTATTTGCCGGAACTATCTCCTTCTATTGAAGTAGATGCTGTACAGCTGCTCAACCTCGACTCAACCAACATTGAAGTTTGCCATTGGCTGGCCATGGCAAAAGCCATTGAAGAGCATTATGACGCGTATGACGGTTTCGTTCTCTGCCATGGCACCGATACGCTTGCCTATTCTTCCGCAGCTCTTTCCTATTTGATTCAGCATTCCCCAAAGCCCATCGTGCTCACCGGATCACAAAAACCGATTAATCTCGATAATACCGATGCACGTGTCAATTTGCGTGACGCTGTGCGCTTTGCGGCCGATTCGCGCGCGCATGATGTCAATGTCGTTTTTGAGGGAAAGGTTATCTGCGGAACGCGTGTACAAAAAGTGCGCACGAAAAGCTACAATGCCTTTGATAGCGTGAATTATCCATTGCTGGCAGCGATCCAGGAGAAGCGCATCGCCTTCTATATTGATGACAAAGTGAGTCAAAGCGCGCCGGCTCATTTTTCTTCCGTGCTCGATCCTGCTGTTGGCCTGTTTAAGTTGACGCCCTCTCTTGATCCGAAGATGCTCACTATTTTTGGTCGTTCGTTCCATGCTGTGATCATTGAAGCGTTCGGTGTGGGCGGTTTGCCAACGTATCGGGCAGGCGATTATCGCGATGCCGTGGAGAGCCTGCTACGGGAAGGTAAAACGATCGTGATGACTACGCAGGTACCATATGAAGGAAGCGATATGTCCGTCTATGCAGTTGGTCGTGACGTCAAAGAAGATCTTGATCTTTGGGAGGCCTATGATATGTCGCTGCCTTCCGTCGTGACGAAACTCATGTGGGTATTGGGTCAAACGGCAGATCCAAAGGAAGCGCGAAAGCTCTTTCAAACTCCTATCAACCGCGATACGCTGTGGTTTTAAGTGCAAGGAGCCAAAATGGCTAAAAGCATGAACTTTAGGTGAAAAACAATCAAAGAAAAAAATGGGGCGAGGGCTTGACAAGGCTTTCGCCCTTTAGTATTCTTATCGACGGCTTCACTCGTGAGGGAGCCGAGAAAAGAAAAAGAAATAAAAATCTCATTTTTTTCTTGACAAACCAAAACGATGTTGCTAGTATGTATAGGTCACCTCGCGTGACGCGAACCTAAACAACTGAATCAATCAATAAACTTTGAGTTAAAAATAATTCAAACAACAAATTTAGAGTCAAGATATTGGCTCTCAAAACTTTTTTTGAGAGTTTGATCCTGGCTCAGGATAAACGCTGGCGGCGTGCGTAACACATGCAAGTCGAACGAGAATGTGCTGACAGAACCTTCGGGGGAAGATAGCGCAGGAAAGTGGCGGATGGGTGAGTAACGCGTAAGAAACCTGCCTTTCACACCGGGATAGCAGCTGGAAACGGCTATTAATACCGGATGATACTTTTTCATCGCATGGTGAGAAGGTCAAAGAATTTCGGTGAAAGATGGTCTTGCGTCTGATTAGCTCGTTGGTGGGGTAACGGCCTACCAAGGCGACGATCAGTAGCCGGCCTGAGAGGGTGTACGGCCACATTGGGACTGAGACACGGCCCAAACTCCTACGGGAGGCAGCAGTGGGGAATTTTGCACAATGGAGGAAACTCTGATGCAGCGACGCCGCGTGAACGAAGAAGGTTTTCGGATCGTAAAGTTCTGTCCTGGGTGAAGATAATGACGGTAATCCAGGAGGAAGCCCCGGCTAACTACGTGCCAGCAGCCGCGGTAATACGTAGGGGGCGAGCGTTGTTCGGAATTATTGGGCGTAAAGGGTACGTAGGCGGCTTGTTAAGTTTGGCGTTAAATTCTGGGGCTCAACCCCAGCAAGCGTTGAAAACTGGCGAGCTTGAGTAGTAGAGGGGACAGTGGAATTCCTAGTGTAGCGGTGAAATGCGTAGAGATTAGGAAGAATACCGGTGGCGAAGGCGACTGTCTGGATACATACTGACGCTGAGGTACGAAAGCGTGGGGAGCAAACAGGATTAGATACCCTGGTAGTCCACGCCCTAAACGATGAGTGCTAGGTGTCGGGAGTCAAATCTCGGTGCCGCCGTTAACACAGTAAGCACTCCGCCTGGGGAGTACGCACGCAAGTGTGAAACTCAAAGGAATTGACGGGGACCCGCACAAGTAGCGGAGCATGTGGTTTAATTCGAAGCAACGCGAAGAACCTTACCAGGGCTTGACATAACAGTGACGGGTTAAGAGATTAACCGTTCCCTTCGGGGACACTGCTACAGGTGGTGCATGGTTGTCGTCAGCTCGTGTCGTGAGATGTTGGGTTAAGTCCCGCAACGAGCGCAACCCTTGTCGTTAGTTGCCAGCATTAAGTTGGGGACTCTAGCGAGACTGCCGGTGATAAACCGGAGGAAGGTGGGGATGACGTCAAATCATCATGCCCTTTATGTCCTGGGCTACACACGTGCTACAATGGCCGAAAACAGCGTGAA
This sequence comes from Murdochiella vaginalis, assembly GCF_900119705.1. Classification (GTDB taxonomy): domain Bacteria; phylum Bacillota; class Clostridia; order Tissierellales; family Peptoniphilaceae; genus Murdochiella; species Murdochiella vaginalis. Next base: position 1,285,797 of record NZ_LT632322.1, on the reverse strand, counting down.
GCAACCTCGTGAGAGCAAGCGAACCACGAAAAGTCGGTCTCAGTTCGGACTGTAGGCTGCAACTCGCCTACACGAAGTCGGAGTTACTAGTAATCGCGAATCAGCATGTCGCGGTGAATGCGTTCCCGGGTCTTGTACACACCGCCCGTCACACCATGGAAGTTGGTAATACCCGAAGCCGCTGAGCGAACAATTGGCGCAGGCGTCGAAGGTAGGATCAATGACTGGGGTGAAGTCGTAACAAGGTAGCCGTAGGAGAACCTGCGGCTGGATCACCTCCTTTCTAAGGAAGCGAGAAGAGAGGAAGGATGGAGATACACGGAGGAAGAAATTCGGAAAAGGCCGTTACCAAACGGAAGAAGTACGAAGGACGAACCCGCGAAACCCATTCGGAATTCTTTTTGCAAACAAGGCTCATTGAGCCAAACTTGAGGTTTATTGATTGAGTAGGTTCACTCAATCGCCCTTATGGGCGATTTTGTGGGGATATAGCTCAGCTGGGAGAGCACCTGCCTTGCAAGCAGGGGGTCAAGGGTTCGATTCCCTTTATCTCCATGCCGGAGACGGCTACGTCGTACGGCATTTCCGAAAGGAAGACTGTTCCTTGACAATTCAATCTTAATAGATATTTCTGGTCAAATAGAGAAGAGCACGAGGCGGATGCCTTGGCACATGACGCCGAAGAAGGACGCGAGCAGGCGATAACGACGGTAAGCTGCACCAAGCTATGACCCGTCGGTTTCCGAATGGAGCAATCCGGCAGGAGAAGATCCTGTCATCCTAACGCCAATACATAACGTTAGGAGGGGAGACCCGGAGAACTGAAACATCTCAGTACCCGGAGGAAAAGAAAGCAACAGCGATTCCCTCAGTAGCGGCGAGCGAACGGGGAAGAGGCCAACCGTGAATCACGATCTTGAAATCTAGTGGAACATTCTGGAAAGGATGACCAAAGACGGTGACAGTCCGGTACACGAAAGAGGAAGAGATCATCACGAACGAGTACCACCGAACACGAGAAATTTGGTGGGAATATGGGAGGACCACCTCCTAAGCCTAAATACGATCATGTGACCGATAGTGAACAAGTACCGTGAGGGAAAGGTGAAAAGAACCCCGAGAGGGGAGTGAAAAGAATCTGAAACCTTGTGCTTACAAGCAGATAGAGCCCTTTTACAGGGTGATATCGTACTTTTTGTAGAACGGGCCAGCGAGTTATGTTTACAAGCGAGGTTAAGCCTTTCAGGGGCGGAGCCGGAGGGAAACCGAGTGTGAAGAGCGCGAAAGTTTGTGGACATAGACCCGAAACCGGGTGATCTAGCCATGAGCAGGTTGAAGTTGAAGTAAAATTCAATGGAGGACCGAACCGGGAGCGGTTTAAAACGCTTCGGATGACTTGTGGTTAGGGGTGAAAAGCCAATCGAACTCGGAGATAGCTGGTTCTCCTCGAAATTGCTTTAGGGCAAGCCTCATGAGAAGATGCAGGGAGGTAGAGCACTGACTGGTCGCGGGGCACTTTGTGTTACCAACACCTATCAAACTTCGAATTCCGTGCATTAGCCATGGGAGTGAGACGGTGAGGGATAAGCTTCATCGTCAAAAGGGAAACAGCCCAGATCATCAGCTAAGGTCCCCAAATGACGTTCAGTGGAAAAGGATGTTATTTTACTTGGACAACCAGGATGTTGGCTTAGAAGCAGCCATACATTTAAAGAGTGCGTAATAGCTCACTGGTCGAGTGAAGTTGCGCCGAAGATACACGGGGCTAAACGTCATACCGAAGCTATGGGATGGATCGAGACAAAAAGTATTTTATGAAAGCTTTCCAAAATTGATGAGAAATATCGCACACAAAGAGTCAAATTTCAACAAACATGAGATACGACAGAACAAAGAGCCAAATGGTATAAGGTTATTCCAAGATATCATTCATCAATTTCATTGGGCTAATAAAGGAAGGCGTATTCATAGAATACTTTTTGTCTCGACCATCGGTAGAGGAGCATCGACTGGGCATCGAAGCATCAGGGGTAACCCCATGTGGAGCGCAGTCGAGAGAGAATGCTGGCATGAGTAGCGAGAAGGTGAGTGAGAATCTCACCCGTCGAAAGCCGAAGGGTTCCTGAGCAAGGCTCGTCCTCTCAGGGTAAGTCGGGACCTAAGCTGAGGCCGAAGGGCGTAGGCGATGGATAACCGGTGGAAATTCCGGTACAGTAAAGAATCGTTTGAGAGAAGTGTTGACGCAGGAAGCTAAGCAAAGCGCGTAGAAGGTAAGCGCGTCCAACGCAGTGGGCTAGTCCGATAGGCAAATCCGTCGGATGGTGCTGAGGGCGGATGGGGATCGAAATGTGAGTAGAGAAGTTGCTGATGCTACACTGCCAAGAAAAGACGCTATCGAGATTTTTTGCTCCCGTACCAAAACCGACACAGGTAGGCAGGAAGAATATTCTAAGACGCGCGGAAGAACCTTTGTTAAGGAACTCGGCAAAATGACCCCGTAACTTCGGGAGAAGGGGTGCCATCTTCGGATGGCCGCAGAGAATCGGCCCAAGCGACTGTTTACCAAAAACACAAGTATCTGCGAAGCCGCAAGGCGAAGTATAGGTGCTGACACCTGCCCGGTGCTGGAAGGTCAAGGGGAGCTGTTAGAAGCAATTCGAAGCAGTGAACTTAAGCCCCAGTAAACGGCGGCCGTAACTATAACGGTCCTAAGGTAGCGAAATTCCTTGTCGGGTAAGTTCCGACCCGCACGAAAGGTGTAACGATTTGGGCACTGTCTCAACAAAGGATCCGGTGAAATTGTAGTAGTCGTGAAGATGCGACTTACCCACGCTAGGACGGAAAGACCCCATGGAGCTTTACTGCAGGTTGACATTGGACTTTGGTTTGTAATGTACAGGATAGGTGGGAGACTAGGAAACATTGTCGCCAGATGATGCGGAGTCGCCCTTTGGATACCACCCTTTACAGACTAGGGTTCTAACCTAGGACCGTGAACCGGTTCGGGGACACTGTCAGTCGGACAGTTTGACTGGGGCGGTCGCCTCCCAAAGAGTAACGGAGGCGTTCAAAGGTTCGCTCAGGATGGACAGAAACCATTCAACGAGTATAAAGGCAAAAGCGAGCTTCACTGCGAGACCCACAAGTCGAGCAGATACGAAAGTAGGACTTAGTGATCCGGTGGTACCGCGTGGAAGGGCCATCGCTTAACGGATAAAAGCTACCCTGGGGATAACAGGCTTATACCCCCCAAGAGTTCACATCGACGGGGGTGTTTGGCACCTCGATGTCGGCTCGTCTCATCCTGGAGCTGGAGCAGGTTCCAAGGGTTGGGCTGTTCGCCCATTAAAGAGGTACGCGAGCTGGGTTCAGAACGTCGTGAGACAGTTCGGTCCCTATCCAGCGTGGGCGTAAGAAATTTGAGAGGAGCTGTCCCTAGTACGAGAGGACCGGGATGGACGAACCGATGGTGTACCGGTTGTTCTGCCAAGGGCATAGCCGGGTAGCTACGTTCGGACGGGATAAGCGCTGAAGGCATCTAAGCGCGAAGCCCCCCTCAAGATGAGATTTCGTAGAGACCGGGAAGAAAACCCGGTTGATAGGTCAGAGGTGGAAGCGTAGTAATACGTGGAGCTAACTGATACTAATCTCTCGAATATTTGACCAGAAATACCTATTAAGATTGTGAAATGGCCCAACAAGCGAAGCGGTTGGTAGCCATTTCATACGCAACGGTTTCCCGCAAGGCGAGCGCGTAGCGCGAAGGCGCGCGGAAGAAATCGACTGCGTCGGAGACGAAAGCGTCTTTGACGGAGATGCGGAATTGTTAAGAATTGAATGTTTAATATGGTGACGATAGCGTGAGGGATACACCTGTTCCCATCCCGAACACAGAAGTTAAGCCTCACATCGCCGATGGTACTTGGTTGGAAACGGCCTGGGAGAGTAGGTAGTCGCCAAATAAAAGGAAAGGGCACGGAAGTGTCCTTTCTTTATACCGCGGGGTAGAGAAGTGGCATCTCGTCGGGCTCATAACCCGGAGGTCGCAGGTTCGAATCCTGCCCCCGCAATACAGAAAAGGGAAGAGTGACCCGATGGGCCGCTCTTTTCTTTTGTTTGTAGAGGTAGGGGGCAGGATGAGAACCTGGTGAGATTGCCAGAGCTCCCGCAAGACCAAGCGCGAAGCGCGCAGGGCGAGCGGTGAGCGAGGCATCCAGAGGCGAAAGCGCCGTGGGATTGCCAGAGCTCCCGCAAGACCAAGCGCGAAGCGCGCAGGGCGCGCGGTGAGCGAGGCATAATGGCAAAAACGGGAAAACAACTCTACCGCTGATTCGGAAAGTGTAGAGTGTAAATGAGAAAACGGGAAATCCACTCTACAGTGGGCTCAGTTTTTGTAGAGTGTAAATGAGAAAAACGGAAAAAACCTCTACCGCCGACTCGGAAAGTGTAGAGTGAAATAACAAAAACGGGAAAACAACTCTACCGTTGACTCGGAAAGTGTAGAGTGGAAATGACAAAAACGGGAAAACAACTCTACCGCTGGCTCGGGATCTGTAGAGTGAAATAGTAAAAACGGGAAAACAACTCTACTGTCGGCTCAGGATCTGTAGAGTGGAAATGACAAAAATCGCAAAACGGTCTACAACTGACTTGGAACCTGTAGAGGGGAAATCTTTATTACCATTCCAATTAAGAAAAAGAGCATCCGGCCAAGGCCGGATGCTCTTCTCTTCTACTTTTCTATTCAGATTAATAATTCTGTGCCGCAATCTCGAAGAATGCTTGCGGATGATGGCATACCGGGCATACATCCGGGGCCTTTTCGCCGACGACGATGTGACCACAGTTGCGGCATTCCCAAATTTTCACCTCGCTACGCGCGAAAACCTGTTGTGCTTCGATGTTGTGGAGAAGAGCGCGATAACGTTCCTCATGATGCTTTTCGATGGCGGCAACGCCACGGAATTGTTCCGCCAATTCGGGGAAGCCTTCCTCATCGGCTGTCTTGGCAAAACCGTCATACATATCCGTCCACTCGTAGTTTTCGCCGGCAGCAGCATCCTTCAGATTGTCGGTAGTATCGTTGATTCCGCCAAGTGCCTTGAACCAGAGCTTTGCATGCTCCTGTTCGTTTTCTGCGGTTTTCAAAAACAGCGCAGCAATCTGTTCAAAGCCTTGCTTTTTTGCTTTGGAAGCAAAAAACGTATATTTGTTTCTTGCCTGCGATTCCCCTGCAAAGGCAGTTTGCAGGTTCTTTTCCGTTTGCGTTCCGGCATACTTATTTTTCATTCTTCACTCCTTTATTTTCAATCCTTCATAACGGCAATGCCGTCCATCCATACGTTGGTACTATACCCCTAATTGGAAAAAAGTCATATTTCCTGCTAAATACTTTTATCCATGGTATGCTGAAGGAAGGAAAAAGAGGAAACCACGGACGGAACTGTTGAAGATCATGAAGGAGAACAAAGTGCATCCCTATTTTGCGTTTTTGTCCCGGGAAATGCTTCCCGCGTTCGGCTGTACGGAACCGATTGCCTTGGCATATGCGGCTTGCGAGGCCCGGGCGATATTGGATGCGGAACCGGCTCGTATTCTGGTACGCTGTTCCGGCAATCTGATTAAAAATGCCAAATCCGTATTGGTGCCGAATGCGAACGGACGACGGGGAATCGCCATCAGCGCCGCGTTAGGAGCCATGTGTCTTGAGCCGGAACGAAAGCTACAGGTACTGGAGCACATCACTCCGGAACAACGTAAACGTGCCGAGAATTTGGTGGATCAAGGGGCCTGTCGTGTGGAACATGATGTGGAACGAGAAGGCTTATATCTCTCTTTAACGCTTTGGGATGCTGCAGAGCATTCGGCGCGCGTCGTTCTTTCCGGCGAACATACCAATATTGTGCGAAAAGAACGTGACGGCGCAGTGCTTTATGAGAAAGCAGAACAGGATCATGCCGCGAGCTACCCTCCGTTTTCCTTTGCCGATATTTATACCTTTGCGAAAGAAGCGGATTATACGCCGGTGCTTCCTCTTTTGGACCAGGAGATCCGCTATAATTTGGCGATCGGCACGGAAGGACTTACCCATGAGTGGGGGAGCAGCATCGGCAAAGCGATTTTGCGCGAAGGAACGACAGTGGCGGATGAAATTGCCTATGCCGCGGCCGGATCGGACGCTCGCATGAGCGGCTGCAAATTGCCGGTCGTAATCAATTCCGGAAGCGGGAATCAGGGTATGACGGTTTCCCTTCCCATCATCCGCCACGCGGAACACATTCATGCGGATGAGGACAGGCGCTATCGCGCGTTGCTTTTTGCAAATCTGCTGGCCGCCTATCAGAAATCGTACATTGGACGTCTCTCGTCCTATTGCGGAGCCGTCAGTGCTGCAGCCGCATCTGTTGCGGGTGTGGCGTTCCTGGATGGTGCTACTCCTGCGGTGATCGCCGAAACGGTGGTCAACGCATTGGCAGCTGCTGCCGGGGTGCTCTGTGATGGGGCCAAGCCCTCCTGTGCCGCCAAGATCGCCTTGGCTTTGCGCGCAAGCTACACGGCTTATGAGCAGGCAAAAGAAGGGCGCTCCTTTAAAACCGGCGACGGAATGGTCGCTGTCGATGTGGATGCGACGATTCGTTCGATCGGACGCGTTGCACGCGAAGGCATGGCAGAAACCGATCGTGTCATCTTGCAGGAAATGTTGGCTACCACCAACAAGGGCTGAAGCTGCAACGAATGGACAAACAAAGAAAAAAACAGGCCGGCTAAACCGGCCTGTTTTTCGTTTAGTGGAGAATAGGGGGATCGAACCCCTGACCTCTTGAATGCCATTCAAGCGCTCTCCCAGCTGAGCTAATTCCCCGAGGCGATGGGACTATTATAGCGAAAGAAAGTAAGCACGACAAGGGGGTGTCCGATTTTTTCATCCATGTCATTTCCTTTGCATTTTCTTACCTGTATTGCGCATAGCTTTGATGATAATGCTATACTTGAATTGAAGTTTACGGTCATATGACCATGGACGGGGAGAGAACATTTGGTAGGTCTGTAGTGAGAGAAGGAGTTAAAATGAATAAGAAAAATCGATGGGGGAGGGTATTACTATCGCTGCTGTTGATCGTCAGCATGGTGGCAGGGATGCTTCCATGTAATGCTGTGGCTGAAACGGTAGACGATCCGTCAGGTATTCAATATGATGCCGAGGGAAATCTGATCATTAAAAATCAGCAGGCTTTGCAGGATAAGATTAAGGAAGCCACTGCTCTCGGCGTAACCGTAAACGTTACTCCGCAAGCGAAAGATCCCGTTTACGTGCGCGATGCTAAAGCATTAGAAAACGCTAAGACGGAGATCGAGAAAAATAATGCGGACTCCATAGAGGCACTGGATGGCGCCATCACCGCGCAGAAGAATAATAATGCCGAGTATCAAACGAAATTGAAAGAGTCATTCAAGGACATTCAGGGGACAGAGTGGTCGTTTGAGGATATTCAGAAATTTATTTTAACGAAAGACGAACAAAAACTTACTGAGGACATGCAGTTGGCCAAAATGGTGCAAAGAATGTCCGCCGCATCGGTGGTTACGCCGAGTTCTCAGTCGACGCTAATCACGCCGCTGAATCTTAAAAATCCTGGCTATCTGACTGAGGGCGATACGCTTCGCTATGCAAATGTCTTGCAGGATAGCGCTACAGGTGAATGGGTTGATTTTAAGCTGACGATTAAAAGGATTGATCTCGTTCACACACCACCGTATAAAAAGGGCGAAGCCAAAAAAACCGAACTTAAGCCCAATAAAAACCATTCTGCATATGATATAGACCCGAAGAAACCGTTAATTTACTATTCCTGCGACGATCTCACTATTCAAGTGGACTTTTTAAAACATGGAACGGAGGAGCCGATTTCCATCATTCCCATTCTTGTTTTTGTGGATGTTGACGTTACACAGGCGGTTAAGTTGGAATCTCCTGCATCACATAATGCTCTTAAGGGAAAGAAGTTGGGCTACGATGCAACGAACGACAAATTCTTTGATGCGAAAGGGGATGATGATGGCAACCCTGATGGTGATGATCGAGATAATTGGGTGATGTATAGCACCGGCGCGACAACGGGCTTTACGTATACGTTCTATACGCAAAGGGAAAATTTTACAGGCGTCATTCAAGGCATCGGCGGCGACAGCGTGAAGTACACTCCGCCGGCGAAGCCAAAGAGCGAAACGGCTAACGTGACCCTTATCAAACAGCCGATCTATCACCAGGTTTCCTACCAGTTTGTGGGCAATTATCCCAAGAAGGCGAAGATTCCGACCGACGCAACGAAATATGCCGTTGGGCAACAGCTTAACATGGCGGCAGACCCGGACAAAATCTCCGGATGGACATTCTTGGGTTGGTTTGAAGATCAGACACTGAAGACTCCCATCCAAGCCCACCCTGTCAATGCCGACGAAATAATCTATGGCGCGTGGAAGAAAAAGCCTACCCCGCCAACAATCTCCTCCAGCGTGAGCAGCTCGCTGCCACTAAGCTCCGACTCGATGAGCACTGTTCCGGGCATTCCTCAGACGCCGGAGCAGCCGCCGGAAACGCCGAACACACCGAAGCCGAAGAAACCGAACGCTAAAGCACCGAGGACCGGGGAATTGGAGAATCGCATGTGGGGCATCACCCTGCTGGGCCTTACCGCTGCCGCCGTCGGTTTTGCAACGATCAAGAAAAAGAAATCCATGCGCTAATGAGGAGAAAAACGAAAAAAATTATCGTTTTCCTGTTTAGAGCATCTTTTTCCGGGTACTAAAGGAATACCAGAAAAGAAGGAGGTGAGACCCTTGGGCACAGAACACTCTTTCTTGAGGGAATCACCGGATTCCCTCAAGACGACGACAAGCGATTCAGACGCGCTGCACGAAAAATAAACCTGCGGGTTTAGCGTAAACGGACTTTCCGTTATCGGAATGCGTGCTTGCGAAAGAAAACGTTGGGCAAAGGAATGGGTTGGTTGCGTATGGCGTAGCTCAGGCAGAGGCCTGTTGAGATAGAATTTCACTGGTCGTTCCTCCCCGTACGAGTTTTTCGCAAGAGAGAATCGTGACAAGCAAATAGTCGGTGGGCGTCTTCCGTTGGAGAAGGCGCCCTTGTTTTTTGTCTTTTGTTTCGCTGTCTTGTAACTGCGACTTGTACTGTTTTCAATAGACAAGGAACAGCCGTCTATCTTTTATAAGGAGGAAAAATGAAAAATCCGATTGTGACTTTTAGATTGCCGCAAGGCGAAATTCAAGCAGAGCTGTATCCGGAGATTGCACCCAATACGGTAAACAATTTTATTTCCCTGGTGCAAAAGGGCTTCTATGACGGACTGATCTTTCACCGCGTCATTCCGCAATTCATGATTCAAGGCGGTGACCCGGAAGGCACGGGGATGGGCGGCCCCGGCTATACTATTGCTGGAGAATTTGCGCACAACGGCTTTGCCAACGCACTGAAACATGAGGCGGGCGTGCTTTCGATGGCTCGCAGCATGGATCCCGATTCGGCGGGGAGCCAATTTTTTATCATGCATAAAGACGCACCGCATCTGGATGGAGAATATGCCGCTTTCGGCAAAGTCATCGAAGGCATGGATGTGGTGGATGCGATTGCGCACGTAAAAACCGGTTGGGGAGATCGTCCCAAAGACGATGTCGTGATGACCAAAGTGACCGTAGAAACATTCGGAGAGAGCTATCCGGAGCCGGACAAGTTATAACGCGAGACGAGTACTTAGTTCGCCTTTGCGGTGCATCGTTGGTCATATGCACCAGAATCGCTTCGTTTATATTAGAACCAAAACAAACCTTAGAACCAAAAAAAGCCGCTGGAAATCATGATTTCCAGCGGCTTTTTTGAAGCCGGCAAAAGGACTTGAACCCTCAACCCTCTGATTACGATTCAGATGCTCTACCAATTGAGCTATGCCGGCGCGAATTACCCGACCATTATAGCAAGCCGGGAAAGAAGATGCAAGCGTACCGACAAAAATTGCTTCTAAGCGGATTTTACATTTTACAAGGAATCTACCGTGGGATAGCGGTCCAGATCAAAGGTGTTGAAGTCGTCGAGATTTCCAGCTTCATACCCTTTTTTATACCAGCGTGCGCGTTGTTTGCTGCTGCCGTGGGTGAAGGATTCCGGTGTTACATGGCCCTGGATGCGCTTTTGGATGGCGTCATCACCGATGGACCAGGCGCTTTGGATGGCGGCATCCAAGTCACCCTTTTCCAGATATCCTTCTTCCTGTTGATGGCGCGCAACGACCCCGGCCAGATAATCCGCCATCAGCTCGAGGCGGACCGTCAGCGCATTGCGCTCTGCTTCGCCCGCACGCTGCCGTAGACGATTCACTTCATCCAGAATACCGAGTTCATTTTGTACATGATGTCCGATTTCATGGGAGATGACATAACTCAAGATGAACTCGTTTTTTTCGGCTCCGAACTGATTGACCAACATATCATAGAACGAAAGATCCATGTACACACTACGGTCGCGCCCGCAATAGAACGGGCCGGTGCCGGAATCGGCAATGCCGCAACCGGTTTTGACCTTTTGTTGAAAGATGATCATTTCCGCTTCTTGATAGTCCTTCTTTTGCTGTTTCAACAGCGTGTGCCAGGTATCTTCGGTGTCTTTTAAAGCAACCGATGAAAAATGGTACAGTTCTTTTTCCTTTTCGGAAAGCGAGAGAGGTTCCTGTCGAACGGAACCATTGGTGATCGGAGCGCTGTTGAGACCGACATTCAGCGCCGCTAAGGGATTTCCTGTCAGTAATAACACGATAAGCCCCAGAAGCAGGCTACCGCCGCCAATGATTTTTCCCGTGCCCCTTCCGCCGCTTCGTACGTTGCTACTTCCTTGGCGATCTCTCCACCTCATGTTGTTCCCCTTTCCTGACTGTGGTTGGCGCGATGGTAAAACGCCCCGATATGAATTGTATTATCTTTATTATGCCCCTTTTTTCATGGTTATCGCGAAAAATCAAATCTCTTTTGTCTGCTTTCCGAAAACCGACAGAACCCCTACTATGGTATGATAGAACAAGACAAGGAGGGGGCATGATTCGACTTTTCTGCTCGGATTTTGACGGGACATTGTCACCGAACACCACCATTTCACCGGAGAATATCCGGGCGATTCGACGTTTGCAGGATGCCGGCATCGTATTTGCGTTGGTCAGCGGCCGTCCGAAGGCCAATGCGCATATGCTTCTCGCGCGTGCGGGACTTACGGTGCCCATGATTACATCAAACGGCAGCGTGGTGACGCTCGCAGATGGACGGGATTTGTTGGTGAAAGGCATTGCCACCGACGCAATAGAGGACATTCTGGAGGTAGCGAACAAGCGAAAGAGCTTCTATATTGCCTACGAAAAGGACCGCTGTTTTCTTCCACCGTGGGTGCCGTTTCTGGGGGTGGGAGGCCTGGCCCGTTTAGTGCAGAGGGAAACCGGCATTTTGCCCTTGCGTGTGAAGCGCGAAGATCTCTCCGGCTGGACGGTTACCAAATTCAATTACTATCCGCTGGGAAAGCCTACTGAGGCGGATTGGCACCGATGGGAGCAAGATGAACGCGTTTATGTGACCACCTCGTCACGGCATAAATTGGAGCTATCTGCTGCGGGCGTATCCAAGGGAAATGCGATTCGTCTTTTAGCCAAGGAATTGGGCATTCGTTCGGATGAAATTGCCGCGATCGGGGATTATTTAAATGATTGCGATATGCTAAAAGCGGCATCCCTGCGCTTTGCGGTTGCCAATGCGCGGGAGGAGCTAAAGGCCATCGCCGACCACGTGGTTTCTTCGGCAAAAGAGAATGGAGTTGCTGAAGCGATCTCGCAGGTTCTTGCCGATTAAGGAACCGAAGGCACCGATCCGGGAATCGTTCCGAACCAGATCTGCTGGGCAAAAAAAGAGAAAAATGAGGAGAAGGCATGAACGAGGAGAAAAAAGCATCTACGACGGCACGAGAAAATGGACCGATCGTGATGCGCTATTGTGCAACCGGAAAAAAGCCGAGTTACTCAAACGCGTTTGCGGCGGGGTTGGATTTGCCGCTTATGAATGAAGAGGGGTTGACCTTTCATCCGGGAGACCATGGCGTGGTACATACCGGCATTTCCGTGGAATTGCCGAAAGGCACGTTCGGACTGGTGGCGATTCGCTCGGGCTTGGGCATGAAAGGGCTGGTGTTATCCAATGGCATTGGCGTGATCGATGAGGATTATCGAGGAGAAATTCGCATTCCTCTGTTCTATCACGGGGAAGATACCTTGCATCTGGCCCAAGGAGAACGCGTGGCACAGATGATCGTTGTCCCGTATCTTCAACCAATTTTAGAGCAAACGGAAACGCTCAGCGAAACCGATCGGGGCGAAGAGGGATTCGGTTCAAGCGGTCGCTTTTAACGTCGGCGATTCGCATAGGCCTATGGTTGCGAATCGCAGGGAAAATATAGAGATATACTCATTTTTCAACGAGGAGGATAACGTTGCGAGTCGATAAATTTTTGAAAAACGCACGCCTGATCAAACGTCGCACGGTAGCCAAACAAGCGGCGGACGGCGGACGCATTGACGTAAACGGGCGGACCGCGAAAGCCGGAACCGAGGTTGCTGCGGGGGATACCATGAAAATCGCATTTGGCAATAAAACCCTGGAAATTGAAATACTGGCCGTGCCGGAAACTGTGCGAAAGGAACAGGCACAGGAAATGTATCGTGTGATAGGAGAAGAGGAATGAGCCAATTTAAATCCATTTTGCCGAAAACGGATCCGTCAGGAGCTCCCAGACAGAAGCGATCTTCTGATGAAGAGGAAATATTGCAAAGAGGTGGGCGCGTTGATGCCCGTCGCGCATCCCGCAAGAAGGAAGGACGCAGTGTGCGAAAAGCGTCACGCTTGAACAATGCGGCAGAGCAGGGCCGCTCCTATCGTAAGCGTTCGCCTTTTAATCGCTCCAGTTTGGGCGTCGTTGCGCTTTTCGTCATTTTGCTGTTAATTCTCATCCCGACGGCTCTTACCCTCAACAGCACTTCCAAGCAGCTGACCGAAACCAAAGCTATGCAGTCCTCACTGGAAGCGCAGCGTGAAGAGCTGCAGACCTCGGTGAACGATCTGAAGAGTCAGTTGGACATCGTCAATACCGATCAGTTTATCGAAAAATATGCGCACGAAAAGTTAGGCATGCTGCGTCCCAATGAAATTTTGGTGGATATGGGAGACGGGACCATGCAAATCAATCAGGATGCGTTGGCAAAGTATAAGGCAGAGCAGGAACAGAAGGCGGCGCAGGCGTCTTCGACCGCACCGGCTGCGGAATCCGCATCTACTCAGCCGACTGCTTCCGGAGATACGAACGCTTCGACGGCGCCTCTTGCAGAGCAGAGCCCGGAATCTTCCGCATCGAATAATGGACAGTAATCCAAAGAAAATGCCGACCTTTTCGTCGGAAGTAGTATCTCTTTTAGAGACGCCGCGGCGTATTTATGTGGCCGTGTCGGGTGGAGCGGATTCGATGGCAGTGGCAAGGCTGTTGAAGGATGCTTTGCAAGGCCGCCCTTCGCTTTCCACACCTACGGTGTTGCACGTCCATCATGGCTTGCGCGGAGAGGATGCCGATGCCGATGAGCGCTTTGTGGCCGATTGGGCGGAAACGCACGGATGGCGTTTTTGTTCCACACACGTGGATGTAGCGGAAAGAGTGCGGCAAACCGGAGAGTCCATCGAAACGGCTGCGCGCGTGTTGCGCTATGCGTTTTTTACGCGTGTCATAGATGAAGAATGGACATCGGATGAACCGAAGCCGTTGCTGTTTCTTGGACATCATCTTCAGGATCAGGCAGAAACCATTTTGTTTCATATCCTTCGTGGCTGCGGGCCGGATGGGCTGAGCGGCATGGCGGAGTTGGAGGAACGTTCCTCGTTTTTTTTGGTGAGACCGCTACTATCTGCTACAAAAGAAAGTATTGAACAGTTTCATCGCGCGCGCTGTTTTACATGGCGTGAGGATCATACCAATCAGGAGATGGACGCAACGCGCAATCGCCTTCGAAATCTGTTTTTTCCCGCGCTTCGTCGCGACATCAATCCGGCGGTGGACGAGTCGTTGGTACGCTTAGGGGAAATTGCACGGGCAGATAATGCCTATCTGGATGCGGTTGCGCAGGCATCGTTTTCTCGAATGTCGGAAACGGGAGCGCAAGCAGACCCGTTTTCCTCGTCTTCTCTTGCTCGTAACGCCTATTTTCTTAAAAGCATCGCTCTGCGACGTGATGCTTTTTTGGCGGAACCGCTTGCCGTTCAACGGCGTATCATTCGACACTGGGTACGAGCATTTTGGCTTAGAGAGAAGCAGGAAGCGGCGATGCTTCCTTTCGAGGAAGAAGAAGAGATTCGACGTCATTTCCGTCGTCCGAGCGGTAAATGTCTTTCACTTTATGGTATGATGTTTTTAACTGATTTTGAAGGCGTGCATGTCTTATCGCTTGCGCGCTTTCAGACTTTGGAAAGAGAATCGGAAGCATGCTTAACGCTTTCCGCCGATCGGGACGGACGACAACAGGATATCTTTTCAGGGCGATGCACGGTTTCGTGTATATCACAGGTTGATTCGGCAACCGTATCCTCTCTGACGTCTTTACCGGCGGCCTCTTGCGCAATCGATGCAACAGAACTGGACGGGTTAACATGGCACTTTGCACGGGCGGGTGACACCTTTGTTTCTTTTGGGGGAGGTTCAAAGCCTTTACGCAAAATGTGGAATGCCTGGCATGTGCCTGCCGTACTGCGCAATCATTGGCCCATCCTTACCGATGGAGAAGATATTTTGTGGGTGCTTGGGTTGGGAAGAAGTGCAAGGCGGATCGTTCAGCCCGGCCGAAACATGGTGATCATCAATTGGAGAAAAATATGAGTGGAGAGAACTTACAACAATACGTCGATCGCATTCTATTCACCGAAGAGGAGATTCAACGCCGCGTTGCCGAAATTGGTGCCAAAATCACGGCGGATTATGCGAAGGAGAAGGCGGATTTATTGGTCGTCGGCATTCTCAAAGGCGCCTCCGTTTTTATGGCAGATTTGCTCAAGCACATTGACCTCGATGTGGAAATTGACTTCATGTCGGTATCCAGCTACGGAGCAGGAACGGTTTCCAGCGGCGATGTTCGAATCATTAAGGATTTAGAACAGCCGATCATGGGGAAAAATGTCCTCATTGTCGAAGACATTGTGGATACCGGCTATACGCTAAAATATCTGTTGGAAAACCTGCTTGCGCGTGGAGCACACAGCGTTAAGATTGCTTGTATGTTGGATAAGGCGGAACGCCGTGTAACGGATATTCAGGGTGACTATGTCGGCTTTGCCATTCCGGATGAGTACGTGATCGGGTATGGCATGGACTTTAACCAAAAGCTGCGCAATCTGCCTTTTATCGGTACGCTCAACCCGATTTATTATCGTCATGAGCAGGGAAGGACGAAGGAATGAACAAAAAGACCCCCAATCGGAACAATTTGGGCATGCTGGTGAGCTATCTGCTCCCCTTGATGATGATTGCCCTCATCTTCATGTTTTTTAATGCGAATAATACGCAGAAGAGCTCGATGACGCACAATGCGTTGATTGCCCAATTGGATGACGGAAATGTGAAAAGCCTTGTCTATCAGGGTGAAAAATTGCGCGGCGTGTTGAACGACAAAGACAAAACGCCTTTTGAAGTGATTATTCCGCAGCAATATTTTCCAACCTTCTACCAAGAGCATGTCGCGCCGCAGGTAAAGAAGGGGAATCTCGAAATGGTCTTTCAGGCGATTCCGGAGCCGAACCCCTTTTTGGCGATGCTGCCGGATATTCTGTTTTTGGGGCTGCTCGGCTTCATGATGTATAGCTTCTTCAAGCGTACGGCGATGCAAAACAGCAGCATGAACAGCTTCGGTAAGAGCAAGGCCCAGATGCATCAGGATAAAGGCGAAAAAGTTACGTTTCAGGATGTTGCCGGCTTACAGGAAGAAAAGGAAGAGCTTTCTGAGATCGTAGAGTTCCTCAAGAATCCACGCAAGTTCCTTGATTTGGGTGCGCGTATTCCCAAAGGAGTCTTGTTGGTGGGCCCGCCGGGAACCGGAAAAACCTATCTTTCCAAAGCCGTTGCCGGCGAAGCAGGGGTGCCGTTTTTTTCCATTTCCGGATCCGATTTTGTCGAAATGTTCGTTGGCGTGGGCGCTTCCCGCGTACGCGATTTGTTCACGGAAGGCAAGAAAAATGCACCGTGTATCATTTTCGTAGATGAAATCGATGCGGTGGGTCGACGCCGTGGAGCGGGTCTGGGCGGCGGCAACGATGAGCGCGAACAGACGCTCAATCAGCTACTGGTCGAGATGGACGGTTTCGATAAGAACGAAGGCATCATCATTATGGCGGCAACGAACCGGCCAGACATCCTCGATCCGGCGTTGCTGCGCCCGGGACGCTTTGACCGTCAGGTTATGGTGGGTATGCCGGATGCCAAAGCGCGTGAGGCGATTTTAAAGGTGCATACGCGCAATAAACCGGTTGCCCAGGATATTGACTATTCTTCTTTGGCGCGTCAAACGGCGGGATTCACTCCGGCGGACTTGGAGAATATGGCCAACGAAGCGGCACTTCTTACGGCTCGCGCGGGCAAGAGCGCGATTGATATGAATACGTTCATCGAGGCCTCGATTAAAGTGGTAGCCGGCCCCGAGAAAAAATCGCGCGAAGTGATTCAAAAAGAGCGTGTGCTGACAGCGTATCATGAGAGCGGCCACGCCATCGTAACGCGCGCACTGCCGGATACGGATAAAGTCAATATGATTACGATTGTGCCGCGCGGCTATGCCGGCGGGTTCACTTCGTTTTTACCGGAAGATGATCGCCAATTCATGTCACGCAATGAGATGTTAACGGAAATCGTCAGCTTTTTGGGCGGACGTGCGGCGGAGGCACTGGTGCTGGATGATATCTCTACGGGTGCTTCCAACGATATTGAGCGTGCGACGAAGATGGCGCGCAATATGGTCGTTAAATATGGTATGAGCGAGAAATTGGGCCCTGTAACGTACGAAGAGGGAAAGGACAATGTGTTTTTAGGCAATGACCTCGGTCAGATCCGCTCCTATTCCGAAGAAACGGCGCAAGCGATTGATGAAGAGGTGCGTCGCATCATGAGTGACGCGATGGAACGTGCCATGAGCATCTTGCGTTGCAATCGGGAGATGCTGGATCAATTGGCCAATGTCCTTTTGGAAAAAGAAACCATGCATGCGGAAGAGTTTGAAACACTTTTCCAGACCTATGGAGTGATGGCGGAAGAAAAGGGAGGAGCAAACGCATGAGCTCAGAAGCGGCAAGCAAGGCACAAAATGCACAAGCGACAATGCCGGGCATTCACATTGCCGGCATGACGATAACGATTATTGACTTGCTCTATCTGGGCATGCTCATCTTTCTGCTCTATCAGGTGGTTCGAGCCATTCGGATGGAGCGCAAACTGGAGGAGCCAAAGTACTCGTTTTCGACACGCCCGAAGTCGATCAACATGGTCTTGATGTCCATCATTTTCATTTTCGGTGTGATGACCATCGTGAGCCAGAAAGAATATGCCCGTGGTGTGATGATGATGTTCTTGGGCATTACGTTTTATTTTTCTTCCAAGAACAAGGTAATTGTTTCGCAGGAAGGACTCTTTGCCGACAATAAGTTTATCCCCTGGCAGGAACTTCGCAAATGGGCCTGGGACACGAAAACGGGCAATTTGGTCATCATCACGAAAGAGTTCGGCAAGAATGAGACGCGTCAGGTGTTGCAGATAGGCCGCACACACATGAGCGAAATCAATGCACGCATTCGCGAATTCAAACTTGGTAAAAAATCCGCGATGTTCCAAGAAAAGGCGCAGGAGAAAGCATTGAGCGAAGAAGAACAGGCTTCACAGACAGAAAAGAGCGAAACGACGGAGTCGTAGGGGGAGACATGGCAAAGTTTATTTTCGTGACCGGTGGTGTCGTTTCCGGCATCGGCAAGGGCATCAGCGCCGGAAGTGTAGGAAGATTGCTCAAAGACAACGGCTATTCCGTATTCATGCAAAAGTTTGATCCCTATCTGAATGTCGATCCGGGAACGATGAGCCCCTATCAGCATGGCGAGGTGTTTGTTACGCGCGATGGGGGCGAAACCGATCTGGATTTAGGACATTATGAGCGCTTTATCGACGAAGAACTCACGAAAAACTCTTCGGTTACCAGCGGCCGCATCTATTCTAATGTCATTCGCAAGGAGCGAGCGGGTGATTACGAGGGAAAAACCGTACAGGTGATCCCGCATGTCACCAATGAGATAAAAGAAAAAATCTATTCCGTAGCGGAAGAGTCCGGTGCCGATTTCATCATTACGGAAATCGGTGGTACGGTGGGAGACATTGAGTCTCAACCGTTTATTGAAGCCATTCGTCAAATCCATTCCGAAAATTCGGATGACGTGCTGTTTCTGCATACGGTGCTCATTCCGACCATTCCGGGAACGGGTGAGTTAAAAACCAAACCGGCGCAGCATTCCTTCAAGGAATTGATGAGCTACGGCATTAAACCGGATGTGTTCATTCTCCGTGCAGACAAGCCCATTACGGAAGATGTGTATGAAAAGATCTGTCTTTTCTGCGATTTGCCGCGAGAAGCGGTCGTAGAATCCAAGACGGTGGATCTCATCTATGAGGTACCGCTGGTATTCAAAGCACAGGGGCTGGATCAGTATATTCTTCGTCATTTCCACCTGAAAACGCGTGAGGATCATACGGGCGACTGGGCGAAG
The DNA here is from genome assembly GCF_900119705.1 of Murdochiella vaginalis. Taxonomy (GTDB): domain Bacteria; phylum Bacillota; class Clostridia; order Tissierellales; family Peptoniphilaceae; genus Murdochiella; species Murdochiella vaginalis. The sequence continues at coordinate 1,266,927 of NZ_LT632322.1, read as the reverse complement.
ATGTGCGCTACATTTAAGGCCGCCAAGAAAAAGCTGACGGTGGCGCTGGTTGGAAAATACACGGCGCTTAGCGATTCGTATCTTTCCGTTTTCGAGGCAGTGCGGGATGCCGGCTATCATCTGGGGGCCAAGGTTGACGTGCGCTATGTGGATTCCGAAACAATAACGGAAAAAACCGCGAAACGGATTCTGTCTCCGTATGACGGCATCATTATCCCCGGAGCATTCGGCTCACGGGGGACAGAGGGCATGATTGAGACGGTGCGCTATGTGCGTGAAAATAACATTCCTTTCCTGGGCATTTGCATGGGCATGCAAATTTCGTGCATTGAAATTGCGCGCCATGTTCTTGGAATCACGGATGCCTCGTCGTTAGAGTTTCATACCGACTCGGCCAATCCCATCATCACCTTCCTCGATGGACAATCCGAAGAAACGGACCTGGGCGGAACGTTGCGTCTCGGCAATAACGATTGCGCCATAATGGAAGGTACGTTGGCACATCAATTGTATGGACAGAAAAACATTGTTGAGCGGCATCGTCATCGCTATGAATTCAACAACAAATACAAGGAGCTGTTTGAGCAAAAGGCGGGCGTGGTCTTCAGCGGGGTTCAACTTGCGAAGAACCTGATGGAAATTGTAGAAATTCCTGCGCATCCGTATTTCATTGCCGCACAGTTTCATCCGGAGTTCAAATCACGGCCGAATGCACCGCATCCGTTGTTTACGGGGCTGGTGCGTGCCAGCTTGGAGCGAAAGGAAAAAGCATCGGCATCGAAAACGACCGCGAAGTAAAAAAGTAGCTGGGGCATGGCCCCGAATGGACCGGCATCCTCAGTGAGCCGGATCGGAGGAACTATGAAAAACAAATTTTTTAACGGACGGAATCTCGCACGCTTAGGTGTTTTGATCGCCCTAATGCTGGTATTGAGCGCTTTGCCCATCGGCTACATCCTCATCGGACCGATTCAGGTAACGACCATGCACATTCCGGTCGTATTAGGAGCCATTATCGGCGGTGTTCCCTATGGATTTATTTTAGGATTGGCGTTTGGGCTCAATTCCATGCTTCGCGCATTACAGGGACTTTCCGGTCCGTTGTCTTTTGCTTTTGCCAATCCGCTAATCAGCGTTCTGCCTCGCGTGCTTTTTGGCGTGATCGTGGGCTACCTTGCTACGATTTGGCGTAATAAGAATGTGATCATTCGTTATTCGTTGCCGGCTATCATCGGCACGGTGATGCATACGTTGATGGTGATGGGGACACTTTATCTGGTGTATGCCGCTCGCGTTGCCGAAGTGCGCAACATCACATCCGAAGCGGTGGGCGCCATGGTGCTCACAACCGTTGTAGCCAACGGCATTCCGGAAGCGATTTTGGCCGCAGTGGTTTCGACGCCCATTGCGCGCATATTAGAAAAGCGAGAACACCGTAAGCCGCTTAACGATGCGCAGGAGGAAGAGACATCGAACAAAGCCTAACGGGAGGAAATGTCATGGAAAAGGCGGATCAACCGAAAAGTCGTTCGCTGCTGTTGGCTATTGATGCAGGAAACACCAACATCACTTTTGGTCTGTTTCATAGCGAAGACCTCGTTCATCAATGGCGCATCCAATCCGACAGCGAAAAAACGTCCGATGAATACGGCATTGAACTGGAACAGATTCTGCGTCATTTTCATTACAATCGGGAAATGATTTGCGCCGTTATTCTTTCCAGCGTTGTGCCGGAGTTGGTGCACCAGATGAGTGCCATGTCCGAACGCTTTTTAAAGCTTACGCCGATAATTGTTGGTGAGGGGACGAAGACCGGATTGCCGTTGCGCGTGGATAATCCTCGCGAAGTCGGCTCCGATCGCATTGCCGATGCGGTCGCCGGATATGCGCTATATGGCGGACCGTTGATCATCATTGATATCGGAACCGCCATTACCCATGAAGTCGTCAATGCGCACGGTGAATACATCGGCGGCACGATTGCGCCGGGAATTCGCATTGCAGCTGCTGCTTTAACGCACGGCACTTCCAAACTGCCTCGTGTTGAGCTGATGCAGCCTGAAAAAATCATTGCGACGAATACTGTCAATGCCATGCAGGCCGGACTGGTTCGGGGCTTTATCGGCTTAATTGACGGCATTACAGAAGGCATCTTAGCTGAACTGAAAGAACAGACCGATAAAAAGCCACGTGTGATTGCTACGGGCGGCTTTTCAACGCTTCTTTCCCAGAATTCAAAATATGTTGATGGTGTCAATCGCGATCTCAATCTTTTAGGCTTGCGTCTCATTTACAATCGCACGATGAGAGCAAGAGAGAATGAACGGTTGCGCGATGAAAAAGAATCACACCGCGAGCAAGAAGGATGACCATGCAGGAACCGATTCAAAACAAGGGATTTTCCATGGAAACCGGCCACCGAGAGGAGCCGGTTTCCGCTTTTGTGTCTTTGGCGCCGCTGGCAGGGGTAAGCGATCGTTGCTTTCGAGAAATCTGCTTTCAGTACGGCTGTGAGGAAGCGACGACGGAGATGATCAGTGCGCAGGCGCTTCTTTATGACAGTGCTCGAACGGAGCATATGCTGGAGAAAGGGGAGGAAGGCAAGCTGACCGTGCAGCTATTCGGAAAAGATCCCTGCGTATTAGCGAAAGTCATCCGTACGCGTTTTAATGCGGATGACCGCTTTCAAGCGGTGGAGCTCAACATGGGATGCCCGGCTCCGAAAATTGTGCGCAATGGGGAAGGCAGTGCTCTGATGCGTGATCCGAAGCAGGCCCAAACTCTTTTTCACGCCATGGTGCAGGCATCGACAAAGCCGGTCTATGTCAAAATGCGTCTTGGGTGGGATGCGTCATCCATCAACTATCTTACGCTTGCGCATATTGCCGAGGAAGAAGGAATTGCACGCGTTACATTGCACGCCCGCACGAGGGAACAGATGTATGCCGGAAAAGCGGATTGGGAGGCCATCGCGCGTTTAAAAGACGCCTTGCACGTGCAAGTGGTAGGAAATGGAGATGTCACAACACCGGAAGAAGCAATAAAAATGGAGACGTGGACCGGATGCGACGGCATTGCGATCGGGCGAGGTGCGATGGGCAATCCCTTTCTGTTTCGTCAGATTCATGAATATCGTATGACCGGCTCTTATGCGCCGGTTTCTGTCGATGAGGTACTCGATGTTTTATTGGATCACTATGAGCGTGAAATCGCCTGCCGTGGGGAGCAGCGTGCCATCTTAGAAATGCGCAAGCTCATGGCCTGTTATTTGGCAGGATTTCACGGATCGGCGCGCACAAAAGCAGCGATTATGACGATTACGAACATGGAGTCCGTTCGGCAGGAATTGGAAAAATTTCGCGTGTTAGCTTCTTCGGCTCGTTAGCTTCTTCGGTTCGTTTCTAAAGAACTAAAAAACTCACCGGGCAGACGCACGCGAAAGGTGGTGCCTTTTCGAAGCTTGCTGGTGACTTCAATGTGACCACCCAATTGCTGCACAATGTTGCGTGTAATGGCGAGACCGAGGCCCTGCCCACCGACGGTGCGATTGCGTGAAGAATCGACGCGGTAAAAGCGATCAAAGAGATGATCCAAATCTTTTGGTGCGATGCCGATCCCGTTATCCGAAACGGTAAGGACTACAAATTTGCGATCCTGATTTAAAGCGACACGAATCTGACCGCCTTCCTCAATGGCCTTAATGGCATTGGAAAGGAGATTGCTGAGAATCTGAGAATACAGGCGTTCATCCGTTTGTAAACTGATGGCCGGGTCGATGGCGCGAATGAAAATGCCGTGTTTTTGTACGATGCGCGGCTCAAAGCTGTCCACGACGCGCGCTGTCAGGGTCGAGCAGTCGACATAACGAATGTCTTCGGCGGCAACCAGGGAAGCCTCGCGGAAGGTGTTTTTCAAGCGCTCAACCAGAAGCGTGAGCTGTGCAATATTGGCTTCGATTTGCGCCCAGTTTTTTTCATCCGATGGAATAATACCGTCTTTCATGGCCTCGACATGCAACTGCATATTTGTCAATGGCGTGCGTAGCTCATGAGAAATGTCTTGGGCATAGCTGCGGCGAGCGTCTTCCTGTTGACGTAGGGAAGAAGCCAGATACTGCATATTCGCATTCAAACTTTGCAATTCATCAAACTTGGAATCCACCAGCGTAATATCAAATTGATTGTTCCGAATACGCTCCGCTGCAATGCGCAGGGTTTCGATCGGATTAGTAATCTGTTTAGAAAAGAAATGACTGAATATACTGGCCACGAGCCCGAAAGCAATAATGCCGAACATGGTGGAGCCCAGTGAGCGGCGTTGAAATTCTTGCAGCGCATGCGTCAGTGCCGGATTGCTGCGATCATATGTGAGCAGCATGGATCCGCGCTTGTCACCTCGTCCGTCGACCAGCTGGTATTGATCCACTTGAATATCCGCATTGTCATTTTCCACGAGACCACGATAATTTCCCAAGATGGCCGACTCGTTGTCCATAATTGTTATATTGATGTTGGCATCGCGGGCATAATTCTGCAACTGCTCGTTGATGCCATCTTTTGTAAGATCCAGCGATTCCTTGCTGGCAATGGTGCCGATATCCCGCACAATGCGTTTTAAACGTGCATCATCCTCCTCTTCGAGATAATTGAAAAATGAATCCGAATAGGCACGTTGCATGCCGTAGGCGATGACCGCCATCGTCACAAAGACAAGGATGATAATGGAAAGACTTAGTCGCGTCCTAAGCTTCATCAAAGCCTCCGGCACGATAGCCTACGCCGTACACCGTCTTAATATAGACCGGATTCTTCGGGTCTACTTCGATTTTTTGGCGAATATTTTTGATGTGCGTATCAATGGCACGATCGAATGCTTCGTAGTCCATTCCAAAGGTCACTTCGATGATTTCATCACGCGTATAGATTTTATTGGGATGCGTAAACAGTGTTTGCACAATCAGAAATTCATTTTTTGTCAGATGGACTTCCTGATCATTGACGAAGGTGCGCATGGATTCGGTATCCATCCGCAATCGTCCGTCTTTGGTCTGTATCATTTTTCCGGTACTATTAAGAGGTAGGCGGCGCAGAATGGCACGCACACGTTCTACCAGCTCGCGAGCGGAAAAGGGCTTGACCATGTAATCATCCGCACCGTTGCGCAAGTTTTCGACGCGATCATCTTCTTCGGATTTGGCGGAAACAATGATGACGGGGGTATCGCTCTGGGCTTTGATTTCCTTTAACACCTCTTCTCCGGATTTTCCCGGCAACATAAGATCTAACACCACCAGATCCGGTTGAAAATCGGCAAAACGTTCGAGCGCTTCGTTTCCATCCATCGCTTTTTCGACGACATAATCCGCTTTTTCCAGATAGGCCTTTTCAATATTAATGATGCCTTCTTCATCCTCGACAAGCAGTATTTTGCGTTGTTCCATGATGTCCCTTTCTATAGCGTTATCGGAAAAGCAGAACACCTCTTTTCTTGTTTCTGCCATTTCCTCAAGCCTCTTTGCTGTTTTTTGCGTTTACTGGGAGGACTGTCCACCGGCCGGGGAAGACGCATGACCATTAGGAGGCACAGCGGTTCGACTTAACTCTTTGCCGGTTCGGTCGAAGTAAACGATGACGGCGCTTCCGTCCGGAAGTGTTGTAGTTTCCTTGTAGCTTCCATCGTCTTGATTGTATTCGCGCACCGTCGTCAAGCCATCTTTTGTAAAAGTTTCCGGCGGAATGGTACTGCCGAGCTCCGATACTTTGGTAGGAACTTGGCGTCCCCAGTCTTCCGGGACCACTCCGTTGAATTTGGAAGGATCATAATCGGAAGGACGGACAATAAACACTTTCGGTATGCGAAGACGCGCCGGTGTTTTGTCGTTCGCCAGCAAATCATTACGCGCATCGAGTTCTCGAAATACGTAAGCGGTGTCTTCACTTTTCGGCTCGGTTTCTTTGCTGACGGGGACAAGCATGACGCCACCGCCCGAAACGGTTGCCGCAGTGGGTTTCTGCCCTGTCATATTGGATACTTCCGCTTCGTAAACGCCTTCCGGAATGGGGAATTTTTTTGCTTCGCGTCCTTCGTGCAGAATCGCGTGAATATTGGCGTAAATGTTGGCAGGCGTGCGGGAGTCACCGGCTAGGGAAATAAGCGCATTGTCGGGTCCTACCCAGACGGCGGTCGTGTAGTAGGGAGTGGAGGCGGCAAACCAAAAGTCCATTTTGTTATCCGTGGTTCCTGTTTTGCCGATTAAGTCCATGTCACCTCCACGGACCGTTGCGTTTGCGAATCCGTCTTGCACCACGTGACGCAACGCGTCGGCGAGCTGATAATTCAGTTGCGGGGAAAGAACCTCTACGCCTTCATGCTTATTCTCATAGTAGACTTTTCCACGATTATCCGTAATTTTGGAAATGCTCATCGCAGGTACGCGCGTTCCATTATTTCCGATGGCTTGATAGGCACCGGCCATATCCAGCGATGTTAAACCGTGCGTCATGGAACCGATTCCCAGAGCCAAGTTTTCGTCATTGTATTGACTGTCTTCTGCAGCCTCTACAAAGTGGTCACGGTCGGGATGTTCCCGGTTGATGATGCCATAGCGTGCCAGATATTCTTTAGAGGTATCGATGCCTATTTTCTTTAACCAACGTATAGCGACCGGGTTGGACGAACGTACTAACGCCTCTCGCATCGACATCATGCCGCGATAGCGACCATCGACGTTCACAGGCCATGGATGATCCTCCAGCAATTCTACCGGCGCATCATCCATAGCGACACCTTGGTTGTTTCCGGTGGCGATGGCGCCCGTATAATCGGCAATGGGTTTGATGGACGAGCCCGGCTGACGGGGATAACTGGAGGCACGGTTTAGGAAATGACGATCATCCTGTTCGCGACCGCCAATGATGGCGCGCACCTCACCAGTTGCCGTATCCAGCACGGTAAAAGAAACCTGAGGCTGTTTTACACCGACATCGTCGTAGTCATAATAGTCACGGTTGAGCACCATGGCACCGTCGTCTCGTATGGTGTAGAGCGGCGTAGTATTCGAATCGAAAAATGCCTTGGCGATGTGCATGGTGCCGTCAGAATCGACAGTGAGATACTTATTGTCGACGGGAATAGTGCCGACTCTGTGTGCCCGAAGGACATCGTTCTCGTCAAACGTGTAGAAATCCATGATATCGATATATCCGCTGTATCCGCGCAGGCGTCCGGGCTGAACAATCAGATTGCCTTGATCATCGATTCGGAATTGCTTTTGCGGTACCACTACACGGCCGTTATCATCCAACAGGTTGGATTTGCGATAGTAAAGTAAAGAGCCATTGCGCCCGATAATATTGTCGTACTCATCATAACGAAGATTTAATTTTAAGGGAGATACTTGACCGGTCGGCGAATGAACAGAAGCTGTCAGCGACGCCACCAGATCCTGCAATTTACGCTGCAACTCCATGTCCACCGTACAGGTAATGGTCAGGCCGCCATACATCAGAAGTTGCCTTGCCTCCTGACGGGAAATGTTTTGCGAATCCATTAAGGCCCATACGGCCTGTTCTTTTACCAGGTCGGTAATGTAGGTAGAAAGATTTTCGGCACGTTTTTCGGGCGCATTTATCGTGGATGCGACATCCGTGTTGACGGCTTCTTTATATTCCGCTTCCGTAATAAAGCCATTTTTCTTCATTTCGGAAAGCACCCATTTCGCTCGTTCATAAGCAGGAGGATTGTAGACGGCCAGATATCGTTCGCCGTTAATTTCTGTTTCATCCAACACACGTTCATCGGTCACCTCCGAGGGACGATACGTGGAATAGAGAGCATAGCGGGAAGGAGCGGGCACGATACTCGCAAGCGTTGCACACTGTGCCAGACTCAGGTCCTGCACATGTTTGGAGAAGTAGATTTGAGAAGCGGCTTCGACGCCGTAGGCATTTTGGCCAAAGAATATTCGATTAAGATACGACTCCATGATTTGCTTTTTATCGAGCTGATCATCAATCTGATACGCTAAAAAGATCTCCTGAATTTTACGCTTCCAGTTGACGTCACTGCTCAGAAAGGCGTTGCGGGCCAATTGCATGGTGATGGTGGAGGCTCCGCGCATATCGCCGGAACGCACAAAATCACGGATCGTGGCAGCGATGCCGTAGAGGTCCACACCATCATGGGACTTGAACCGCTTGTCTTCTGCGCTGATAAAAGCGTTAATCAGATTTTTGGGAATCTGCTCGTAGGGCACGATTTTACGGTATTCTGCCGTATCAATTTGCTCAATGAGATTGCCTTTCATATCGACAATTTGCGAGTTTTCTTTCAGATTCGATAGCAACAGATCCGGATTCATTTTTGGCGCGGCTTTTGCAATTTCCAGCATGGAGCCGACCAAGTAGCCGCCAAGAATCGCTAAAAAAATCAAAAAGCTTAGGACGACAATAGCGACAATTTTGCGTATGTTTGAAACGGTGTGTTGAACCATATTATTCTCCTTGCATAGAACACTGATCTATCGATGTTTTGTCCATTTTACCATAAAGCGTACAGCTTTATACAGGCCTTGATGAGGGAGAAATAGGCTCTCCCTTTTGCCCATATGTCGACAAAGGGACTTGCCTGGAGAAGGGCATCGGACAGGAGTATGATAAAATAGTCGAGACGAAGGAAGGAAACAGTGTATGACGACGAACACAAGAGGAAAGCAACGCGCGCTTTTGGCCTTTGCGTTTTTACAGGTGAGCGAAAAGGAAAAAAAACGTCGTATCGGGGAATTGCGTGAAATCGTACGTTCTTGCGGTGGAGAGGTGATCGGTTGCATCACGCAAAATGTCCTGCGCTACCATCCGGCAACATTGCTGGGAAAGGGAAAAATTGAAGAAATGGCGCAGATGGTAGAAGAGCAGTCGATTGATCTCGTCGTTTTCGAGCAGGAGCTCTCCGGTGCCCAAAGACTCCATCTTTCCGAAATGCTTCCTTGTCGCGTTTTGGATCGCGTGGATCTAATTTTAGATATTTTCGCCCTTCGCGCCCGAAGTAAAAAGGCAAAAGTGGATGTGGAGCTGGCACAACTCGCCTATCGGCTGCCCGCTCTGCGCGGCTACGGTAAAGCTCTTTCCCGAACCGGAGGGGGTATCGGAACGCGCGGCCCGGGTGAAAAGAAGCTGGAAACGGACAGAAGAAGCATTGAACAGCGCATCAAACGCCTGCGTAAACAACGTGAACGCATCACTGCACAGGAGCGTGAAGCCGGCAAGCGTCGTCGTCAATCCACCTACCCCATCGTTGGCCTTGTAGGGTATACAAATGCGGGAAAATCTACGATTATGAATGCTCTTCTATCCCACTTCGGAAGAAAAGAAAAAGAAGTGTATGCTGATGATCGCCTGTTTGCGACTTTGGAAGTGAGCATGCGTCGTATAGAGGAGCCGGGGAAAGGAACGTACCTTTTAGCGGATACCATCGGCTTTATCCATGATCTTCCCAAAAAATTATCCACACCCTTTGCCAGCACGATGGAAGAAATTAGCTATGCCGACTTGCTTGTTCATGTCATTGATGCTGCGGAAGAAGGAGCGAACGAGCGTATAGAAACCGTACAAAAATGTATTCAGGAATGCCGCGCGGACATTCCCGTCTTATATGTGCTTAACAAGATGGACTTGGGAGATGACGGTGCAGTCACCCCGCCGGAGGAAACCCTGCGCATCAGCGCTACCTGTGACAAGGATATTCTTCGTTTGCATCAGCGTATTCAGCAGCAGCTCTTCGGCACTTCGGCGGCAACGGGGAGGAACACATGAGCTATCGCAGCCTGCTGCATGACGCGGAAGTGCGCTTTACCATCAAGAAATCGGTCTTCATCGGCTATGCCAGACGTGTGCAAACGGTTGAAGAGGCAGAAACGGCATTAGAGGAAATCAAAACGGCACATCCGACGGCCACGCATCATTGTAGCGCTTATATTCTGGGAGAAAACGGCATTCGGCAGAAAGCGGAGGATGACGGCGAACCGCAAGGTACTGCCGGCCTTCCCATGCTTGCCGTTCTTCAGCGGGAAGATGTTGACGATGTACTGATTGTAGCCGTTCGCTATTTCGGTGGGGTGAAGCTGGGCGCTTCGGGGCTGGTGCGCGCATACACTAAGGTCTGTACGGATGCATTGCAGGCCGCATCGCCTGTGTTTTATTCCCCCTTCCGGGAGGTGACGATTCGTTATGCCTATCCCGTGCAGGGAAAATGTGACTATGCGCTTCGAAACTTGCGGGAGCGATCGCGTGAATACGGGGAAAAAGTGACGGTGTGCTATTGGCTTCCCGAAGAAGAGATTGACAAGATTCAATCCACGCTGTTAAATTTGACGAGTGGACAAATAGACTGGAGGGTGGGAGAGAAGTTTTCCTTTCCCACGGATGCAATCGGACGACCGGTAGAACGAAAGTAGGAAGTATGTCAGGACATAATAAGTGGAGTAAGGTAAAAAACGTAAAGGGCAAGGAAGATGCCAAGCGCGCCAGCGCGTTTACGAAGATCAGTCGCATGATCATGGTGGCAGTACGCGAAGGCGGCGGTGATCCGGACTATAATGCCTCCCTAAAGATGGCGATTGAGAAGGCCAAGGCTGAAAATATGCCTAACGACAACATTAATCGCGCCATCAAAAAAGGCTTAGGCGACTTGGACGGTCAGGAGTACAGCCATGCCGTCTATGAAGGGTATGGACCCGAAGGCGTGGCAGTGATCGTTTCCTGTCTGACGGACAACAAGAACCGCACCGCAGCGAACGTGCGCCATTATTTTGATAAATACCGCGGAAATCTCGGCACAAGCGGATCGGTCATGTTTCAGTTTGACTATAAAGGCATTCTGGTAACGGACGACGAGGGCAAAGAGGAAGATACCGTCATGATGGATGCTCTGGATGCCGGTGCGGAGGATGTGCGCCATGAAGAGGGCAGTTATATTTTGCTGACGGATCCGGCACAGTTTTCGACGGTTAATGATACGTTGGTCGAGAAAGGCTACGTGTTCCGTGTCGCGGAAACCGGCTATTTGCCGAAAAACACGGTCCGCATTGAGGATGAAGAAAATCAGAAATTGATGGAGACCTTGGTGGACGTGATGGAAGACGATGATGACGTGCAGGATGTCTACACCAACTGGGAACAGGAATGAAGCGGCTAAGCGGCGTTCTCTTTACCCTCCTTTTTTCCCTGTGCAGTCTCGGCTTTTCTATTTTTTCGGTTGCGTATAATACGGCGGATTATCATGCGTTTCAGCAACGATTTAATATTGAGGAGGCGACCGGAAAGACGCAGCAGGAGTTGGATATCGTCAATCGTGATATCGTGCTCTACCTTCAGACGGGGGAGCCTTCAAGGATGAGTGATCATTTTGGCGAGCGGGAATGCGCTCATATGGAGGATGTATTTGGGCTTTTCTCTTTAGCTCGTGTGGTAAGCCTGATCGGCATCGCCGGAGCCTCGGCATTCTTGGTGGCGCGTTGTCGGGATCAACATCCGCAAGCGGCATATGTAGCGTGGCTGACCCAGGGCGCTGTCTTCGTTTTGCTGGCAGGGGTTGCTTTTTTGGCGACGCAATCTTGGGAAACGGTCTTTACGACCTTTCATCACGTCTTTTTTCGCAATGATCTATGGATTCTCAATGTGGACACAGACCTGATGATTCAAATGATGCCAGCCCCCTTTTTCATGGCAATGGCAAAGGGGATCGCTCTTCGCTTTGTGGTGGGGACGCTTCTGGGACAAGGACTGTGGACGTTAGCCGGACGGCACCTTATCTCGGCAAAGAAGGGCATGCCGAAAGGAGAAAAGGATGTTTGAATATACCGGAAATGGCGTGGCTATCACGCTTTTTGGCTTGGAAGTGCGCTGGTACGGCGTTTTAATTGTTACGGGGATGCTTCTTGCAGTATTGCTCAGTAGCCGCGAAGTCAAACGAAAGGGAATGCCTGAAGATATCGTCTACGATCTTTCCCTGTGGGTGCTTCCTTTGGGGGTAATTGGAGCTCGTCTTTGGTATGTACTTTTTGAACCGCAGCGCTTTTCCTCCCTGTGGGATGTGATCAATCTGCGTTCCGGGGGTCTAGCAATTCAAGGTGGCGTAATGGTCGGCCTTTTGGTGAGTTGGATCTATCTGCACCGCCGCAATATTTCGTTTTTGCGTGTAGCGGATTGTATTATTCCGTTTCTGCCTTTGGCGCAGGCTATCGGACGATGGGGAAATTTTTTCAACAATGAAGCTTACGGGTATGCCGCAAACATTCCGTGGGCGGTGCTCATCGATGGAAAACCTCACCATCCGACGTTCTTTTATGAATCGGCAGGCGATTTTCTGCTTTTTCTTTTTCTCTGGTATTTTCTGCGAAAACGCACCAAGGTGGATGGACAGACCACTTCTCTGTACTTCGTTTTTTACGGTATTTTGCGTTTTATCGTCGAAGGCTTTCGTACAGACAGCCTCTATTTTGGGGCACTGCGTGTCGCACAGCTTTTAGCGATTGGGGGAATGCTCCTTGGTCTGCTCGGCTATGTTGTGCTTTCCAAAAAGGGAGAAAAATCACTTAATGCAGACAAAGGAAAGCATCCGGAGCGCTAACGGCAATTAGCGGGTTCATTGACTTGCAACAGGTGCAGAATAACGGTTCGCCGACAAGAAGTACTCCAATTTCTTGCGGCTATTTTCACGCGATCCACAAAAGACACAAAATCATCATTATTTTGATGATTTTGTGTCTTTTTTTTGTTTCTTGCCTTGCCAAAAGCGGTCCAGTTGTCTAAAATGGTATCAAGAAGGCAGAAAGTGGTAAAAAGTGGGGGAAAGTGGAATGTTTATCGGAGAGTACAACCACAGTGTGGATACGAAAGGACGGGTTTCCCTTCCTTCTCGTTTTCGCGAGGATCTTTCCGACACTTTCATCATCACGAGAGGTATGGAGGGCTGTCTTTTCATTTACGACCAAAAGCAATGGAAGGTCATGGATGAAAAAATTAGCCAACTCCGTTTAACGGCAAAAGCGGCGCGAAATTTTTCGCGTGCGTTTTATTCCGGGGCAATGGAGGTCGCCTGTGACAAACAAGGGCGATTTCTCATCCCGCCACAACTCCGCGCCTTCGCCTCCATTGAACGTGATGTGGTGATCATCGGTGTTTCGGATCGTATTGAAGTCTGGTCGAAAGAGAAATGGGACAGCTTTTCTTCCTCCGAGGCCATGGATTTGGATGCGTTAACAGAAACCTTGAACGATGACGGATTTGATCTATAGGAGGCCGCAATGTCCGATTTCCATATTCCGGTGCTGTTAGAGGAAACGATTTCTGCATTAGCGATTCGTACGGATGGCTGCTATGTGGATGCAACAGTAGGCGGGGGCGGCCATGCGAAAGAAATTGTAAAACAGATCGCAAGCGGACGGCTTTTGGCCTTGGATCAGGATGAAGAAGCCCTCGCAGAAGCACGAACAAAGCTTGCCCCCTGGGCGGAGCACATTACTTTTGTTCACAGCAATTTCCGACATCTGGGCAACGTTCTGGAGGAGCAGAACATGCCTGAAGTGGACGGCATTTTGATGGATATCGGAGTTTCTTCCCACCAGTTGGATACCGGAGAACGCGGATTTTCCTATCACAGTGATGCACCACTGGACATGCGTATGGATCGACAGGCGGATGTGCCGACGGCCAAAGAAATTGTCAACACCTATTCGGAGCAACAGTTAACGGATCTATTCTATCGGTACGGTGAAGAGCGCTGGTCGAAGCGGATTGCTCAATTCATCGTAGTTGAACGAGGTGCGAAGCCACTTGAAACATCCTTCGATCTGGTCAAGGTCATTCAAAAAGCCATCCCTAAAAAAGTGCGCATGCAGGATAAGCATCCTGCGAGAAGGGTGTTTCAAGCACTTCGTATCGAAGTAAATCACGAGTTGGATGCATTGGAAAGTGGACTCGAACAAGCAGCGTCACACCTTGCATTGCATGGGAGACTCTGCATTATCACGTTTCATTCGCTCGAAGATCGCATAGTGAAAAACGCATTTCGTCGTTTGGCGGAAGGGCCGACACTTCCGGCAGGCCTTCCGATTCGCGCATGCGATTATGCTTCGGATTTTCGCATCTGCACGCGAAAGCCGATTGAGGCTTCTAAGGAAGAACAGGAGCGAAACCCTCGAGCGCGTTCGGCAAAATTGAGAGTTTTGGAACGCATCGCGCACCAACAGGAGGAATAACATGAGTACCGCAACCGTACGTCAATCCGATACATTCGCTTTCCCACAACCATACAAGCTTCCTGCAAAACGAAAGCGCTTAACCGTCGTTACACCTCGTCATCAGGAAGGCGTGCCTGCTCATTCCCATTCCCGAACCAAGACCAATGTGCGGGCGAGAAGCGTGGCTTCCGAGAGAACTCTGGCGATGAGCCGAAAATCAGCGGCGGTAAAAACGCATGTTCGCCTACGCGTGTTTTATTGGACGGCCCTTGTCCTTTGCACGGCAGCAACCCTGCTGTTGCTCATCACAAGTCTCCTGCGCTATAATGAATTATCCGGAATGAACCGGAATATTCGAGAAACGGCAACACAGGTGGAAAATCTTCGTGCACAATATGATACGCTGACGATGCAGTTAGCACCCTATACGGAAGCTTCGCGCATTGAAGAGCTGGCGAAACGTCGTTTAGGTATGCAGTATCCCTCGAAAGAGCAGATTCTTTCCACGAAGGGCGATTCTGCCGTTGCGATGAAGAATCATGCCGCTTCTCTCTCTGTAGAGCACAGGACAATCGCGGCCAGTCCGCAAATGCAGGAGTAGTGCCGCCGGGGTGAAAAACGCATGAAGACAACACAAAAGAACAATACGCCGAGACGAGTTCATCCGATCGCGCGCGTGCGATTCGTTTTTATTGTCGCATTGCTCATCGCAATTGGATTTCTGGCTCGGCTTTTCTATTTACAGGTGCTGGCAGGGCAACCTTTCAAAGAAGCGGCATTGGCACAGCGTCGTCGAACTATTGAGGTGAAGCCGAAACGCGGTACCATCTTTGATTCGGCCAATCGGCCGATGGCCGTTTCGGTCATGGTGAACACGATCTATGTTTTTCCTCGGGAAGTGGAAGAGAAGGATAAAAAGGAAACGATCGAGCTGCTTTCGTATATTCTTCATATGGAGAAGGAAAAGGTGGCACAAGCCTTTGCCTCCTCTCGCTACGATGTGGCGTTAAAGACAAAACTGACACCAAAAGAAATGGAGCAGCTTCAGAGCTCCGGGCTTCGTGCCTATCGCGTGGTGCAAGAGGCGGAACGGTATTATCCCAACCAGGATTTGATGGCGCAGGGATTGGGCTTCGTCAATGATGAGGGGAAAGGAGCCTATGGCCTAGAGGCACAGTATGACGAGCTTTTGCGCGGAAAAGGGGGGCAGATGAGGCTCTCCCGTGACCTAGGCGGCAACATCATCCCCACCGAAGCTGTGGAACGTTACGCGTCGGAAGAAGGACAAAATTTGCATCTGACCGTGAATCTGGATGCGCAACGAGTTCTATCGGAAGAATTACGAAAAGGGATCAATGATTTTCAGGCGGATTCCGGTACGGCGATTTTGATGAATCCCAATACGGGTGAGATTCTGGCCATGGAAAGCTATCCCTCTTTTAATCCGAATACTCCGCGCGCGACAGCGAGCGGGGTGGAGGAAGCCGCTTGGAAAGCCATGAGTGACGAGGAACGTCTTTCTCTGCTGTATTCCCGATGGAAAAACCCCGCGGTCTCTACGATTTATGAGCCCGGATCGGTGTTTAAAACGCTTACCTCCGCCATTGCTTTGGAGACCAAATCTTCTCTTCCGGAATCGCGCTATATATGCAAGGGAAAAATAGAGTTGGCGCCCGGCGTGTGGATTCAATGCTGGCGTCACGATCACCCGCACGGTTCACAAACATTGGAAGAGGCTCTTAATCATTCCTGCAATCCGGCGTTTGTGCAAGTGGTGCGCGACATAGGCCCGGATAACTTTTTTTCCTATTTACAATCCTTGCACATGGGGGGCAAAACAGGGGTCGATTTGCCGGGCGAGCAGGCTTCTCTTTTCCCGGAAAACGTAGAGAAGCTGCAAAGCATCCAGATGCAAACCATGTCGTATGGCCATGGCATCTCCTTAACCCCGTTGGAGATGATGACCGCGGTCAACACGGTCATCAACGGCGGTTATTACCGTACACCACATCTGTTTGCCACCTCTTCCGCACAGGATGGAAAGGTGCTTTCCCAATTTCGTGAAAGCGTCATGGATCCCATTTTTTCGCAGGAAACAGTGGAGACGATGCGACGGTATTTGATCAGCACTACGCATGTATCGCATTTGAAGGTCGAGCGCATAAAAGAAATGGAAGTGGGATCGAAAAGCGGTACGACGACGGTTATGGAAAATGGAGAATATACGAATAAGACCATTGCCTCGCTTTATAGTGTGTATCCGGCAGAAAAACCGGAAGAGGCACTCTTTGTGGTGATCCATAATCCCAAGACGAAAAGCATGGGCAATGAAGTGGCAGGAGAAATCAGCGCCAAAATGTTGGAACGACTTCTGGCGATTAAAAAGGATATAAGGAAAAACGAAGACGAAGGGCAGACAGTGCCGGATGTTTGCAAGAAGACGGTGGGCGAGGCGAGAACAATCCTTCAAAAAGCCGGATTCAAGCTCAGCGTTTATGGCGCAATGAACGATTTTACGCTGATCGAGCGTCAAACTCCGGAAGCCGGAACGCTCATCCCATTGCAAAGCGTGATAGAATGTCGACCGGATGAGAAAGAACGTTTTCGAGTTCCGTCATTGGTTGGTATGTCCGTGGAAGAGGTCAGGCCGATTCTGCAACAGGCAACGATCGCCGTATCGTTGGACGGAGCGGATCATGGCGTCATCATCTCACAGAATCCCGAGGCGGGAACGGTTGTTGAAAAGGGAACCGCTATTGTGCTTACTGCGGATCCGACGGTGAAAGAAAAGCCTGCTGCACAGGAAAAATCGGAGAGCACCTCCGAACGTGGGCAATAGAAAAAACTGCACAGGTGTCGAATTCGTCGCTTGTTCGGAGAAACAATACAGGAGAGAAGGAGAAAAAACATGGAGACTTTTCAAGCGGTTTTCCCATGGGGGATATTAGCGGCGCTCGTATCCGCCGCGGGAACCTATTGTTGGATTCGCTTTTCCAAAAAAGAGTCGCTGGGACAGGAAATTCGCGAGGAAGGGAATAAGGCACATTATAAGAAAAAAGGGACTCCCACGATGGGCGGTGTCGCATTTACCGCGGTGTTTCTCCTTTTACTGTTGTTTTGCGGAAAAGGAAATGTGGCAACCTTGCTTATCGCCATCTGCACGCTGGGCTTCGGAGCGATCGGCTTTTTAGATGATTTTGAGAAGGTGAAAAAACGGGAAAGTGAAGGCTTGACGCCGCGGCAAAAATTGATACTCCAGTTTGCTTTTGCGGTCGTTTTGCTGAGCATTCATTACTTTTTCACACCGGAGATGGCCATACAACGCATTCCTTTTTTCGGCTGGCAATGGCATATCGGCTTGCTGAGCATCCCTTTGTTGGCCTTCATCATGGTAGGTACGGTCAATGCGGTGAATTTGACGGATGGACTGGATGGCCTTTGCGCCGGTGTCTCTCTTCCGGTATTTCTCACGCTGGCCTTTCTCAGCCAGCAAACTGTCTTAGGGCAGGAGCGGGCCGGACTCGCCTCGATTCTCTTCGCCGGCGTGCTGGTTGGATTTCTCTTTTTTAACAGCCATCCGGCCTCTCTCTTCATGGGAGACACCGGCTCCATGGCGATCGGCGGTGCACTCACTGCCATATTGATGGTAATGAATCGCTTGCCATTTTTAATTGTCTTGGGAGGAATCTATCTTATGGAGGCACTTTCCGTGATCCTTCAGGTGGCGTATTTCAAACGTACGGGAGGGAAACGGATTTTTCTCATGAGTCCCATTCATCATCATTTTGAATTGAAGGGATTTCCAGAACAGAAAGTCACTGCGGCATTTTCACTCGTGAGCATTTTACTGTGCCTGCTGACGGTTTGGATCTGGTAACTTGCGAATTGCCGGAAAGGATTAACAATGAATTTTAAAACTACTTTTAATGGAAAAAACGTTCTTGTTTATGGCATGGGTGTCACGGGACGCTCGGTGCTGCGTACACTTCCCGCCGCAGGCTGTCGTCTCTCGCTTTATGTGGACGGTGGTTTGAGCGATGAGGATAAGGCTTTTATTGCCGCGTTGCCCCACTCGAAGGACATCACTATTATCGAGGATGCAGAGAACTTGCCCTTGGAGCCCTTTGCCTTTGTTCTGCGCAGCTCCGGCATCTCCTTCGCGACACCTTTGGTGGAGCGAGCTCATCGTGAGGGGAAACCGGTATATACCGATTTGGAGATCGCCTATCGTCTTTTCGGCGGTGAGAACCTCATCGCCATCACCGGCTCGAATGGAAAGACAACTACAACGTCGCTTATCGAATGGATTTTGAACCATGCGGGGAAAAAGGCCATTGCCTGCGGCAATATCGGTCTTCCGATTCTCTCAACGATGTTCGAAGCGGAAGAAGGTACGCTTTTTGTCACGGAATGCTCCAGCTTTCAGTTGGAAGCGGTGGAGCAATTCGCACCGCACCGCGCCGCGATTTTGAATATCACGGAAGATCATCTGGAATGGCACGGATCCTTTGAAGCCTATGCCAAGGCGAAAGCAGCCATTGCCCATGCCCAGAGCGCACGGGACAGCCTGTGGCTGTTGCCGGGCGATACGGTCGCTCGGGATGCAATCGATCAGGTGGGCACCCATGCTACTATTCATCTGGTAGACCTTCACACTCCTTTGATGGAAGAGCTTCGCCAAGGAATTGGCTGGCACTTAGTGGGTGAGCACAATGTACAAAACGCGGCTGTTGCCGTCGAAATAGCCAAAGATTTGGGCGTTGCAGAAGAGGTGATAAAACAAGCGCTTTCTTCCTTTCGCCCCATTGAACACCGCATGGAAGATGTCGGCACGGTGCGGGGCGTGCGGTATATTAATGACTCAAAGGGAACTAATGTCGATGCCACAGTCAAGGCACTTTCCGGCATTCATCAACCCATTTTGCTAATTGCGGGGGGCTATGACAAGCATGTCTGCTTTGATGCTTTCTTTGAAGCTTTTCGCCCGCAAGGAAAAAAGCTGCTGCTGATCGGCCAAACTGCAGAAAAGCTTGCGAAGGAAGCCCAGGAAAAGGGGCTCGGAGATCGTGTGATCATCGCTGAAACCTTGAAAAAAGCGATGGAGCTTGCGACATCCCTGGCGGAAAAAGGAGACTTGGTTTTGCTTTCGCCCGCAAGCGCGAGCTGGGGACAATACGAACATTTTGAAGAGCGAGGAGAAGAATTTCGCGCTTTGGTGAAGGCTTGGAAAGAAAAGAACGAATAAAGCAGACGGAGGAGATACGGGCGATATGCGAAAGGACATAAAACGGGATACAAGAAGAAGGCAGGGCACGATGGATCGTGTTCTGTTTCTCCTTGTACTCGTGTTGTCTTTTTTCGGCGTATTGATGGTTTTCAGTGCCAGTGCTCCTTATGCGCTGAAGCAATTTGGCGATGCAAAATATTATTTCCAACGAGATTTCATATTTACCATTCTGGGAGTGGGGATTATGTGGGCGGTTTCGCACATAGACTACCGTATTTACCGTCGCTTTGCTCCGCTAATCTACATCCTCGCGATCCTTTCCTGCCTCCTGGTTTGGGTACCGGGCATTGCCTATCCTGTGAATCGCGCCCATCGCTGGATTCATTTGGGCCCCCTGACATACATGCCTTCCGATGGCTTAAAAGTGGCATCGCTTCTTCTTTTAAGCGCTCTTCTGACACGAAAGCCGCCGGAAAAGCGGGGAACACCGGCAACCTTTCTTGCAATCATGCTGTTCATCGGCTTCACCATTTTGCCCATCTATGTGCAACCGAATTTTTCGGCCGTTATCGTGATTTCCGCTGTGCTGCTCTTTGTCTATTTCATATACGGTATGAATTTATGGCATTTTTTGCCGATGACGGGCATTGCCCTTGTCGGCCTCGCCTATGCGTTTTGGCCGAAACCGGGCAATTATCGATTGGAACGTCTTTTAACGGTTTTTGATCCGATGCGGGATCCGTCCGGAAGCGGATGGCAACTATTGCAGTCCCTTTATGCGGTAGCATCCGGAGGCTTTTTTGGCGTCGGCTTCGGGAAAAGTGTTCAGAAATTTGATTATCTTGCGGATGAACCGCACAACGATTTCATCTTTGCAGTCATTTCCGAAGAGCTGGGCTTTATCGGGGCATTACTCGTCATTGCGGGCTTTTGCTTTTTGGCCGTTCGCGGAATACGCATTGCTCGCAATGCAAAGACGCGATTCGGCCAGGTGCTGGCGCTTGGCCTCACCTTTTTAATCTGCTTTCAGGCCATGGTGAATATCGGCGTATCCATCGGTCTTGTCCCGACGACAGGCATTACGTTACCGTTTATCAGCTATGGCGGAAGCTCACTCTTGGTCATGAGCATGATGATCGGTATTCTGCTGAACATCTCTCGAGACGAGTAAGGAGGGGGTATGCAGCGCGACGAGCATGAAAAAAGAAACGAACGCCCTTTGCAGCCGAATGCATTACGCACTTCCAAGCCGAAAAAACGGGAGGAACGGCATTCTGCCGCCCGTACCAAGGCCCTTTCACCGCAAAGCAGCCTAAAACAGGTGGAACGTCGGCAACGCCGCGTGCGTCTGCAACGACGAAAAAAATGGCTACCTTTTCTTTTCGGTTTGCTGATCCTGTCAATATTGGTTGCTCTGTTCCTGACGCACGCTCCTTTTTTCCGCATTCAGTCGGTACGCGTCGAAGGCAATACGGTTCTGACGGATCGAGAGGTGATGAATGCCCTTGGCGATGTAGACAGCAACATCTTTACCTTTCCGACGAAGCGCTGGGAGGAACGCCTGCATTCACTGGAAGGAATTGAAGAAGTGGAATTCTCTCGTGAATTGCCCAATCGCTTAGTGGTTCGGATTAAAGAAAACTTCGTCCTGGGCGTTTTTGAATCGGCCGGCCGCCCTTATTATGTGGACGAGCAAGGAAAAATCACCGACCGTTTTGTACCGGAAAAGAACCGAATTAAGCCGATTGCTTTGGAAAAAGAAGTGGAAAAAATCGGCATCGGGGAAAACTATTTTTCGGATGCCCGCCAGCTTGCTTTTTTATCCACTTTGCAAAGCACACAACTGGTGGAAGGCGTGACGAAAGTTCGTTTTGAAAAGTCACAAGGCATTGTTATAATGTATAATGATATCGTCATACGTTTCGGGGAACCGAATGACATCATTCATAAGCTTACCGACTTAGCGGCTGTGCTCCGCGAAATCGAGAACAAAGGCGTAAAAGCGCAAGAGATCATTTTGAACGAAGGACAGAATCCGATCGTGGTTACCGGTAACGGGCGACAAACGACGCCCGGTGCGACGGAACCGAAAAAAGGAACAGAAGGAAACTGAGGGGGAGTCATGAACACATTCGACATGGAAGTAAACAACGACGGTCTGGCAAAAATCAAGGTACTTGGCGTCGGCGGAGGCGGAAACAACGCGTTGAACCGCATGAAACAACACGGTTTAGCAGGCGTAGAGTTTATCGCCGTCAATACCGATCGTCAGATTCTTGAGGTTGTGGATTCCGACAAAAAGCTGCAAATTGGCGTCAAGCTGACGCGCGGTCTCGGGTCCGGCGGAAATCCGGATGTGGGTGAGAAAGCGGCGGAAGAATCCAAAAGCGATATCACCGAATTGCTTGCAAACACCGACATGGTCTTTATTACCGCCGGTATGGGCGGTGGAACGGGTACCGGTGCGGCTCCTGTTGTTGCAGAAGCGGCGCGTTCCATGGGCATCCTGACGGTTGGCGTAGTCACAAAGCCGTTTGGCTTTGAAGGACGCAAACGCCAGAGCCAAGCCGAAAGCGGCATCAATAAATTAAAAGATAAAGTGGATACCCTCATTGTCATTCCGAACGATCGCCTGTTACAGGTCGCAGAACGTCGCACCTCCATGGTGGAAGCTTTCGGCATGGCCGATCAAGTGCTGATGAATGGTATTCAGGGTATTTCGGATCTGATTGCGGTACCGAACATCATCAATTTAGACTTTGCGGATGTCGAATCCATCATGAAGGATCAGGGCATTGCGCACATGGGCATCGGCATTGCCAATGGCGAGAACCGTGCCGTCAACGCGGCGAAGGCGGCGGTCAAGAGCCCGCTTCTGGAAACCAGTGTTGATGGAGCCAAAGCGGTATTGGTCAACGTGACGGCTGCCGACCTTGGCATTTTCGAAGCCAATGAAGCGATTGAAATGATCCGCGAGGCGGTTGATCCGGATGCCAATATCATCTTCGGCGCGGGTGTGGATGAGTCTCTTGGCGACGACATTAAGATTACGGTGATTGCCACCGGTTTTGACAACCGCAAGGTTTCCGCCAACGAGGACGGACTGGATCGTCGCGAGGCTCGTATGAATGAAGATTCCTCTTCGGCCTCCTCGTCTTCGGATGCGGATAATATGGACATTCCGGAATTCCTCAGAAAGTACCGTTAATATGAAATGTCCGTATTGCGGGTTTCCCGATACGAAGGTCATCGACTCTCGTCCAACCGAAGACAATGAGGCGGTTCGCCGCCGCCGCGCCTGTCTGAAATGCAAGAAACGCTTTACCACGTACGAGCGCTACGAGGATCAGGCGATTGTGGTGATTAAAAAAGACGAGACACGCGAGCCGTTCATTCGTTCCAAGATTCTTAACGGCATGATCCGTTCCGCGGAAAAACGGCCGGTGACGGTGGAGCGCTTAGAAAAGGCAGCGGACGCCATCGAAACCCAGCTTAACCATCTTAACCAGCGCGAGGTGACTACCGCCTATATCGGAGAACTGGTTATGGACCAGCTCAAAGCCATCGATAAAGTTGCCTATGTGCGCTTTGCGTCGGTTTATCGTGAATTTCAGGATGTGGACAGTTTTTACAAGGAATTGAACAACCTGACCGACGAGCAGGAAGAAGACAGAACAGAAGAATAAGGCAAAGGCGATCCATAGGATCGCCTGCTTTTTTTCGCGGCGGAGGAAACATGGATTTATTGCAGAGACAGCAGCAAAAACAACAACAAAAACATGCACCTCTTGCGGATCGTCTGCGCCCTAAATCCTTAGAGGACGTGGTGGGGCAGGATGCGGTCCTTGCGCCCGGCAAACCTCTTCGCCGCCTGATCGAAGCGGATCGTGTGCCATCACTGATACTTTTTGGCCCGCCGGGAACCGGAAAAACTACGATTGCGCATGTGATTGCCGAACATACGAACCGCGCCTTTCGCAAATTATCCGCCGTGACCAGCGGCGTTAAAGAATTGCGGGAGGTTGTAGAGGAAGCGAAACAGGCTCTGCTTTATGACCAGGTGCGCACCATTCTCTTTATTGACGAGATTCATCGCTTTAACAAGAGTCAGCAGGATGCCCTGCTTCCGCACGTAGAAGACGGCACGCTTACGCTCATCGGGGCAACGACGGAAAATCCGTTTTTTGAAGTAAATAAAGCGTTGCTTTCCCGTTGTCAGGTGGTGGAGCTGACGTGGCTTTCCACGGAAGCATTGGAAAAAGTACTTGATCGTGCTCTTTCGGATACGGAGAGGGGGCTCGGCATGTATGCGGTCACATTGGATGCGGATGCCCGAGCCTTGCTTCTTGCCTCTTCCGGAGGGGATGCGCGCGTGTTGCTGAATTCTTTGGAAATCGCAGTACTGTCGACGCCGCCCGTCAACGGTCGTATCCGGTTGACGAAAGAGGACATGGCCGAAAGCATGCAAAAGAAACGCATTCAATACGATAAAGGCGAGGAAGAGCATTACAACACGATTTCAGCTTTCATCAAATCGGTGCGCGGTTCCGATCCCGATGCGGCCATCTATTATCTTGCACGCATGCTGGCAGGGGGAGAAGATCCGCTCTTTATTGCTCGGCGTCTGGTAATCCTGGCCAGCGAGGATATCGGAAATGCGCAGCCGCTGGGCTTGGTGCAGGCGGTAAGCTGCTATCAGGGTGTTTCACAGATTGGCATGCCCGAGGCGCGCATTTTATTGGCGCAAACGACGACCTTTTTAGCTTCGTCGCCGAAAAGCAATGCTTCCTATTTGGCTATTGACGAAGCCTTGCGCACGGTTCGAGAGAATCCTCCGGCAGATATTCCGCCGTATTTGAAAGATGCCCACTACAGTGGTGCCAAAGCATTGGGAAGGGGATTGACATATCGGTATCCACATAATGATCCTTCCGGCTATGTCTTGCAGAATTATCTGCCGGATGAAATAATGGGAAAGACCTTTTATCATCCGGTCGATCGCGGCGGCGAAGCACGACTTAAACAGTACCTTGAGAGCCTGCCCAAACAAGAAAGACCTGCCGCTGAGGAGGACCGTCAGTAAGGAGAAAACATGGAAATTAAAGTATGTTATCGCGATGCGGAAAAGCACGCAAACGAAAAGATTACGATTCAGGGATGGATTCGGCAGTCGCGCATTTCCAAAAATGTCGGCTTTTTTATGGTGAATGACGGCACATTTTTCCGTCCTCTCCAAGTTGTGATTACGCCCGATTTAGAAAACTACAGCAATGTATCGCACTTTGCTGTGGGAAGCGCCATTGCGGTGGAAGGGATACTCAAGATCACGCCGGATTCACCACAGCCGATTGAGTTGGAAGCGAGAACCGTCACCTTGCTTGGTGCTAATGCGGAGGATTATCCCATCCAAAATAAACGTCAGAGCATGGAATTTCTCCGCCAATATCCCTATCTTCGTTCGCGTACGAATACGTTTAATGCCGTATTTCGCACGCGCAGCGAGATTGCTTTCGCCATTCATGAATTCTTTCACGAACGCGGCTTCACGTATGTGCACACGCCGTTAATTACCGCTTCGGATGCAGAAGGTGCGGGCGAAATGTTCCAGGTGACGACGCTGGATCTGAACAATGTGCCGAAAACGGAAGAGGGAAAAGTGGATTACCGTGAGGATTTCTTCGGTGTTCCGGCGCATCTTACTGTTTCGGGCCAGTTGGAATTGGAAGCTTTTGCCATGAGTCACCGAAATGTCTATACATTCGGGCCGACCTTCCGCGCAGAGCATTCCAACACCACGCGTCATGCGGCGGAATTTTGGATGATCGAGCCGGAGATTGCGTTCGGTGATCTGACCGACATGATGGACTTAGCCGAAGCGATGATGAAGCATATCCTCAATCGCGTGATCGAGCGTCTTCCCGAAGAGATGGATTTCTTTAATCGGTGGATTGACAAGGGTTTACTGGAACGCCTGAATCTGGTGCGTAAGGCAGATTTTGCCCGCATGACTTATACCGAGGCGGTTGCGCTTTTAGAAAAAGAAAACGCGCGCTTTACCTTCCCTGTGCATTGGGGAAGTGATCTACAGTCGGAGCACGAGCGTTTCCTGACAGAAGAAGTGGTTAAGGGGCCGCTTTTTGTGACGGATTATCCGAAGGAGATCAAGTCTTTCTATATGCGATTAAATGATGACGGCAAGACCGTCGCCTGTGCGGACATGTTGGTTCCGGGCATCGGCGAGCTCATCGGCGGCTCTCAGCGTGAAGAACGCGAAGAGGTGCTTCTTGCGCAAATGAGGGAGAAAGGCATTAAAGAAGAAGACTATCAGTGGTATACGGATCTTCGTCGTTTTGGCGGATGCGTACACAGCGGCTACGGTCTTGGCTTTGAACGCTGCGTGATGTACATGACCGGCATGGCCAATATCCGCGACGTACTGCCGTATCCGCGTACCGTCAACACATTACGGTAAGGATGCCGAAAGACTCTAAGGGTTGTGACAGAGCAGACGATTGACCAAACGAACGAGAAATACGTGAAGAAGAGAAGAAGGGTGTACATGGAAACCTATAATCCCGCCGTCCTGGAAAAAAAGTGGCAAGCCTTCTGGCAGAAGAACGATGTTTTTCATGCCACGTTGGATCCCACGAAAAAGAAATATTATGCGCTGGTTGAATTTCCCTATCCGTCCGGACAGGGGCTTCATGTTGGCCATCCGCGTCCCTACACCGCATTGGATATCGTTGCGCGCAAACGCCGTTTGCAGGGCTATAACGTCCTCTATCCGATGGGCTTTGATGCGTTCGGGCTGCCGACAGAGAATTATGCCATTCAACATAAAATTCATCCGGCGGAAGTCACGCGAAAAAACATTCAACATTTTAAGGATCAGTTGGATGCGATCGGCTTCTCCTTCGATTGGGATCGCGTGGTGAACACGACAGATCCGGAATATTATCGCTGGACACAATGGATCTTTATTCAGCTTTATAAGCATGGTCTGGCGTATAAGAAAGAAGTGCCCATCAATTGGTGTCCGCATGACCTCGTGGGGCTTTCCAACGAGGAAGTGGTGGACGGAAAATGTGAGCGCTGCGGAACCCCGGTGGAACATCGCGTAAAGAATCAGTGGATGCTCAAGATCACGGAATACGCGGATCGTTTGATTGACGATTTGGAAGAAGTGGATTATTCACCGCGCATCAAGCAGCAGCAGATCAACTGGATTGGCCGTTCTCACGGTGCGGAAGCCGACTTTGCGGTGCTTGTTGACGGGAAAGAGACGGACGATGTCTTAACCGTATATACGACGCGTCCGGATACCATGTTCGGCGCGACGTATATGGTTGTGGCTCCGGAACATCCGCTTCTGACAAAGTATGCGGCTTCTATCGAAAACGACGAGGAAGTGAAAGCGTATCAGCAACAGGCACTTCTCAAATCGGATTTTGAACGCGGAGAGTTGGCCAAAGAGAAAACGGGCGTAGCCCTGAAAGGCGTTTGCGCCAAGAATCCCGCAACGGGCAAGGCCATTCCTATCTGGGTTTCCGACTATGTTCTGATGAGCTATGGCACCGGCGCCATTATGGCCGTGCCGGCACACGATGACCGCGACTGGGCGTTCGCCAAGAAATTTGACCTTCCCATTGTGGAGGTCGTTTCCGGTGCATCGAAATCCGTAAACGAAGAGCCTTTTACGGATGTATCCGAAGGCACGATGGTCAATTCCGGATTCCTGAACGGAAAACCGGTTCAAGAGGCCATCAAGGCGATGATCGAATACCTCGAGAAGCATGAGCTGGGCAAGGCCAAAACGAATTATAAATTGCGCGACTGGGTATTCAGCCGTCAGCGCTACTGGGGAGAACCCATTCCCATGGTCTATTGCGAAGAACATGGTTGGGTTCCACTGCCGGAAGAAGAGCTGCCGCTGCTTTTGCCGGATGTGCCAAACTATCAGCCGACGGCTACCGGTGAATCACCGCTTTCCGAAATGCAGGACTTTGTGGAGACGACATGCCCGATCTGTGGCAAGCCTGCGCGGCGCGAAACGGACACCATGCCGCAGTGGGCGGGTTCCTCCTGGTACTATTTACGCTATATGGATCCGCATAATGCGCAGGCTCCTGTTTCACAGGAAGCCGAGTCGTATTTTGGGCCGGTGGACTGGTATAATGGAGGCATGGAGCATACGACGCTGCATCTTCTCTACTCGCGTTTCTGGCATAAGTTCCTCTACGACATCGGTGTGGTGTCCACGAAAGAACCCTACACCAAGCGCACTTCGCATGGCATGATCATGGGCGACAACGGGGAAAAGATGAGCAAGTCTCGCGGGAATGTTGTCAATCCCGATGAAATTGTAGCCGAGTACGGCGCCGACACGCTGCGCACCTATGAAATGTTTATCGGCGATTTTGAAAAGAGTGCCAACTGGACGGAAAGTGGCGTGCAAGGTTGTCGCAAATTTCTGGAACGCGTTTGGAAGATGGCGGAACTTCTCAACGACGACGAGAACGTGGATGCCGAAACCGAAGTGCTGTTACACCAATCCATTAAGAAGGTCAGCGAAGATTTTGAAACGCTGAAATTCAATACGGCAATCGCACAACTGATGACCCTTTCCAATGCGCTGCGCGCAAAAGAACATATTACGCGCGGCGAATGGAAGATCTATCTGCTTCTGCTCAATCCGGTTGCGCCGCATCTCACCGAGGAATTGTGGGAGAGAGCGGGATTTGATGGCCATATCGCAACGGATGGGCAATGGCCGGTATACGCTGAGGATAAGTTGACAGAAGCCTATCTGGAAATGCCGATTCAAATTAACGGCAAGGTGCGTGGCAAGGTATTGCTTGCTCCGGAGGCGACGAAAGACGAAGCGCTGGAGGTGGCCAAGAAGGATTCTGCTGTTGCGCGCTATTTGGAAGGTAAAACGGTCGTGAAGGTCGTTTTTGTTCCCGGGAAAATCTTGAACTTGGTGATTCGTTGAGCCCCTATCTAGGGCAAACAGTAAGGACAGGTCTATGAAACTGACTACCAGAAGCCGATACGGCTTGCGTGCCATGACGTATATCGCCGCGCATGCAGAGGAGGGACAACCGGTTCCGCTTTCCGAGATTGCGGAGGCATTGCTTCTCAGCGAAGCGTATCTGGAACAGTTGCTGCGCTTGCTCAAGAAAGTACCGTTGGTCAATACGGTGCGCGGTGTTAAAGGCGGTTATGTGCCGGCACGCGATCCCAAAGACATCACAGTATTGGAAATGCTGAATGTCTTGGAAGGCGAATTTTGGCTCTCGGATTGTGCGATTGCGGGCGATTGTCCCGGCGGCTTTACCAATTGTCCTACCCGCATTCTGATTACCCGTATGAACAATGCCATCTATCAGTCTATTGAACATCTTACGTTAGCGGATATGGTGGAGCTTTCCCGGGCGGTATGATGTGGTCTATAGAAGACGTTTCGGTCTTCGAGGAGCAGTAGACCACGATGGAGTCGTAAGGAAGAAAAAAAGAGGATGAACATGCAATATCTTGGAATGAACGAATGTCGATCGAAATATCTCGATTTTTTTGAAGCACAAAATCATACACGCCTGATCAGCTTTTCGCTGGTTCCCGAGGATGATGACAGCCTTTTGCTTATCAACGCGGGTATGGCTCCGTTAAAGCCGTATTTCATGGGTGAGAAGAAGATGCCCCATAATCGAGCAACGAGCTCGCAACGCTGTGTGCGCACCGCTGATATCGACAATGTCGGCAAAACGGCACGCCATGCGACGTTTTTTGAAATGCTTGGCAATTTTTCCTTCGGAAATTATTTTAAGCCGGAAGCCATTCGCTGGGCATGGACCTTCCTCACGCAGGAGATCGACATGGATCCGAATCGACTCTGGATCACCGTTTACGAAGACGATGACCAGGCCTACGACCTTTGGACGAAAGTCATTGGTGTCGCACCGGATCATGTGTTACGTCTGGGAAAAGAAGATAACTTCTGGGAACTGGAGCAGGGACCGTGCGGGCCGTGCTCGGAAATTCATTATGATCGTGGCCCGGAATATGGAGAAGGCAACAGCCCATTAGACAATTCCGATCGGTTTATGGAAATTTGGAACCTCGTTTTTACCCAATTCGATCGCCAAAAAGACGGAAGCTACGTTCCATTGGCGCATCCGAACATTGATACCGGCATGGGTCTCGAACGACTCGCTTTGGTTTGCGAAAACAAGGACAACATCTTTGAACTCGATGAGTTTGCACCTCTACGTGAGACCATTAAAGCGCTCTCGGGAAAAGAATATGGAACGGACCCGAAAGCGGATGAATCGTTCCGCGTGATCATCGATCATTCGAAGGCGATCACCTTTTTGGTTTCGGACGGCGTAGTGCCTTCCAACGAGGGCCGCGGTTATGTATTACGACGCCTTTTGCGCCGTGCGGCCCGATATGGAAAGCTCTTGGGAATCAAAGGCAAATTCTTGGCCAAGACCATTACGGAAATCATGAAGGTCTATGGCGAAGAATATCCAGAGATCCTGCAAGGAAAAGATCGCATTTTTACTGTGGTGGAGCGGGAAGAAGAAAATTTCCAGCAGACCATCGACCAGGGGCTGGCGCTTCTCGAAGATCTTATGGAGGAAGCAAAAGCAAAGAAAACGAGCACCCTTGACGGTGCCCGTGTGTTTCGCCTTTATGATACATTCGGCTTTCCTATTGATTTAACGCGCGAAATTGCTGCGGAACAGGGCCTTCAAGTGGATGAAGCAGACTTTCAGGAACGTATGGAAGCCCAGCGTCGTCAATCACGTGCTCGTCGAAAGGAAACCAGCGGCTGGGATACCGAGGCGGCGATTTCCGTTGAGGGCGTAGCACAGACGGAATTTATTGGCTACGATACCTTGGAGGGAGAGGCCACCGTATTGGCGCTTTATGAGGACGGCGAACGTGTTCCAACGCTGGAAACCGGAAAACAAGGAATTGTGATTCTGGATCGCACCCCATTCTATGCGGAAAGCGGCGGTCAGGTGAGCGATGAAGGAGCCTTTACGTCCGGCACGCTTCTGGCCAGTGTACAGAAGGTAAAAAAGGATAAAAATGAAATTTTCCTGCATACGGTAACGGTGGAAAAAGGTACCTTGCACGAGAAGGATACGCTAACCGCCTGCGTGGCGAAGGATCGCCGCGAGGATATTCGTCGCAATCATTCCGCAACGCATCTGTTGCATCGCGCCTTGCGCATGGTGCTTGGCGATCATGTACAGCAAGCCGGTTCTTTGGTGGAACCGGATCGTTTGCGCTTTGATTTTACGCACTATCAGGCCATGACCGACGAGGAAAAACAGAAAGTGGAAGATATCGTCAATCGTGCGATTTTCGATTCCTATGCCGTCCAAACCAGGGTCTTACCTTTGCAGGAAGCCATGGCGGAAGGAGCCATGGGCCTGTTTGAAGATAAGTATCATGACACCGTGCGGGTTGTCTCCATGGGGGACTTTTCCAAAGAGCTTTGCGGCGGAACGCATGTACAGAACACCTCGCAGCTGCAAGCTTTTATACTGCTCAGTGAACAGGGCGTTTCCTCCGGTGTGCGACGCATTGAAGCGTTAACCGGACGTGCCGCGTTGCAACGCATGAAAGAAAAAGAGCAGACGGTACTTGCCTTGGCAGAACTGCTGAAAACGACGCCGGAGCATGTTCTTCCGCGAAGTGAGGCTTTGTTGGAAGAGAACCGAAATATAAAGCGGGAGCTGGAGTCTTATGAAGCAAAGATGGCCGGGGAACTTTCCCGCCAATTGGATTCTTCCGTAATAACGGTGGCCGGTGTTCCGGTCTTGGCATCGCGCGTCGACGGCAAGACGATGGAAGAACTAAAGGATCTTGCCGATGCGCTCAAGACGAATCACGAGGACATGGTCATCGCTCTGGCAGCGGCTACCGATAAAAAAGTCTATTGGGTCGTATCGGTTGCCGACAAATGGGTAAAAGAAGGTATCAAGGCAGGCGATTTGGTCAAAGCCCTTGCGCAAAAAACCGGCGGAAACGGGGGAGGCCGTCCGCAGTTTGCGACGGCAGGCGGTAAAGATGCCACCAAAATTGATGAGGCATTGAAAAGCGTGGGCGCCTGGGTGGAAGAAAAACGAGCGTAGCCTTGCTGCAGAACACGATGTGTTATGTATAACACAGTTAGGAGGCGAAGATGTCGAAAGATTTCAGCGAAACGATGCTTTTTACGCCGATTGAAGAACGGCACAATATGGAAGAGATCCTTTCCAGCGTGTATGTTTCTCTTGAAGAAAAGGGATATGCACCGGAGAATCAGATTATCGGTTATATTCTTTCCGGCGATCCCACGTACATTACGAGCTATAATGACGCGCGCAAGCTAATCCGACAGATTGATCGCGATGAGCTGCTCTCGACGCTGCTGTCATACTATCTGGAAGGGCACAATATACCATCATAAGAAGAGAGGTGGCTTGGGTGACTCGCGCAATGGGATTGGACTTGGGTACAAAGACCATCGGGGTGGCAATCAGCGACCCCACGTATCTCATTGCGCAGGCCCATACGACCATTAAACGTTCGACATTCGCTGCAGATCTTTTCGCCTTAGAAGAGATCATCAGCGCCTATTCGATTGCAGAAATTATAATCGGTTTACCCAAGCATATGAATAATCAGATGAGTGATTCGGCTCGCCGCGCGAAGAGCTTCGGCGCCGAATTGTTGAAAAAAGGGTATGCCGTGGAGTATCAGGACGAGAGATTGAGCACGATGCAGGCGAGCGCTGTACTGATGAAAACCGGCGTTCGTCGGGAAAAACGAAAGCAAGTCGTTGACGCGATCGCGGCAACGTTTATTCTCCAGCAATGGCTGGACAGACGGGAAAAACAATGAACAGACAAGAGATGATTGTACAGGATGGAGAGCGTGATGTGGCATTAACCCTCGTTGCGTCTTTTTCCTTGCAAGATAAGGACTATTGTTTAGTGGAAGACCAGGAAGATGGTTCTTCCTTCTTTTTGCGTTATTTTGCCGACGGAGACGATATGGTCTTTGCGGCATTGGAATCGGAACGAGAACTCGATGAGGTGAGCGAAGCCTTCGAGGAATTAAATAAAATGGAAAAAGGGAAAGAACAAAAGGAGGAAAGCGTTTGAAAACAAAAGCGAATATAAAGCGATTACGGGTGATTCCGCTCGGCGGATTGCGTGAAATCGGAAAGAACATGGCGGTGGTCGAATACGGCAATGATATGATTGTGATTGACGCCGGCCTGACGTTTCCGGATGAGGATATGCCGGGTGTGGACACAGTGATCCCGGATATTTCCTATCTCGAAAAGAACAAGGAAAAGCTGCGGGGCATTCTCTTGACGCACGGGCATGAAGATCACTACGGTGCAGTACCGTACGTCCTGAAAAAGCTGCAGACCAATGTATATTGCACGCGTCTTACCGGCGGGATGCTGGAAAACAAATTTAAAGAGCATGGTATTAATCCATCGGTTATTAAGTACGTGAAGGCCGGGGACGTTTTGCGCTTAGGAGAGTTGGATTGCGAATTTGTTCGCGTAGCGCACAGCATCCCGGATGCCTGTGCCATTGCGGTGCATAATCCGGTAGGGACCATTCTTTTTACCGGGGATTTTAAATTCGATTTTACACCCATTGATCATGAGCCAACGGATATTCACCGCCTGGCGGAACTCGGAGAGGAAGGTGTTCTCGCACTTTATAGCGATTCCACAAACGTGGAGCGTCCGGGTTATACGCTCAGCGAGCGCAGTGTGGGGGAAACCTTCAAGCAGATTTTCAGTAATACCAAGGGACGCTTGATTGTTGCCACCTTTGCGTCCAACCTGCATCGAGTACAGCAAATCATTGAAGCGGCGGAAGCCAATAACCGCAAGGTTGCTCTTTCCGGACGCTCCATGCTCAACAATGTTGCCGTGGCAAGCGAATTAGGCTATCTGCGCGTTCAGAGTAAGACGTTAATTGATATTAAAGACGTGGAAAAATACAAACCGGATGAAGTGTGCCTATTGATCACCGGATCACAAGGGGAACCGATGAGTGCTCTTTCACGTATGTCAAACGGCTCGCATCGGCAGATCAATGTTGGTGAAAATGACACCATCATCCTATCGGCATCCATGATTCCCGGTAATGAAAAGAGCATCGGAGACATGATTAATGCCTTGATGTTGCGCGGCTGCCGTGTGGTTTATTCCTCGCTTCAAAACGTACACGTTTCCGGACACGCCTGTCAGGAAGAAATTAAACTCATGCACTCGTTGGTAAACGAAGAATACTTCATACCGGCACACGGTGAGCCCCGTATGCTCATCACGCACAAGAAGCTGGCGATGGATCTCGGTGTGCCGGAGGATCATATTCTCATGGCCGAAAACGGCAGTGTTATCGAATTCAATCGAGTCGGAAAAACTGTTGTAGCCAACATGGATGAAAAAGTGCAGGCCGGACGAATTCTTATTGACGGCTTGGGCATCGGTGATGTCGGATCGGTGGTGTTAAATGATCGTAAACGCCTTGCCGACGATGGTATGATTTCGCTGGTGGTCACAGTGGATCCCAAGACGCATAAGGTGGTTGCCGGACCGGAAATTATTTCGCGCGGTTTCATTTACATGAAAGACAACGTGGATATTATTGAGGAGCTCAAGAAGATCGTGACGCAGATTTTCGAGGATGCCCAACGCCGTAAGATCACAGACTGGGCATTCCTGAAGTCGCGCATGCGTGAAGAGGTAAAGGGATACGTATACAAAGAAATCCAGCGCAATCCTATGATTCTCACGATCATCATGGAGACCGACGGACATGTCGTGCAATAAGCAAAAGATCGAATTGCTGGCGCCGGCCGGAGACGAAGAAAAACTGCGCAGCGCATTGCATTTCGGCGCGGATGCCGTGTATCTTGCTCTGGAGCGCTACGGTCTGCGCACCGCATCCCGTAATTTTTCTCTGGTTTCGCTGGCAAAAGCGCTCGAGTATGCGCATGAACGCGAAGCAAAGGTATATGTTACATTGAATATCCTTGCTCATGAGACCGATTTTGACGGACTGGCGGAGACCGCCAAAACACTGGAAAAGATGGGTGTCGATGCCGTGATTGTATCGGATGCCGGCGTCTTTCAGGTGGTTCGCGAAGAGACATCATTGCCCATTCACATCTCTACGCAGGCAAGTCTTATGAATGCGAGATCGGTACAGTTTTGGGGCGATCAGGGTGCGAATCGGGTTGTTCTAGCCAGAGAATTGAGCCTTTCCGAAATCGGTACCATTCGTAAGCAGATCGACCCGAAATTGGAACTGGAATGCTTTGTGCATGGTGCCATGTGCATCTCCGTATCCGGCCGGTGCTTACTTTCCAACTATATGACCGGGCGGGATGCCAATCGCGGCGATTGCGCACAGGCGTGTCGCTGGAAATACGCCTTGATGGAAGAAACACGTCCCGGCGAATATTTCCCAATTGAAGAAGAGGAACGCGGCACGTTCATTATGAATTCGAAGGATTTATGCCTTTTGCCGTATTTGCCGGAGCTTCTTGCCAACGGCATCGGCAGCTTGAAGATTGAAGGGCGCGTAAAAAGCGCCTATTATGTCGGTACCGTGGTGCATGCCTACCGTATGGCATTGGATGCTCTTGAAAACGGAAGCTGGAGCGAAGACCTGGTCGCGTATTGCCTCAAGGAAATTCAAAAAACCAGTCACCGTGCGCTAACTACGGGCTTTTTATTCGGCACGCCCGGCGCGGAGGGGCAGAATTACGCTTCCACTTCGTATATACAGGAGTATGATTTTGTTGGCATCGTTACGGCGGTACACGAAGAAAAAAACACCATTTCTGTGGAAGTACGCAACGCCTTTTCGGTGGGCGACGCACTGGAAATGATGACAGTGGGAAAGACTTTATTTTGGAATGTGTCCGCTATTTTTGCAGAAAACGGTGAGGCCTTGGAACGGGCAAAAACGCCCAAGTCCATCGTCATTCTGCCAAAACCGGGGGACTGCTCGGCGGGCGATATGGTACGCCGCGCCAAGCAAAGGGAACCGGAATTTTAATTTTTTTCGTTTTCCGAAACACCATCTTCCTCTACGAGAAGATGTGCTGCGTCCGCCTGAGGATTGATAACAAGCGTATGAAACTCTTTATAATAGACCATGCCCGGCTTAGCCCCTTTGGCTTTGTAGACATGTTTTCGTTGCGTATAGTCGATCTCCACAGCCTTTTCGCGGGAATGTGAAGAGTATTTGGCGGCCAGATAGGCGGCGGCTTGCTTGTCTTTTTCATCGGGGATCTGTCCTGCGGTACGCAAGATGACGTGTGCGCCCGGAACGGTCTTGGAATGAAAAAACAGGTCTTCTTTATCCGCCACTTTTAAGGTGAGGTGGTCGTTTTGCGCATTGTTTCGTCCTACAAGAATTGCCATGCCGTTTTTGGTGTGGAATTGGCGGGGCGGTAGTGCGGAAGCTGGCGTTTTCTTTTCCTTTCGTTTCCGTTTGGGTAGGATTCCTTCGCGCTCAAATTCCTGTTGCACGGCTTCCAATTCCTCAATTTCTTGTGTCTGCTCCAGCATTTCACCCAATTGTTCGAGATAACGTATCTCTTCTCCCAATCGCGGAATACTTTCGGCCAATAGCTTGTGGGCGGTATTCAGTTTGGAAAACTGACGATATTTGGCTTCCATGTTTTCATGACCGGATTTTTTGGGATCCAGTGGAATAGTTCGTGGCCGATTGTCGTGAAAGAAGTCGTCCACTACAATGCTTTCACGGCCTTTGACGACCTGATGCGCATAGGCGGCCAACAAATCCGCCTCTTCTTTATAGTCCTCCCGATTCTCTGTCTGTGCCTGATCCTCACGCAGGTGGTCGCGTTTACGCATTTTTTTATCTAGCAGGATGGCCAACGAATGGCGCAGATGCTCTTTGCGTTGTCCGAATCCATCATCGCGTGCCGTTTCCGCCGTTTGTCGGTCGATGAGCGTACTGATGGAGGCATCCTCGGCTTCCGGCTTGCCGTAATGCGTAAGAGCAAAGGGATAGGCCTGCTTTTTGGGAGAGCGGTAAAGCGCTGGGTGAAAGGTGTTCGAACGCAACGCGGCAACCAGAAGAGATAGCTGGTGATCCAGCATCCTTTGCTGAGCAACGGTAAGTGCTCCGATGGGTGTATCGGGATTCACATCGGCGCGCACGCAAAGTTCCACGGAAATTAAAGGGGAAAAGCCCGTCAATCGGCCGTAAAAAAGCTGTTTCGTTGTTAATCCGCCGCTTTGCTCTTTTTGCGCCTCTTCGATCAGCATAGAAAGAGACACTTCTTGCGTGAGAACATCGTGTTTATTGGCAGGGAAAATGGCGTAGGTCTTTCCGGGATAAATCTGACGCACGCGGCTCATATCATGCGAGACACGGCGCACCGCTTCAATGACGCGATCCTGTTCATCCAATAAAATGAGATTGGAGTGGCGGCCCATCACCTCTAAAATTACCTGCTTTTCCACTGTATCGCCTAATTCATTGCGGGTCTGAAAGCGCAGTCGCACCGTACGATCCATGGCGACCTGCTCCAGCTCCACCAATTTGCCTTGCCCTAAATGCTTGCGCAAAAGCATTACGAAATTGGGCGGCGTGGTCGGATTGGTGTATTTTTTTGTGGTCAGATGTAACCTTCCGTTTGCAGAATCACAGGAAAGATAGAGCAATAGATTTTCGCCGTTCGCATAGAAGGACATGGTCAACTGTGTCGGACCAATTTGGTTTATTTTTTTCAGGTGTCCGCCGAGCAGCTTTTTCCGGAGCTCGTCCACCACTGCATGCATGGTAATGCCGTCAAATGTCATGAGAAAATCCTTTCTGTGCTTCGCTTATTATAGCATTCGTCCGAATGCAAACGAAACCGGAAAAATAGAAGGAAAGGAAACGGAAGACCATAACTTGACCGCACGATTCTATATTTTCACTAAAATTATGACAATATTGTCTTATTCCATCGCTTTTTTCCTTGCACCCTGTTACACTGCTCTTGGAACGAAAAGGAGGAACCATGCGACGTCAGGGAAAGTTGATCATACTGTCCGGCCCTTCCGGAGTGGGTAAGGGAACGGTCTGTGAAGCGCTCAAAGCCATGCGTAACGATCTTAAGGTGAGCATTTCCGCCACCACACGCGCCAAGCGGCCGCAGGAAAAAGATGGTGAAAATTATTTTTTTTATACGCCTGCCGAATTTAATGCTCTCATCGACCGCGGAGAATTGATTGAATTTGCGAAGGTGCACGGCAATTATTATGGCACGCCGAAAGCCTACGTGTTGGACCAGCTTGCTGCCGGTCAAAACGTGTTGCTGGAAATTGACGTGCAGGGCGCCATGCAGGTGAAACAAAATATGCCCGGCGGCGTGTACATTTTCTTGCTTCCGCCGCATCGTGGCGATTTGGAATCCCGCATTCGGAAACGTGGCAGTGAAAACGAGGATAGTATTCATCTGCGTTTGGCCAATGCCGGCAAAGAGATCTCCATGCTGCACGATTATGATTTCGCTGTTGTCAATGACGAGGTGGATCGCTGCGCGGAGATGGTGTCTCATATTATCGATGCTGAAAATCAACGCATCGATACCGAACTGATTGAAACCTATTGGGAGGAATTTCATGATTAATCCATCATTTCGAGAACTGGGCGAAATCAGCCCGAGCCGTTACGACGTGTGCGTGATGGTGATGAAACGTGCGCGCCTGCTAACCGACGGGTCACAACCGTTAGTGGACAGCAAAGGAGAAAAACCGGTTACCATCGCCTTGGATGAAATTATGCAGCGTAAAGTCACCAAGGTCGATCAAGTAGCCCCTGTGGAGGAATAAATGAGTCTTTCAGGCAAGCGCATCCTCCTTGGTGTATCGGGAGGGATTGCAATCTATAAAATTCCGGATCTGTTGTCACGCTTGCGCAAAGCAGGTGCGGAAACGCGGGTGGTCATGACGGAAGGTGCCGCTCGTTTTGTGACGCCTTTGACCTTTCAGACCATGTCCGGTCATACGGTATACACGGATCTCTTTGCCGAAGAGGAGGGGATGATTCCCCATATCGACTTAACGCGCGAGGCGGATCTGTTTTTGATTGCTCCTGCGACGGCGAATATTCTTGCGAAAATGGCGAACGGCATCGCAGATGATTTGCTTTCCGCAACCGCTCTTGCGGCCCATTGCCCTGTCCTTGTTGCACCCGCTATGAATGTGGTGATGTATCATAACGCCGCCACACAGGAAAACTTAGAGACGCTTCGTAGTCGAGGCATTTCGATTTTGGATCCGGAAGCAGGATGGCTGGCCTGTCAAGAGGAAGGGGAGGGGCGCATGCCGGAGCCGGTTTCGCTCCTTTTGGCTGTGGAAAGTGCCTTAACCGAAAAGGATTTAGCGGGCAAGCGCATTCTGGTTTCGGCGGGTCCGACCCGGGAGCGACTGGATCCTGTGCGCTTTTTGACCAATGATTCCTCCGGTAAGCAGGGCGTGGCCATTGCAAAGCGCGCTGCGATGCGCGGGGCCGATGTGACGCTGGTACATGGAGAGATGAAGGTGCCTGTGCCGCAGGGTGTGCGCGCGATTGCCGTGGAGTCGACGGAGGATATGCTGGCTGCTCTGGAGAGGGAATTTCCGAAAGCGGATGCGCTTTTGATGGCGGCTGCTCCGGCAGATTTTCGCCCCGTGGAAGAAAAAACGCAGAAAATAAAAGGCGCGGATGACGGAAAGGTCCATATTCTGGAGATGGTGGATACGCCGGATATTCTCCGACATCTCGCCACGATGAAGACGCATCAGACGGTGATCGGGTTTGCCACCGAATCCGAAAAAGTCTTGGACCATGCACGCGAAAAGTTAAAGAAGAAAAAATTGGATTATATCGTGGCGAACGATGTCACGAAGGAAGGCGCCGCATTCGATTACGATACGAATATTGTGACGATTCTCGGTGAGGAGAAGGAAGAAGCGCTGCCGCTTCTAACCAAAGAAGAAGTGGCGGATCATTTATTGGATCTTTTGCGATGAGTACGTTCGTTGACGTCTATCTTTTAACCAATACGAGAAAGACGGAGCGCCTTTTTACGTATGCCGTTCCCGACGCCCTTCGTGAAGGAGCGGTGCGCGGTGCTCTTTGCCGCGTTCCGTTCGGGCGAGGCAATCGTCGTTGTGATGCTCTTGTTTGGCAAGTCGTGGAAAAGGATCCTCCGAATTTTCCTACAAAGGATATTCTCTCCTGGATTCCCACGCTTTCTCCGGTGTCGGAAGAAGCACTGGCCTTAGTCGAGGACATGGTCCACCACGATCTTTCTGATTTCGCCGCAGCCATTCAAACGGTTCTCCCCCCGGGGAAACCGGGAGAATATCGTCCGAAGGTTCGCTTTCATTATGCATTGACAAAAGAGGGAAAAGAAGCAACGCCGCGTGCCGGAGCACATCGTCAGGCGAAGGTTTTGGCCGCTCTTTCCAACGGCGCGCTTTCTCGTGAAGCGCTGCTTACCGAAACCCAAGCCGATTCCGCGACGCTTTTGCGTCTGGAAGAACGGGGGTGGATTGTCCGCGAAGAGGAGCGTATAAAACGTCTTCAAAAGCCGGAAGCAGAAGCCTATGCGGCCATGCCGTTAACACCTCAGCAACAGAAGGTATTCGAGCAGATTACGGAAAAAACGGGTCAATATCTGCTTTGCGGCGTAACCGGTTCGGGAAAGACCGAGATCTATCTGCAATTGGTGCAAAAGGCGCTGGAAGAAGGTAAGCAAGCCATTATTTTAGTGCCTGAAATCGCATTGACGCCGCAGACCATCGCACGTTTTGAGGGGCGCTTTGGCCGCCAAGTCGCTATATTGCATTCCCGGCTTTCTTCTGCAGAACGCTATGAAGAATGGGAAAAGATTCAGCGCGGGGAAGTCACCATTGCCATCGGTGCAAGAAGCGCCGTGTTTGCTCCTTTTTCCGATCTCGGCATTCTCATCATTGACGAGGAACATGAGACGAGTTATGTGAGCGAGCAGAACCCGAAGTATCATACCGATCATATTGCGGCATTTCGGGCCAACTGGCATCATTGTTCCTTGGTTCTGGGCTCGGCAACGCCGTCCATAGAATCGCTTTATCGTGTGGAAACAGGGGAGCTGACCCGCCTGGATTTACCTACGCGTGTGCATAATCAGCCCATGCCGACGGCACATTTGGTGGACATGCGAGAAGAACTGAAAAACAACAATCGATCCATGTTTTCGCGCTCTCTCTATAATGCGACGAAGAATGCGCTCAGCAAGGGAGAGCAGGTTATTCTGTTTCTCAACAAACGTGGACATACCTCGTTTGTGTTTTGCCGCGCCTGTGGCTATGTTTACCGGTGTGATGCGTGCGATGTGGCTATGACGTATCACAAACACCGTGATAAGCTCATCTGTCACTATTGTGGAAGAGAGAAGGTCTATCGTAGGAAGTGCCCTCAATGTGGAAGTCACGCAATACGGGAATTCGGCGCCGGAACGGAACAGCTGGAAGAAGAGGTGAGGCGGCTATTTCCCGAAGCACGGGTACGTCGAGCGGATGCGGACACCATGCAGCAAAAGGGTGCCTATGATGACGTTTATAATGGAATGCGAGAAGGGAAAATTGACATTCTCCTTGGAACCCAGATGATTGCCAAAGGATTTGATTTTCCAAAGGTAACGGTCGTCGGCATACTTTCCGCCGATGTCAACCTGAATTTGCCGGATTTACGCGCGGCGGAGCGAACCTTTCAGCTATTAACGCAGGTGGCCGGACGAGCGGGGCGAGCAGATCGTCCCGGTGAGGTGTTTATTCAGTCTTATGTTCCATCCCACTATGCGTTGCTTTCCGCGGCAACCTATGACGTCGATGCTTTTTACCGTCAGGAAATCGCCTATCGTCGGGAAAATCAGTATCCGCCCGTATGGCATGCGCTGCACATCCAATTCAGCGGCTTTCGACGGGATGAAGCGCTGCATAAAGCACATCAGGTACATGATTTTCTCGCTCGCCGCTACGGTGATCTTCACCAAGATGGACCGAGTCCGAGCGTTATAGAGCGTATGAACCGTCGCTATCGCTTTTCCCTCATGCTTCGTTCGCCGGATCGGAGACTGCTGGAAGAGGCGGGCAGAAGCGTCATCCATGCGTTTCCGACGGCGGAAGATTTGTGGATTACGGTTACGCTGGATCCGTTAACGATGTATTAATGCGGCATGTGCCGCACGAAACAAGAAGGACCGCTTTTCAAGCGGTGAAAAAGAAAGGACAATCATGGCTTTATTAACCTTGCGCGTAGAGGGAGATCCTATCCTTCGCAAAAAAGCAAAGCCGGTCAATGCTGTAAATGACAAGATCCGCGCGCTTCTGGATGCCATGGTGGAAACCATGAAAGAAAACCAGGGCGTGGGTCTCGCGGCGCCACAGATAGGCAGATTGCGCCGTCTCATTACGGTGGATGTCGGGGAAGGTGTGTATAAAATGGTGAATCCCGAGATCCTCGAACGTTCCGAAGAGCAGCAGTTGGATATTGAGGGATGCCTATCCGTCCCGCACTACAACGGGACGGTCTATCGCCCGCAAAGCGTTACGGTGTCGTATCAGGACGAAGAGGGCGTGGAGAGAACGGTCAAAGCGGAAGGACTTTTCGCCCGTTGTCTCTGTCACGAAATCGATCACTTGAACGGCGTGCTGTTTCGGGACTTAGTGGAAGAAGAAATCGACCTTGCACATCCCACAGACGAACAGAAAGCATATTTGCGTGCGCATCATCTGTTGGATGAGGAAGACGAGGAAACAGAAGTAGAGCAGGAAGAGGCGTCGAATTCCGCTGACGAAGCGAAAGGAGAGCAGTAATGCGTATCGCCTTTTTCGGCACGCCGGATTTTGCACTTCCTTCGCTTCAGGCCCTTCATGCTGCGAACGATATGGACGTTGTTTTGGTCGTTTCGCAACCGGATCGAAGAAGATCCCGCGGAAAATGGAGCCCGACGCCTGTGAAGGAAGCGGCACTTGCGCTTTCTCTTCCGGTGGAAACGCCGGATTCCGTAAACGATGCCGCATTTCTTTCCCGGCTCGAAGAGGCGCAAGCGGATGTGTTGGTGGTAATCGCCTTCGGTCAGCTGCTCGGCAATACACTGCTTCGCCGCTATGCCGGAAAGATTTTAAATATTCACGCAAGCCTGCTTCCGCACTATCGCGGCGCCGCACCCATTCAGCGGGCCATGCTTGCCGGCGAGAACGAAGTGGGAGTAACAGCAATGTTGGTGGAAAAGGAACTCGATGCCGGGGATATGCTTCAACAGGCTTCTTTCTCACTAAAAGATGAGGATTTGAGCACCGTATCGAAAAAACTCAGCGTTCTTGGCGCAGAGGTGCTGTTGGATACCCTTCGCCATTATGATGCGTATTACGCGGTACGTGTGCCCCAAGATGACAACAAGGCAACCTACGCGAAAAAGATTCAGCGCGAAGACGGTTTGTTAGACATGAGAAAATCGGCCCCAATGCTGGTCCGCCAGGTATTAACTGTGAAAGAGTGGCCGGGCGCGAAATTGCGTTGGATGGGCGAAGAATACAAAGTCCATGCGGCGCATGCGGAGAAAGATGTCGATAAAGGCGAAGTAGGGGAGATTCTGCGTGCCGATAAGAACGGCATTGCTATTCAGACAGGAGAAGGACTGTTTGTGGTGGATATGCTACAGCCGGCTAATAAAAAAGCAATGTCGGTCGGTGCGTTTCTGAACGGTCATCCGGTAGCACCGGGAACGAAAATCACTCCATGGGAGAATGCGTGATGGGAAAAGCGGATGAGGCAAGAGCCGGTGCACTTGCTGTGCTGGTACAAGGAGAGCGTACAGGGGAAGCGGTAGAAAGAGCCCTCAATCGTCATGCGCAAGCGATGACGGATGCTCGTGACCGTGCTTCGATGCGTCGGCTCGTTTATGGCGTATTGGAAAACCGGCGCTATTTAGATGCGGTGTTGGACACCTTTTCGGCGCGCCCCATGGCCAAACAGAAAGGCACGGTACGCAATATTCTTCGCCTCGCCCTCTATGAATTGTACTTTTTAGAGACTCCGCCCCATGCGGCGGTCGATCAGGCGGTTTCGCTGGTACCAAAAAAGGAGCAGGCTCTGAAACGCTATGTCAATGCTGTACTTCGTTCTCTTTTGCGCGGGGGAGATAAAGCCAAAGAGCTTCCCATAGCCGACCGTCAGAAACGTCTTGCCGTTCGCTATTCCGTTCCGGATTGGATGGCCAAGTACTTGGCATGCTGTTTTTCAGAAAGCGATTGGGAGAGGGTATTGGCCAAACAAAACGAACCGGCGCCCATCAGTCTTTTCGTTTCACCCGATCAATCTCGTGAGGCGCTTTATCAATCCCTTGCACCTTTTCTTTCCGGACTCCGCTTTGGCACAATTTCCTCACACTGTCTTCTATGCAATAGCGGTATGGTAACCGATACTGAAGCATTTCGGGAAGGGAAAATTACTATTCAGTCGCAGGCTGGCGTGCGCGCCGCGGAAATGACCGTAGAAGGAATCCAAGAGGGAGAAATCCTCGATCTTTGTGCGGCACCGGGCGGAAAATCCGTAGCGATGAAGCTTCTCGCACCATCGTGTCGGATTGTTGCCAATGACGTAGTAGAAGAAAAACGACGCTATATGGAAGAGAATGCAGCACGCATGCATGCACCGCTGGAAATACACATAAGCGATGCGCGTGTGTTTCAAGCGGAATGGGAAAATCGGTTTGATGCTGTGCTGGTGGATGCGCCTTGTTCGGGTCTTGGACTTT
This sequence comes from Murdochiella vaginalis, assembly GCF_900119705.1. Lineage (GTDB taxonomy): Bacteria > Bacillota > Clostridia > Tissierellales > Peptoniphilaceae > Murdochiella > Murdochiella vaginalis. The sequence continues at coordinate 1,222,621 of NZ_LT632322.1, read as the reverse complement.
TGGGGCGCAAACCCGATATACGTTGGAATCGACGAGAAGAGGATATCGAGACACTGGCCCGTTTGCAAAAAGAGATTCTGCAAACGGCACTGCGTTACGTTAAACCCGGCGGTCGACTGGTGTATAGCACCTGCACCTACGGCAGAAAAGAGAACGAAGAAGTTATCTCGACGCTTCCCACGAACTGGAAGCCGGAACCCATGGAGGGAAAATCGGTGCTGCGGTATTCCCCTCTGGTTGAGCATTCGGATGGCTTCTTCATTGCGCGCTTTCGGCGACCGACCGCTGACGGCAATAGAGCGGGGATGGTATAATAACGGAAAGCAGGAGGAAATATGCAACGTGCAGGCAATGCGTTTACGCTTGCGGAATGTAGGGAATGGGCGATTCGGCAAGGCTTTCCCGCTTTTCGCGGAAATCAACTTTTTCATCATTTCCATGTCGAGCGTAAACGGGATATTCTTGAGGCTCATGTCCTGCCCAAGGCGTTTCGGGAGCGAGCGGCAAGCCTTCCTGTACGCACAGTGCAGAAGATACATCGTCTCGCTTCTTGTGACGGCAGCGCAAAGTATTTGTTGGCCCTGGAAGACGGTGCAGCCATTGAGACGGTATTCATGCCCTATGCGGATCGTACGACGCTTTGCGTGTCGACGCAGGTCGGCTGCCGCATGGGATGTACGTTTTGCGCTTCCACCAAAGCCGCATTCGGGCGAAATCTGCAAGCCGAAGAAATATTGGAACAGGTATATCGAGTGGAAGAATGGGAAAATACTCCCATCACCCGTATTGTTCTCATGGGGATCGGTGAACCGTTGGATAACTTTGATGAAGTGCTTCGCTTTATTCACCTCGTCACGGCGCCGGAAGGGAAGAATTTGAGTGAGCGGCACATTACTCTATCCACGTGCGGCATTGTTCCGGGCATTTATCGCCTTATGGAGGAAAAGCTGGCTATCAACTTGGCCATTTCCCTGCACGCGACGTCAGATGAACGGCGAAAGCGAACCATGCCCATTGCCCGACGCTATGGCATTGCACAAGTGCTCGACGCTTGCGATGCCTATTTTGCCAAGACGGGAAGACGTATCAGCCTGGAGTACGCCCTCATTCAGGGTGAAAATGACCGAGAAGAGGATGTGCAGTGGATGAGCACGCATCTTGTTGGTCCGCAATATCATGTGAATCTGATTCCCTTGAATACGATCGAGGAGTTTCAGGGCCATTCCGCAAACGTAAAGGCAATCGCCCGTTTTGCCGAACGGTTGGAGAAGAACGGCGTGCATGTCAGCATTCGACAGAAACGCGGAGCAGATATCGATGCTGCCTGCGGGCAGCTGCGCGTCCTGTATGAAGAAGAAGAGAGGAATTGATGAACACCTATTCCATAACCGATGTGGGACGCGTGCGTTCCATGAATCAGGATCGCTATTCCAATTATTTTCATCCTCGCTTTTCGCTGCTTTTGCTGGCGGATGGTATGGGCGGACATAATGCCGGAGAAGTTGCAGCATCCATGGCCATTGACGCCTGCCAATCCTACTTTATGAAGGATAAGGATCGGAATGACTATGAAGCGTTTTTGACAGAGGCGATAGAAGCGGCGAATTCGGCGATCTACGAAAAAGGGGAACATGTTCCGGAATATCGTCGAATGGGAACCACCATTTGTGCAGCGGTCATTGCCGACAGACAATTGACCATTGCACATGTCGGGGACAGCCGCATTTATCTTTTCCGCGACGGAAAGCTCCTGCAGCTCACGCAGGACCATTCGCTGGTGGCGGATATGGTTCGACAGGGCTTGCTAACGCCGGAGGAGGCGCTGGTGCATCCGGATCGCAACACCCTTACGCGCGCCGTGGGAACGGATGAAACCATCGAGGTGGATACCCGTACGCTGCCGCTTTCTTCCGGGGATCGTCTGCTGCTGTGCAGTGACGGTCTGACAAAGATGATGGACACGACAAGTATAGAAGAGGTCTTGCAAGAAGAGCCGGGAGCACGTGAGGCGTGTGAACGTCTTGTTAAGCTGGCCAATGATAACGGGGGAGCGGATAACATTACGTTGACCCTCTATGACATAGGAGGCGATGATGAAGCCGATTCTGCTCAATAAGCGCTACCGCTTGGAACAACGTATCGGACAGGGCGGAATGGCCTATGTCTATGAAGCGGAAGATCTTGTGCTCAAGCGTAAGGTGGCCGTAAAAATTCTAAAAGACCAATATATTGAGGATGAAGAATTTGTCCAAAAGTTTGAAAATGAAGCGCTGGCTGCGGCCTCATTAAATCATCCTAACATTGTTAATGTGTATGATGTCGGACGTGAACAGATTGATGATCGCGTGTTGCATTATATCGTCATGGAACTCATTGAAGGCACGACTCTCAAGGAAGCAATCCAGACGCATGGCGTCATGAGCTCTGCCGTCGTTGCGAAAACCGGACAGCAGATTGCGCTGGCCTTGGCACGAGCCCATGAATGCAATTTAGTGCATCGGGACATTAAACCCGCTAATATTCTCATTACCAAAACCGGCGATATTAAAGTGGCAGACTTTGGTATTGCGCGCATCACCTCGTCTTCCACCGTAACCTTTACGAATAATATTTTGGGGACCGTACATTACATTTCGCCGGAGCAGGCAAAGGGCCAGCCCGTGGATGCGCAATCCGATATTTACTCGCTTGGGGTTGTCATGTATGAGATGGCGACGGGCAAGGTGCCTTTTGATGCGGAGACTTCGGTGGGCATCGCCATGAAGCAGATTCAAGAAGAGCCGGTTGCTCCCATCGAACGCAATCCGTCCCTGCATCCGGGCCTGAATCGCATTATTTTGCGCTGCTTGGAAAAGAATCCGAAAGATCGGTATAGTTCTGCCGAGGATCTGGCGGATGCGCTGGATAATTACAATGACTTTGACGACACCATGTCTCTTCCTACGGCTGCTGTTCGTTATGCGGAAAAGCCGAGGCCGGTGGAGCCGGTGCCGGAAGCGGTGTATCAAAGTCGTGGAGCGATGAGCCCGCAGCCGAGGAAAACCAATCGATTCCGTTTGCGCACCATTTCGCTTATTGCCGTTTCCGTGATTACCCTGGTGCTTCTTCTGGCATTTTTCCTGTATCAGAAGAAGAAAAATGAGCAGAATCAAATTGCTATGGTACCGGCAGTGATCAATTTAGAAGAAAAAAATGCTTTAGATCAGCTGGCAATGAGCAATCTCAAAGGCGTGGTGACCGAGAGACGCCCGGATGAAGAGGTGGAAGAAGGCATCGTTATTGATCAGAGCATCATGAGCGGTACGTCCGTACCAAAAGGGACGACTGTTAATCTCGTGGTCAGTTCCGGAAAGAAACGAAAAACGGTTCCCGACGTGAGTGGAAAAAGCGTGGAAGAAGCCACAAAACTGTTGCAGGAAGCAGGCTTCCGGCTCGGACAAACGAAAATGGCCTTTGATGAGAATTTTGCGAAAAACCAGGTGGTGGGGACAGAGCCTTCTGTGGGATCGGAGGCGGAGAGCGGAAGCCGCGTGGTTCTCATTGTAAGCAAAGGCAAGGAAGCTGTTATGACGGTGGTGCCGGTCTTGATCAACAAGACGCAAAATCAGGCGTTGGCCGCCATCAATGAGGCGGGATTGAAGCTCGAAAAGCTCAATACTTCTTTCAGCACCTATCCTTCCGGCACCGTCATTTCTCAATCCATTGCTGCCGGCACACAGGTCGAGAAAAATAGCGCGATCTCCATCACGGTGTCCATGGGAGAAGAGGCGACATCCACCCAAAACAACGCATCGAAAAAGATGATTTACAAGACGCGGATTTATCCGCCGGCAGGAAAGGAAACCTTTGAAGTGACGATTTTTGATCTGAATGAATCGCGCGAGGAGCCGGTGTTTAAAAAGACCTTCCGTGCCTCTGATGCCAATAGCGAAGGCTATATTTCCGCATCCGTGGAAGCGATGGAGGGAGCACAATTTTCCATCTATATTGACGGTGTCTTGGCGGAAGCCAACACCGTGAACAAGCCATCCAAAGAATAATGCATACGGTGCGGTAAGGAGGAAATGTGCCCGAAGGACATATTATTTCGGCAGAGAAAGATCGATACGAATTGGCGCCAGGACATGATGTCACATGGACAGGTACGCTCTTTGCGAAGGGGAGGGGCGTTTTTCGCGACAATGGTCTTCGACCGATGATTGGAGATTATGTTCGTTGGACGAAAAGCGACCAGGACGAAGAAGCCATCATTACTGAAGTGCTTCCTCGCAAGAATCGCCTTCTTCGCCCGCCTGTTGCGAATGTGGATCAGGTTTTAGTGGTGGAGACGCTGGTGGAGCCGATGGTGAGCGCTCTGCAGCTGGATAAATTGCTGGCGGTTTTGGAAAAACGTCATTTTTCGGTATTGCTTTGCTTTAATAAGCTGGATCGAACGACTGCTAGTTTGCGCGATGCATGGGAAAGCCGGTATCGACCGACAGAATATCCGATCTTCTTCGTCGATGCCCTTCACGGCGAAGGAATGGACGCCCTTGAGCAAGCCCTGCAAGGACGCATGACGGCAATTGCCGGTCCGTCCGGAGCGGGAAAATCTACGCTGATACGAAGACTGAGCGGAGAAGAGTCGATTTCTGTCGGTGCACTCAGTGCAAAAACGGCGCGCGGAAAACAAACAACGCGGACCAGCCGGCTCTTTTCGTTGGGCGAAGAGACGTTCATTTTTGACACGCCCGGGTTTTCCTCCTTGGATTTGCGGGATTTTACGGATGTCTCCGAATTGGCAGCCGCATTTCCTGAGATGGCACGAATAAAAGAGCTTTGTCGCTTTCGCAATTGCTCCCACCGCAAAGAACCGCAATGCGCGATAAAACAAGCCGTGGAGAGGGGCGAGATTGCAGCGGGACGGTATGAATCCTATCTCACGCTATATGCGGAAATCGAAAAGCGCCTGGCTCGTTAACATATTCTCCCCGCTTCGAGGAGGATTGAAAAAGGGTGGATTGCCTGTCAAGGGCGATCGGTAACAAGAAAGGAAAGGGAATGGATCGTCAATTGTCTCCTTCGCTTTTATCAGCGGATTTTTATCAACTGGATCGCGAAATCGACGTTTTGGAAAAGGCGGGAGTAACGCATTTGCATCTGGATGTCATGGACGGCCAATTTGTCGAAAACATTACTTTCGGACCTGCGCTTCTTGCAAAAATGCGCCCGCACACCTCTCTTTTTTTTGATACGCATTTAATGGTGAGAGAACCCTCGCATCTTTTTCCTGCCTTTCAAAAAGCGGGATGTGATCTGTTAACCATCCACTGGGAGGCTGTTACGCACTGTTATCAGGCTCTACAGGAGATTCATCGTCTGGGAATGAAAACCGGCGTCGCACTGAATCCGGCAACACCGGTTTCCGTGTTGGAAGAGGTTTTACCAGAGACGGATCTCATTCTCATTATGAGCGTAAATCCCGGCTTCGGCGGGCAGTCTTTCATCCCGTCCATGATGGAAAAAATACGTAAAGCAAGAAAATGCATTGATGAATCTGGAAAAGACATTATCTTGGAAGTGGACGGCGGCATCCATTTGGATAATGTCGATGCGGTGTTAGAAGCGGGCTGTGACTGGATCGTGGCCGGCTCTGCAGTGTTCGGCGCGCATACTGGAGAGTCGGCAAAAATGTTTTTGGAGCATATTCAGCGATGAACTATGCCGCTGTGATCGCAGCAGGGGAGAGTCTTCCGTCGGATTCTTTTATACGTCGGAAATTGGATGAAGTAGATACCATCATTGCTGCAGATGGGGGATTTGATGTTCTACTTCGTCTGGGTCTACAAGCAGACCTTCTTGTAGGAGACTTTGACTCTTCTTCTTTCGCATACTCCCATCCTTTTGTTCAGGAGTACATAGAAAAGGGAAAAGTCCTTCGTTATCCGGTGCGAAAAGATGAAACCGACACGGAACTGGCGCTTGCTTATTGCTTCCAACGGGGAGCAGAGCGTGTTCTTCTTTTTGGTGGCGCCGGTTCGAGGATGGATCATACCATGGTGAATTTAGCGCTGATGAAGCGCTTTGAAGAACAAGGCATGGCTGTAGTGCAGTACACAGCAAACAATGTCATTCGTTATCTTGTGCCCGGTGTATATTCTTTGCCTCTTCGTTCTCCTGTCTGGTATACGTCGTTTCTGCTTTTTTCCGGCGAGAGCGTACTGACTTTAAAAGGATTCGACTATTCGATCACACACACTACGCTTCGTGCAGGATCTTCACTGGCGGTGTCCAATCATGTTTTGGAATCGAATAATGAAGTGCGCATTGAAAGTGATACAGGCTGCGGCGTCTTTTGCATTCAATCTCGGGACGTAGCGCGCGCATCCTTTACCGAAGCGAAGGAGCAAGATAAAAAGTGAAGCCTTCTCCGACGTCAAAGATACAAGAAAGCCCCCTATGCAATACAGCATAGGGGGCTTTTCATTGCAATGCTAACCCGGATCGAAGCCGCTTACATCGGGTGGTTACGCTTCGACCGCTTGTTCTACGACTTCCTCTTGAACGACGGTCTCTTCTGCCGGAGACTCTTCGATATAGTCGGCGTTCGGTCGGTTGCGATTTACTAAGCCGGAACGCAAGCAACGCGTGCAGGCATAGATTCGCTTCGGCGTACCGTTCTCATCGTAAACACGTACGCGACGCAAGTTCGGCGTCCACGTACGACGAATACCTCTATGCGAAAAGGTAACCTTATTACCGGCTGCTTTGGTTTTTCCACAAATTGCACAAACTCTCGACATGACTTTCCTCCTGCTCTTCCATGTAAATGAACATGGGTATTATAACAAAATGCGTTTACAGTCGCAAATGATTCCGAAAAATCCTTCTTGCTTTGCCTTTCCTCTCGGGGCAGTGCGAAGGAAGCGTACGATTATGGTATAATCAAGGAACGTGAGAGAACACGTTGCCGATAAAGGAGGAGTCATGTCTTTAACAATTGTCAATGAGTTTGGTAACGTAACAATAGAAGATGATGTCATCGAGCGCATTGCGGTACAGGCTGCCATGGAATGCTATGGAGTGGTCGGCTTGGCGGCACGCGGTCCGAAAGATGATATCTATCGCTTGCTTCGTTTGGAAAATATGAGTCGCGGCGTACGCGTGTTCGCCGATGAGCAGCAAGGAATTATTATTCAATTGCACGTGATCTTAGAGGCAGGCATGCGCTTGTCCATGGTAGCTGAAAATATCATCGATACCGTGCGCTACAATGTGGAGTCCAAAACCAATCTTACCGTTCGCTCTGTCGATGTTTTGGTACAGGGATTGCGTGTATAAGGGGGACAATGTGGAACGAATGGAAGCAACCGTTTTTCGAGAAGGCCTGTTACAAGCTTGTCGTCTTCTTGATGAACATAAAGAAGAAGTTAATGCGCTCAATGTTTTTCCCGTTCCGGATGGCGATACGGGGACAAACATGAGCCTAACCATGAAATCGGCTGCGGAAGCGGTCAGTAATGCGCCCGAGAGTATCCAGGCCATGGCAAAAGCTCTTGGTAACGGTTCCCTCATGGGAGCGCGCGGCAACTCAGGCGTTATTCTTTCTCAGCTTTGTCGCGGATTAGCACAATCATTAAAGGGAAAAGAAGTCATTCTCCTGTCGGACATTGCGGATGCTCTGGAATCGGCGCGTGCAAAAGCCTATAAAGCGGTCATGCAGCCGACAGAAGGAACTATCCTTACTGTCGCTCGGGCGATGAGTGAGTTTGCCATCCAAAATCAACACGAATACAGCGATATTGTTGCCTTTTTGAAGGACATTCTACGTTATGCCAATCATGTGCTGCAGCAGACTCCGGACATGCTCGCCGAATTGAAAGAGGCAGGCGTGGTGGATGCCGGCGGTCAAGGTTTGGTCTATTTATTTTGCGGATTTGTACAAGCTCTTTCCGGCGAGGATCTGCACACGCTTTTAGAGCAGTCAAAAACGCAACTTCCACAGGTGGAGTCCACCGCACGGGGACGAGAACAGGCATTAAAATCGGAAAAAGCATATTTTGTGTCCTTCCGGATCAATAATATTGAACGGGAACGTCTCTTGCGCCATTTGGAACATTACGGTGTACTGGAAAGCATTAGTGAGACGGAAGATGGCTTTTTTGTCGAGGCCTATTCAGACGTGCCGGTTAAACTTATCAATAGTCAAGACAAACGCGGGGATTTAACGGAAATTCATGTGATTTCCACGCGCCGCCATGCCTTATTACAGAGCGAAAAAGAAGAAAAGCAAGCGAATGTGTTTGAACCGATCTCCAAGCCCCAAACGCTGTCTCGTTTCGGCTTTGTCGCTGTCTGCATGGGCGAAGGCTTCCGCTCGCTGTTTCGCGATATGATGGTTAACGAAGTGGTCTCCGGTGGTCAGACGATGAACCCGTCAACAAAGGATTTGCTGGATGCGGTGGAACGGGTACCGGCAGAAACCGTTTTTATTCTGCCAAACAATAAGAATATTATTTTGGCTGCAGAGCAGGTCCATGAGTTAACGGAAAAGAAGGTCGTGGTCATCCCGACAAGATCCATGCCGGAAGGCGTGATGGCACTATTTCATTTTGATGACACTGCGGATGCCGAAGTGAATAAAGAGCAGATGACGGCGAGTCTTCGAGAAGTCATGACCGGCCAGGTCACGTATGCCGTGCGCGACACAGAAATGAATGGACTTACGATGAAAGCCGGCGACCGCATCGGCCTGATGAATGGCGAGATTGTCTTAACCGATACACAGGACGAATCGCTGGTCGAACGCCTGGTGGAAACGTATCGAAAACCGGAGCATACTCTTATCACCGTTTACGTCGGAAAGGATGCGGATCCGAATAAGGCGCAAGAACTTCATGATGTGCTTACCTCTCGCTTCGCGGACTGTGAAGTGGAATTTCTCCATGGTGATCAGCCGGTGTACACATATATCTTTTCTCTGGAATGAGCACACCGATTACGGCCGTAAAAGGCGTGGGACCGAAGAAAGCGGAAAGCTTTGGCCGACTGGGCATCACTACGGTGGAGGAGTTGCTTTATGCTTTGCCCTTTCGCTATGAAGACCGTCGTCATGTCTGTGCCATTTCCGCCTTATCGGATGGCTTGAAACAGGTTGTTTTTGCGCGCCTTACGCGTATCTACCGTCCGGTTCGTCTCGGCGGGCGACGTACCATCGTTCGTGCGAGCGTTGCGGATGATTCGGAAAGCCTTACGGTCGTTTGGCACAATCAGCCCTATATTACAAGGAATCTTCGGGTGGGAGATTCCTTTTATTTTTATGGTACCTATCGTGAGGCAAATCATGTGCTTTTCGATCCTCTTCTCGCAAAGGCAGAAACGGAAAAAGAAGGGAAAGAGAACTTTCTTGGGCTGTTTCCACAGTATTCCTTAACGGACGGTCTGTCGCAAAATGCACGTCGAGATGCCGTTAAACAAGCATTCTCCCTTCTTTCGCAGGTGGAAGATCCCTACCCTTCAAGCTGGCGCATAAAAGCCGGTTGGCGTCCCTTGTATGATCTTTTGAAAGCACTCCATTTTCCAACATCAATGCAAGAATTGGATGCGGCACGCGAGGAATGGCAAAATCGGGAGGCTTTGGAAGAAACCCTTGTGCGCCATTTTTGGGAGCGTTCCAAACATACAAAACAAAGCGTCTCCATGCGCCCTTGCAATCTGACCAAGGCCATGGCAAGGCTTCCGTTTATTCTTACAAACGCACAGAAAAATGCCGTCATGCTCTTACAAGAGCGACTTTGTGCTCCGTCGCCCATGAATGTGCTGTTGCAAGGCGATGTCGGTTCGGGGAAAACCGTCGTTGCGTTCCTGGCGGCGGAATGTGCCTTAGAAAACGGCTATCATGTGGCCTTTATGGCGCCCAGTGAAGTGTTGGCACGCCAACATGCGGAAAAAGCACGTTCCTTTTTTACACAGCCCGTCTATCTGTTGACGGGATCCACAACAGAAGAAGCGCGAAAAAAAATGGATGCGGCGGCGAAAGGAACGAAGCCGGGCATTTTTTTCGGCACGCATGCGCTGTTTCAGGATCGCGTCCGCTTTTCTCGCCTGGGGCTGGTGATTACCGATGAACAGCATCGTTTCGGCGTACGCCAGCGTGCTCGTCTGCAGGAAAAATCAGAGCAGCTCAATACGTTGGTGCTCAGCGCCACGCCCATTCCGCGCACATTAGCTTTGGTGGAATGGGGAGATCTGGAGCTGGTGCGCATTCATGAAAAACCGCCGGGAAGGGGAACCATCACCACTCGCATCGTGGATCGTCGCTCGGAGAAAGCGTGTTATCATGCCATTGCTCGCCAAATTGTGAAGGGGAGACAGGTCTATATTGTATGTCCCGTTATTGAAAGCGGCGAGGATAACGAACAGTATTGGTCCGTTACGGAAACCGAAAAACGAGTTCGTGCCGTGATGAAAAAAGAAGAAAACGTGGTAGGAAGAAAAGTTGTCATCGATACTCTCACGGGAAAGCAGTCGTCGGAGAGCAAGCGCGAAGTGATGGATCGCTTTTATCGTGGCAAAAGCGACCTCTTGATTGCTACGACGGTTATTGAGGTCGGCATTGATGTTGCGAATGCCGGCGTGATGATGATCGCCGAAGCGGAGCGATTCGGTCTGGCACAGCTTCATCAGCTTCGCGGACGTGTGGGCAGGGGGCAGGAAAATGCCTATTGCATTCTAATGCTTCATTCGTCCAGTATAGAAAATAAGCAGCGCCTGCGCGTTTTAGAACAAACGTTGGATGGCTGGGAGATTGCTCGTGCCGATTTGCGTTTGCGCGGAAGTGGGGATCGCTTAGGCACACGCCAGCACGGCCTGACCCTTTCTGATGAAGACCAACGAAAATGGCAAGAGGCTCTTGCACAAAGCGCCCGGTGGCTTCAGACACAGAAGGTTCCGCTCGATCGGCTGGAAGCATTGCCTTCGCCTTTGAGAGAGCGAATTAGGGAACGGATGGAGCGTATTCGACAAGTTACTCTTAATTGAGTATGAGAAAAATCATAGAAGACAAAAAGAAAAGAGAATCGATATGCATGTCATCACGGGAAAAAATAGAGGAATGAAATTATTGTCACCGGGAAAGAAGGACCGCACCCGACCGACCGAAGATAAAATCAAAGAGGCGGTATTTAACGTGCTACAACCGTTGAAAGCAGATGCGGATGTATTGGATCTCTTCGCCGGCACCGGACAGATTGGCATTGAATTTCTTTCTCGTGGCGCAAGACATGTTGTATTCGGCGAAAAATCGCACAGCATGGCGAAAATTTTACGGGAAAACATCCGCAAAGCGGCTTGGGAAGAGCAAAGTGTCGTCTTTGTTCGCGATTATCGAGAAGTGATTGCCGGTTGGTCAGGTTGTTATGATTATGTTTATCTTGATCCTCCATTCGGTTATCATATGGAGGAAGAGGCGATGGCCATGCTCCGTCGTCTTCATCGCGTGAAACCGAACGGACTGATTATTCTGGAATCGGCTGCTCCCGCGAAAGGAGAGGAAGAGCCATCAAGCACGTATTGTGGTTTTGTGCTGCTTTTCGATCGTATGTATGGACGCAAGCGTATTCGCGTGTTCAAGGAGGAATCATGAAAGTCATTTTTCCGGGCAGTTTTGACCCGGTCACAAAGGGACATTTGAATGTCATCTATCGCGCAGCCAATCTGTTCGATACGGTCGTCGTAGGCGTGCTGATCAATCAGGAGAAACCGGCGCTGTTTACGACACAGGAAAAAATTGAAATGATTGAAGAACTGATGTATGATTACAGCAATGTTACCGTAAAATTATTTTCCGGACTTTTAGTGGATTTTGTCCGGGAAGAAAAGGCGGATGCTGTTGTTCGCGGGATTCGCAACGAGGAGGATTTTCTTTACGAGCGGCAATTATCTTTGCTGAATCACTCGTTATATCCGGAAATGGAAGAGATTTTCCTTTTTACGGACAAAAATTACTCTTATGTCAGCTCCAGTTTTGCGCGAGAGGTTGCCAGCTACGGCGGAGATGTTTCGGGCATGGTGACCGAAAATGTTGCGAGAAGACTGCAAGAAAAATTTCGGTAAGGCGTATTCATCAGGAGGAAGCCATGGATATTTTACAATTGATTGAAGAGCTCGAAGATGAGATGGATGATGCGTCGAGCATCCCTCTTTCTAAGAAAGTAGCGATTGACCCCGATACGGTTTTTGAGATCATTAAAGAAATCCGTGCCAGTCTGCCGGAAGAGATTCGTCAGGCGAAATGGGTGAACGATGAGCGGGATCGCATTTTGCAGGAAGCCAATGATCAGGCGCAACAGCTTCTTGATCAGGCGAAGCAGCGTGCGGCCGAATCGGATCAGGATACCCAGAAGCGCTTTAATGAGCTGGTCAACGAGCATCGTATTACCCAAGAAGCTACAAAACGCGGAGAGGCTTTGCTGGAGCAGGCTAAGGTGCAGTCGCAGCAAATCCGCCAGAGCGTGTTTGCTTATGTGGATGAGTTGCTGGCCAACACACAGGAAAATCTCAACTCTGTCATTACCGAGCTTGGGCATAATCGCGACGAATTGAAGTAAACTGGAAAAACCGAGAGACAAAGGACGGCGCGTGCCGTCCTTTTTTCTGTTTTGACGTTTCGTTTTAGGAGGAACTATGACGGTTACCTTATTTTCATTACAGCAGGCCATGGGCGAGCATGTGCTTGAAGGTGCCCAAAAAGATCGACCGATTCAAGCAATTGCTTACGATTCCAAGAAGGTGACGGCAGGAACGCTCTTTTTTTGCAAGGGAAAAAATTTTAAAAAGGCATATTTGGAAGAAGCGCTGCATCGCGGAGCAGTCGCCTATGTGTCCGAGCAAGCGTATCAAGTGGACGCCGACTGCATTCTGGTGGATAATATGCGTCATGTTCTTGCTCCCTGTGCGCGTCTCTTTTATGGCAACCCACAGGATGCCCTCCGTCTTTTCGCCATTACGGGGACAAAGGGAAAGACCTCTACCGCTTGGTATTTGCGCACAATTTTAAATGCGCACTATGTGAAACGAAACCTTCCACCTGTCGGCTTTATGTCCTCCATTTCCATGTTTGACGGCACAGACGAACAGTCAAGTGTATTGACCACACCGGAGCCCTTTGAATTGTATGCGCTTCTGGCACGCTGCGTTGCGAACGGTCTGCATGACGTCGTTATGGAGGTGTCCTCGCAAGCCTTAAAGTATGAGCGTACGGCCGGCCTGCATTTTGCGCTTGCTGCGTTTCTCAATATTTCACCGGATCACGTATCGCCCATCGAGCATCCCAGCTTTACCGATTATTTTCAGTCCAAGCTTTCCTTGTTTTCACAGGCGGACGAGGCTCTGATCAACCTAGAAAGCGACCATCTTGCCGAAATCGAAAGCGCGGCGTCTTCATGTAGAAAAATTTACCATGTGGGCGTTCACGACCAAAGCAATGCCGATATGACAGCGACACTCTTACCTTCCGAAGAAGGAATCGCTTTTTCGCTCCAGGCAAAGGACGAAACCGTCACGTTGCATCTGCCGGAAATCGGACCATACGCTATGCAGAACGCCTTAGTGGCGGCAGCTATGGCTGGAACTGTGGGGGTAGATCTTTCAGAAGTTCCCTCCGCCTTAGATGGAATGCATGTGCCGGGAAGAATGGACGTACTTCGCTCTATGGACGGGCGCATTACGGTTATTGTTGACCTGGCTCATAACGGAGTCAGTTTTGAAGCCATTTTTTCTGCGGTGAAAAAGCAATATCCTAAGCACGAAGTGATCGCCGTGTTCGGGTCTGCCGGGGGAAAGGGACTTAATCGCCGTAAAGACCTGGGACGAATTGCGGACCGCTATGCCGATCGAATTCTGCTCACCATGGAGGATCCGAATTTTGAACCATTGCCGGCGATTTATCACGATATTCAGGAGGCGATTGTCCACACGCCGGTGGAGACGGTAGATGACCGCAGGGAGGCCATTGCACGAGCGATGACGTATGCTACCGAACAGGTACGGAAAGGCAAAAAATGTGTGTTGCTACTTCTCGGCAAGGGCAACGAGCCCAAAATGCGCATAGATGGCGTGGCATATCCCTTTGAAGGCGATCTTTCGATCGTTCGACCGCTTCTTAATGCGTATGATAAAACGTCTGCAAAAGATCCAAATTTTCCAGCCCTTTAAGCCATTCATATAGGCGCTGGGCCTTCTGATCGATCAAAAACAGGGGAGAAAACGTCCGCTCTTTTGCAGCGGGCGTTTTTTGATATACCGGAAGGCGGACCTCTCGAAGAAGCTTCGCGCCGGATGTATTGAACGCCAACGGACGAACGTAGTCGATGTGCACAAGTGAGAATTTCTCGATGCCCAATAAAGTGGTCAAAACCAGACGGCGATAGCGTGCCTTGGATTGCCTCTTGTTGGAAGCGAATGAGAAGGCTTCTTCCATCGTTGCGGCATTCTGCAGGGCCTTGAGGAACCGACGATCCATGCCTTCCTCATACTGAGGAGAACGCGAAAGAGGAAGCTTGTCCAGAAGAAGCAGCGCACGGCAAAGCGGAAGAAGAGGCTCGAGAGATTCGCCGAGACGACAACGAACGAGGTTTTCTTTTTCTTCGAGACCGCTGAAACGGTTATCGTTTTGCAAAATCGAAAGCAGACGCTCGGGCGAGGTGTCACCATTCATTTTCTCCATCGCCTCTTGCAAATCATGGCGTAAAGCAGTGGCGGACGGCGATTTTTCGGCATCAAGTGCCGGCCGCGAAAGACGAAGCGTCCGCCAGGAAAGATGCAAATCGCGCATGGCTTTTTCATATTGAACCGCCAAGATCTGATTGGGAAGGGAAAGTCCGCCGGAAGCAATCTCCACCGCACGACGATAGGCTGATCCGCTTTGTAGAAGTCGGCGAATTTCCTGTTGCACCGCATCGCTTTGCAGAGGACGAATAGAAGCATTCGCTTGTTCCTCGACACCGAACGCAAGAGCGCTGACAGCTGGAATACCAGAAAGCGCTTCTACACCGCCGCGCGCAAATAGATCTGCATTTTGCAGCACATATGCCTGCGGAATCTCAATCACGAGGTCCACGCCGTGGCGAAGAAGAAATTGCGCACGAGACCATTTGTCTACGAAGCCCGGCGTCCCTCGTTGCATAAAGGCGCCCGACATTGCAGCGACAATGGTGCTATATTGTTTTTTTGCCTGTTGAATGAGGCGGACATGACCGGCATGAAGCGGATTAGCCTCGCAGATGATGCCACAGGCGTTGTAGGGGGAAGTGCGCATGCTTTTCTCCTTTTGGAAAGGTGTTTGTTCCCTGCTTGGTAATGCTTATTAGGATGAACTTGTCTACTATTATACCGAAGACAGCTATACCGAAGACAGCCCTTTTCCGCGTTTCTTCTGACATGTAGAAAAAACAAGGAGTGAATTGGAAATCTTGATGTCACAAAATGTGCAGTCAAGCTCGGCTCCTTCGGGAAAAATGTTGACAAGCCTCTGTGGCCCGTTTATAATTCATGTGTTCATCATAAATTATTTTAGGAAGAAGGAGGTGTTCCTATGGCCGTACCAAAGAGAAAAACGTCAAAGCAAAGAAGAGACAAAAGAAGAGCTTCTTCCTATCGTTTAACGACTTATGCGACGGTAAAGTGCCCGAATTGCGGCGAAGCAAAATTACCGCATCACATTTGTCCGCACTGCGGATACTACGACGGCAAAGAAGTCATTCAAATCGGTGAATAACCGAAGGTGCGGGAAGTATTCCGCACCTTTTTTTGTTTTTTCTTTCTCACAAAGGATATGATAGCGGAATCTGTCCAAGAGGAAACCACAAGGGCAAGGGAGGTGTGGATGACAAAATTGATTATTGATGCGCTCGGCTCGGATGCCGGCCCCAAAATGGTCGCTTCGGCCATTCGATCGGCGTTGAGCCATCGTGCCTTTTCCTGCGTAGTTGTCGGCCCTTCCTCCGTTCTCTCGCCGACATTAAAGGATCTTCGACAGGTGGAAATTGTGGATACCGATGTATCCATTACCAATGACGAATCGCCCGTTTTTGCGATACGGCGAAAAAAACAATCGAGCCTTGTACTTGCTTTTTCCCGTCTGAATGCCGATGGGGATGTGTTACTTTCGGCCGGCAGTACCGGCGCTCTTTTGGCCGGTGGCTATTTTCTGACGAAACGGATTACGGGCATGGAACGCATGTGTCTGGTGCCGACCATTCCGCATGTGAACGGCGGCATTTTGCTGGCCGACGCAGGGGCCACCATGGATACGACGCCTGCGATGCTTTTGCAGTTTGCACAGATCAGCGCTGCCTATGCCGAAAGAGCGCTTGGCAAGAGCCAAGTGAAAGTCGGACTGCTTAATGTCGGGCAGGAAGCGGAAAAGGGTGATAAACGTGCGGTCGAAACGCATCGTCTCCTTGAGGAGAGCGATTTGCGGTTCGTAGGCAATGTGGAAGCGCGAGATATTCTTTTTGCGGATTGTGACGTGCTGGTGGCAGACGGCTTTGCAGGCAACATCGCCTTAAAATCGATGGAGGGAACGGCAAAATTTGCTCTGCAGACACTGAAAAATGTGCTTTATTCCAATGCCAAAACCAAGCTTGGCGGGCTTCTGATAAAAAAGAATTTGAAACAGGCATTCGGTGCTTTGGACTATCGCGCACATGGTGGGGCGCCGCTGCTTGGGGCGCGGAAAGCAATTTATAAGGCTCATGGCAATTCCACCGCAGAGACGTTTGCCCTGGCCATTGCAGAGGCTCTCGATTTCGCCGAAAGCGGCGTAATTGAGACCATAGCGCATCGCTTTGCCGAAAGCGGCAATGCCGATAAGGAGGAAAGTCATGTCCAAATCGAATCTTGATCATTTTCAAGAGCGGCTTGGCTATCGCTTTCAACATCCGGATTTGTTGCAGCAGGCGATGATCCATCGTTCGGTTCTGAACGAACGACCGAACGAAGCAGCGGAGAGCAATGAGCGTTTAGAATTTCTGGGGGATGCGGTGTTGGAGTTGATCACCACCGACCACTTTTTTCGGCGCTACCCGAAGGATCCGGAAGGCGAACTTTCGCGCAAACGTGCTTTAGCGGTTTGTGAGGCGTCTTTTGCCGAGATTGGTCGCGAGATAGGAATCGATTCCCTTCTACAGTTAGGACATGGCGAAGAAATGCAAGGCGGAAGAGAGAAGCCTTCCTTACTGGCGGATGCATTTGAAGCCCTTTGCGGCGCAATTTATTTAGACGGGGGCATGAACTTTTTATCCTCCTGGTTTGTGCAAAAATTGGAGGACATGCACGGAAAGCTGGAAGCATCGAGCATCGATACCGATGCGAAATCAGCCCTCCATCGTTATGTATTACGTCACGGCCTTTCCCAGGACTATGTGGTTCTGGAGGAAAGCGGTCCATCCCATCAACGAACCTTTCGTGTGGCAGTGGAGATCAACGGGAAGCGCATTGCGGAAGGATCCGGCAAAAGCAAGAAGCGTGCTGAGGCGCAAGCGGCTCATGCGGCGCTCATGCTTTTAAACAAGAATATGCATTAAGCGGAGAGACATTTTCCGTTCCCCACGATGGGGAAGAGACAGAGCAAAAGAAAATGAGGTTGGCGCAGTGCGACTGAAAAGCTTGGAGCTATACGGATTTAAATCCTTTGCCGAAAAAACCACATTACAATTTCATGATGATTTCGTCGCTGTTGTCGGCCCAAATGGATCCGGAAAATCCAATTTGTCAGATGCGGTACGATGGGTGTTGGGGGAACAGTCCGCCAAAGCACTTCGAGGCAGTCGAATGGAAGACGTCATTTTCAATGGCACGGAAAAGAAAGCGCCTATGAACCTGGCGCAAGTTGTCCTGGTATTCGAGAATACGGATGGCGAGATTCCTCTGCCGTATGACGAGGTCAGTATTGCCCGAAAAGTGTATCGAAATGGGGAGGGACAATATTTTATTAACTCCCAACAGGTGCGCCGAAAAGATATTCATGAGTTGTTTTTAAATACGGGCGTAGGAAAAGAAGGCTATTCCATTATTGGACAGGGACGCATCGACGAAATTCTCAGCACACGAAGCGAGGACCGTCGCA
Source organism: Murdochiella vaginalis (assembly GCF_900119705.1). Taxonomy (GTDB): domain Bacteria; phylum Bacillota; class Clostridia; order Tissierellales; family Peptoniphilaceae; genus Murdochiella; species Murdochiella vaginalis. The sequence continues at coordinate 1,204,515 of NZ_LT632322.1, read as the reverse complement.
GTGTCTTTGAGGAAGCGGCCGGTATTGCCGGTTATAAATATAAAAAAACGGAATCGGAACAACGCTTGGAGCGCACAGAACGGCAACTGGAAGCCGTGCAGCAGGATATTCATATTAAAGAGCAGGAAGCACGCCTCATGAAACGTCAAGCGGAGAATGCCAAGACGGGCAGACGGTTGATGCAGGCATTGGATCAGCATGAGCTTTCTCTATTAAAAACACAGCTGGATGCGGCAGAGGAGCGAATTTCTCAGGTGGATGCCGATCTCGCGCTGCATTCCGAAAATCTGCAGGGGCTGCAACAGAAACAGGAAGCTCTTGAACAGGAATTGCAGCCTTATGAATCGTTTTTAAAGGCATGGGAAGAAAAACGCAGTGTGTTACTGGAACAAAAACAAAGACGAGAACGGGATATGCAGCAGGAAGAAACCCGTCGTAGTGTCGCGCAGGAAAAAATCCAGTTTTATCGTCAGGATCTAACGCGCTTGGAAGCCGAGGAAGAGGCGGCAAAGAATCATGCACAAGCGGTAAAAGAAAAAATTCAGGAAGAAGAAAAAGAAGAAAAGCGCCTCACAGAGGCTTTACGACAAGTGAAAGAGGCTATTGCCGGCCTCTCAAAAGACGATGAGAACGTCGATACGGATCTCGCTAAGCAGCGCATGCATGCCGAAGAGCAAGTGCATCGCTTGCAGGAATCGCTTTCGGTATTGCGTTATCGTCGGGAAGAAGCGGAAAAAGCCAGAGAAGAATTGCATAAAAAACAGAGCGAGCAGGCGGCACGTACAGAAGAACTGAATGCAGCAGTAGCCTCCTTGCTGGAAGAAAAGAAGCAACAGGAAGCGCTCTTAGAGAAATATGTACAGGTACAATCCCAGACACGTACTGCGCTTGCTGCATGTGAAGAAGATGTGCGCCGTCTGTTGGATGAGGCGGATCAGCTGGCCGAAACGAAACGTACGGATGAAGCGGAACGAGCGAGCCTCGTCTCCCAGGAAAAAATGCTTCGTGCGCTCATGCAGCAGTATGAAGGTTATCAGCGTTCCGTGCAGAATTTGTTGAAGCTTGCCGATCGGGAATCCAATGTGAAGGCACGTCTCATAGGACCGTTGGCAGATCTCGTGCAGGTGGAAAAAGGCTATGAAACCGCGGTGGAAGTGGCTCTGGGCGGTGCTTTGCAAAATGTGGTCGTGGAAAGCGAACAGGATGCCAAAGCACTCATTTCTCTGCTCAAAGAACGAAAACTGGGACGCGTCACGTTTCTTCCGCTGGATCGCATTGAAGGCTTCGATCCGGTGATATCCAACGCCAAAGAAGCGCTATGTAATGGAACACAGGCGGTTCAATATGATGCGCGTCTAAAGGGGATTGTTTCCCACTTTTTAGGACGCACCACTTTTGTCAAAACGATTGATGACGCCATACGTGTTTCGCACCGCGAAAAAGCACGAAACCGCGTCGTTTCCCTCGAGGGGGATGTGGTGAACACCTGGGGGTCCATGGTCGGTGGTATTGTGCATCATCTCAATGCCGCGTCGCTGATTAACCGCGATAAAGAACTGAGCGATTTACAAATGCGTCTTGCCGAGAAAGAAAAGCGTCTTCAGGAGTTGGAGGACACCTGGAAAAAGACACAGACGCAGAGGGAAAAGGCACTGGAAAAGCGCGAAGAGCTTCTTCATTTTTTGCAACAGCAACAGGAAGAAGAGCGCACACAGCGCGAAGCATTGGAAGCCTTGCGCATGACGCTTTCCGACAAACAACGCGAGCAACAGGCAGCGAATCATTTGCTTTCGGAAACACTCGCCACGTTACCGGAAGAAATCGCCGAAGAGGAAAGATCCTTAAAGGAGCAGCATGAAAAAGCTCTCGTGCAATGGAAAGCGTTGCAGGATCGCGAAGAAGAGCAGCGAAAGGCGATGCAAGGTAAAGAGAAAGAGCAGGCGGTGCTGGGCAATCAACGTGATTTTTTCACGCGGGATCTTGCGGCATTGCAGGCGCAGTTGACCGAGAATCGAGAAAAGGCCGAAGCTCTTGCACAGGAACATATCTTGCGAGAAGAACAAAAAAAAGAAGCGCGACGGATCCTGGAAAGCAGCCAAAAGCTGATCGATGAGGGGGAGGCGCAAAAGAAGCGTGATCAGGAAGCGAATGCTTCCGATCAGCAGCAATGGGACCAGCTGGAAGCGGAATACAAGAGAAGACAGGAGCAGGCGGAAAAGCGCATGCAATTGCGCCAGACGACGGCCGAACAAGTACAGGAAGAGAAGAATCAACTTTTCCGTTTACAAATAGAAAAAGAGCAAAAAGAAACGCAGCGTAAGCAATGGCTTGAAGACTATCGCGTTCAATATGACATCAGTGAAGAAATGGTGGCACAGCGCCTACAAAACCTTGTGCCCGTGGATACCTCTCGCCAACAGATTCGTGAAATTCGGGAAAAACTCTCTAAAATTGGATATTTCAATGTGGAAACCATTGAACAATATCAGGAAATGCAGGAACAGCTGGATTTTCTCAAACAGCAGATGGCGGATCTTTCCACGTCACGAAAAGATATTCGAGAACTCATTCGGGAATTGGATGAGACTATGGAGACCATGTTTACCGAAAGCTTTCGTCGCATGAATGAAGAGTATAATCGCATTTTTCAGCGGCTCTTTCATGGCGGACAGGCGCATCTGCGTTTAGAGGGCGATGATGTGCTTACCTGCGGAGTGGAAATTCAAGCACAGCCGCCGGGAAAGAAATTGCAAAGCTTAAATTTGCTTTCCGGTGGCGAGCGTTCCATGACGGCGTTGGCACTTCTCTTTGCCATTTTCTCCATTCATCCGACCCCGTTTTGCATACTGGATGAAATCGATGCATCGTTGGATGAGGCAAACATCGGGCGCTATGTGGAATACTTGCAGAGCATTTGTCATGATACGCAGTTTATCGTGATCACGCATCGCAAGTCGACGATGCAGCTGGCACAAACCCTGTATGGGGTTACGATGCAGGATGGACTTTCCCGAATCGTATCCTTGCGTTTTACAGATTTTGAAGATGAAGCCGAGGTGCGAAAGGCGGGTAAATAGCGGATGCTCCTTACGGATGAAGAGGAGGAAACATGGGACTTTTTGACTTTTTAAAACAGGGGCTGCAGAAGACAAGAGAGAGCCTTGGCGGGGCGTTGGACAATTTGTTTAACGGACGCGCGACAATTGATGATGATCTCTTTGAGGAAATAGAAGAAGCACTGGTTTCTGCCGATATGGGCTTTGATACCGCAATGGATGTCATTGATACGCTTCGCGAGGTGGTGGCGGAAGAACGAATCCGCGAGCCGCAACAAGTGCGCCTTCGACTCGTGGAAATTTTGAAGGAAAAGCTGTTAGCTTCCAATTTGCATACGGCTCTGCAGGAACAAGCTGGTCGTCCGATGGTGATTCTGGTCATTGGCGTAAATGGCGTCGGAAAGACGACAACCATCGGTAAGCTGGCTGCCTATCTCAAAGGACAGGGAAAATCCGTGTTGCTTGCTGCGGCCGATACGTTTCGCGCGGCGGCCATTGATCAGCTGGAAGAATGGTCTCGGCGGGCGGATGTAGCCATAGTGCGAAGAGAAGAAGGCGCTGACCCAGCATCCGTCGTGTATGACGGCATTCATGCGGCGAAGGCGCGTGGGACGGATGTGCTCATCTGTGATACAGCAGGACGTTTGCATAATAAGAAGAATCTGATGCAGGAATTGGAAAAAATCTATCGTATTCTTTCCCGCGAATACGAGCAGGCAACCCTGGAAACGTTGCTCGTTCTTGACGCTACAACAGGGCAAAATGCGATTCAGCAGGCGCGTGCTTTCAACGAAGTAACGGACATTACCGGTTTGGTGCTTACAAAATTGGATGGCACGGCCAAAGGTGGCGTCGTTTTTCCCTTGCAACTCGAGGTCAAGGTGCCGGTAAAATTTATCGGCGTCGGCGAACAGATGGAAGACCTTCGCCCCTTCGATGCAGAAGCCTTTGTGGATGCCATTTTTTCCTGAGCCCAACGCAAAAAGGACAATCGGCGCTTTTTTCTATCAAAGTAATCAGCTGAAAAAAGAAACGGAAATTTTTTCTGTCAAACAAAAAAGCTTGACAGGCACATTGAATATGCGTAGAATAGCACTGTTCCGGTGGAACGGTGCTATTTTAGTGAGGATGTCATGGAAGAAACGGTACAGATTGGTCTGCTGTATGAAGTCTACGGCTTCATGCTGACCGAAACGCAGCGTGCGCTGTGCGAAGCCTATTATTATGATGATCTTTCCCTTTCGGAAATTGCCGAATGGCGAAAAATTTCAAAACAGGCAGTATCCATACAGCTTTCACGGGCGGTGGAAAAGATGACTCTTTTTGAATCGCATCTTGGCCTCTTAGAGACCGAACAATGCGCGAAAGAGACGCTGCCCATTTTAGCACACGCCGTGGAGTCTTTACCGGAAGAGAAAGCTCTTCCCGCCCGTCGGGCGCTCCAGCGCCTGTCGGCCTC